>WRJE01000042.1 GCA_009782385.1 Oscillospiraceae bacterium | reverse complement strand
GTTGATAATGGCAAAAGCAACAGGGCATTTCAAACACGGAAACGAAAAAAGGAACAAACGCAGATAACAATATATAAGCACGATAATTTATATAGTGGAGGTAAACTATGAAAAAATTTGAATACAAGGTATTATCAATCAAAAAAGGTGCGTTCACATCCGGCGAAAAGTATGCTGAAAAATTTGCTGAGGAATTAAATGCGTATGGCATTGAAGGTTGGGAATTAGTTGAGATTACCGGAAACGCATCTCTTGAAGGATATGTTATTTCAGTTTTCAAACGTGAACTAAATCGGTAGTGGTTCAGTATACTAACCCGAAAAAAGGAGCGCATAAAGAGAGTGAAAAATAAAAACATACTGCTTATTACGGCGTTCTCATTATTTGCGTGTACATTACATGGCTTGATATTGCATACACCGTTTAATGATTATATCTATACATCCGCAGCTAAAGTTATTCTTTTTATGCTCTGCCCTTTATTGTATTTTAAGTTTTCCAAAGAAGGTACGCTAAGAGATTTATTTCGTATCAAAGTCGATAAAAAAAGCATAATAAAAACATTATTGTTGGGAATTATTACTTTTTCTTTCGTTTTTGTTGTTTTTGCGGTAATACGTTCATGGTTGGATTCATCCATGATTATAAATGCTATGTCGAATGTAGGAATAGATAGAAACAACTATATTTTTGCGGTTATGTATTATATACTGGTAAATGTAGCTTTGGAGGAATTATTTTTTAGAGGTTTTGTTTTTTTAGTTCTTTATAAAATGAATTATAAACGCTTTGCTTTTGTTTATTCAAGCGTTTTGTTCGCGGTATACCATATAGCTGTTATGAAAGACGGGGTTACTCCGAGCCTTTTGGTTCTTAGTGTCATTGGTCTTATTGGAGTTGGATTGCTTTTTAATGAAATAACAAGAAGGTATGAAAGCGCGTTTGGAAGTTTTATGATTCACGTAAGTGCAAGTTTAGCGATTAGTTTGATTGGATTTAATTTTCTGTATTAAAGGAGCTGACGAAAATGCTTAAATATTGGATTTGGCTGACAACTCATCTGTCTCCGCAAAAAGTATCGTCTATTATGCGGCGTTTCGCGTCGCCCGAGGAAGTTTTTTTCGCCTCTGAGAGCGAGCTGTTGTCGCTAGAATTACTTACACCCGATGAAATAAACACTTTATCATCAAAATCTTTCGATATGACGGAAAGAATACTTGAAAAATGCGAAATAGCGGATATTGGCATCGTAACATATCAAGACGCGTTGTACCCGCCGCGGTTAAGGGATATTGACAGCCCGCCCGGCGTATTATATATTAAAGGAAGCCTTAGCCCTCTTTCCATCGAGCCGGGTCTTGCGATTGTCGGTACGCGCGATGCCACGCCATACGGAATCGAAGCCGCCGCGATGTTTTCATACAACCTCGCCAAAAGCGGAATGGTAATCGTGTCCGGTATGGCGAAAGGTATAGACGCATTCGCGCACAAAGGCGCGTTACGCGCAGGGAAACCAACCGTTGCCGTCTTGGGTTGCGGCGCGGACGTGGTGTATCCATTGGAAAACGAGACGCTTTACAACGACATCATAAGCCTTGGCGCGGTTATTACTGAGTTTCCGCCCGGAACGCGCCCCCTTGGAGCGCATTTCCCGCAGCGGAACAGGATTATCAGCGGATTGAGCGCGGGCGTTCTGGTTGCCGAAGCTCCGCTCAGGAGCGGCGCGTTGATAACCGCACGCACGGCACAGGAACAGGGGCGCGATGTGTTCGCCATACCCGGCAATATCGAAGCACCGAACAGCGCGGGCTGCAACAGGCTAATACGCGAGTATGCCATACTTGCATCGCAGCCGATGGATATTCTGAGCGAGTATATCAATCAATATCCCGTTCAACTGGGCGCGAAACAGGAAAAACCCAAACTCCCGGCAGTTGAAGAACCGAAGAAAAAACTGCCGCCGCCCAATCCGGCGAAACCTAAAGCGGAGGATAGAGACCTTAACGAAACACAGGCAAAGATTGTCAAAGCTCTGCGTAAAGAACCTCTGTCACCTGACGACATAATCGCCGCAACGGGCTTGGGAATGCGTGAAACGCTTACGGAGCTGACGATGCTTGAAATAGAAGGCGTTGTTACCAGCAACACAGCGGGGGTATATTCGTTATAGGTTTGGCGCAAGCATAAAACTGTTATATAGATTATTTGTAATTTGAACGGAAAGAGGTTGTGAAAAATGGCGGCTGTTACTATTAACATCAACAGTGAACTTGAGGCAAAGGCGAAGTCTGTTTTTGCCGATTTAGGGCTTGATATGTCCACGGCAATAAATATTTATTTAGCTCAAGTGGTATATAGAGAAGCGATTCCGTTTGAAATCAGCAAATCTAAAACTGCAAACAAGAAAATTCCACTTTCAGAATTGAGAGGTAAATGGAAAGGTCAGGTATGGATGTCTGATGATTTTAACGAGCCGCTTGAAGAAATGAGGGAGTATATGTGATGGGATACTTGCTTGATACTCATGCCATCATTTGGCATATTGAAGATTCGTCAAAAATTACCAAAAAAGCAAAAGAAATAATTGATAACAACAAAAATAAAATATTCATTTCTTCTGTTTCTCTATGGGAAATAGCTATTAAGTTAAACTTGGGGAAATTGACGGTGAATTTTACTTTTAATGAATTGCTTGACGATATAAAGAGCGGCGAGTTTACCATCTTACAAATCGAAAATGAATACTTAAAAGGGCTTTCTTCGTTACCTTTTTTACACAAAGACCCTTTTGACCGTCTGCTTTTAGCGACCGCAATCGCTGAGAAATTAACAATTATAACAATAGACGAAAATATTCAAAAATACGATGTGTCATGGGTTTGGTGATGCAGATAGTTAAGTACAGGAGGTTTTCTTATGAATAGTAATTGCGAAATACGAGAAACATCAAGGTGTGATTTTGAAAACATTTTATCACTTTGGAATAACGGAGCGGTAATGTCATTTGTCGGTTTTCCGGATGGATTGGGTTATACTTTGGAGAAGTTAGAAGATTGGCTGACATGGGTAATGAATAAACCAAGCAGATGTCATTATTCAATTTATAATAAGGAAATAGGATATTGCGGCGAAACATTTTACGATGTGGACGCGGAAACGGGAACATCAGCACTAGACATAAAATTGTTACCAATGGCACAGGGAAAAGGCATTGCGAAAACCGCGTTGGAGTTTGTTATAAATAAAGCGTTTGATGAAGGCAATGCGGAACGGGTTTATGTTGACCCCCATCCGGACAATCATAAAGCATGGACATTATATGGGAAATTAGGTTTCATAAGCAAGCCGCGCCCCAAATATTTGGAGGATTACGATACTTATTTAGAAATTACAAAAGATGAATGGAGCAGACGCACTTGATGTATAAATAGGAAGGCTCAAATTTGCTTGATAACTCAAAATTATAATATTAGCAAGGAATGTTTCAATGTACGATTTAGTAATTGTCGAATCCCCGGCGAAAGCGAAGACCATAGGGAAATATTTAGGCTCGGGCTATAAAATCGAAGCGACCATGGGTCATCTGCGCGACCTGCCGAAAGGCGGTCTGGGCGTTGATGTCGATGCCGGGTTCGCTGTCGATTACCAACCCATAGAGGGCAAGGAGTCCACCATTTCAGCCCTCAGAAAGGCCGCCAAGGGCAGCCGTACAGTGTATCTGGCGACCGACCCCGACCGCGAAGGGGAGGCTATCTCATGGCATCTCAAAGAACTGCTTAATCTCGATGACGAACGCGCGAGGCGTGTCACATTCAACGAGATAACGAAGACTGTTGTGCAGAAAAGTATCGCCAATCCGCGCGATATTGACTATAAACTGGTAGACGCGCAGCAGGCGCGGCGTGTGCTTGACAGGCTCGTGGGCTATAAAATCAGTCCCGTGCTGTGGAATCGCATTAAGCGCGGCTTGTCGGCGGGGCGCGTGCAGTCTGTCGCCGCCCGCCTTGTGGTTGACCGTGAGAACGAGATACGCGCTTTTAACCCCGAGGAATACTGGTCGATCGAAATAGACGTGGAACGCGCCTCCGGCGGCGGAGCGTTCACCGCCGCTTACTTTGCGCCCGATGGCGAAAAAAAGGCCGTGCTGCCCAACGAAGCGTCCGTTAAAGCCGTGTTAGGCGACCTCGACCGCTCGCAATTCAGCGTAAAGAGCGTGGGACACTCCGAGAAACGCCGCTCACCCCACCCGCCGTTTACAACCTCAACGCTTCAGCAGGAAGCATCGCGCAAACTGGGTTTCAGCCCAAAACGCGCCAATGCCATCGCGCAGGCTCTCTACGAGAACGGGCATATCACATATATGCGAACCGATTCACTCAGATTGTCCGATGACGCTATTGCCGCCGCAAGGGAATTTATCCCGGCGCGTTACGGCAATGAGTATCTGCCGAAAATTAAAAATGTGTTCAAGGGCAAGGCCGCGTCGCAGGACGCGCACGAAGCCATCCGACCCACCGATGTTTACCATACGCCGGAAGAGCTGAAAAGCACCCTATCACCGGAGCAGTACAGGCTTTATAAAATCATATGGGAGCGTTTCGTCTCGTGCCAGATGGCAAACGCCGTGTACGACACGCTTACTATAGACGTTTCGGCGGCGGACGGCTCGAAGACGCATATTTTCCGCGCAAATCACACGACCGTCCTGTTTCCGGGGTTCACCGCCGTGTATGTCGAGGGCAAAGACGAAGCCGATGAAGAGGGCGCGGCAAAACTGCCCGATCTTAAAGAGAACGAACCGCTGACGCGCAAAAAAACCGAACCGCTGCAGCATTTCACAAAGCCGCCGCCGCGTTTTTCCGAAGCATCGCTTATTAAAGCCATGGAGGAAAACGGCATCGGTCGTCCAAGCACCTACGCGCCAACGCTGTCAACGATTCAAGACAGGGAGTATGTGCTTAAAGAGGACAACAGACTGCGCCCCACGCCGCTTGGAGAAGTGGTAACGGGTCTTATGCTCGAACAGTTCGGCGACATTGTGGACGTGGAGTTCACGGCGCGTATGGAGCGTCTGCTCGATGAAATAGGCGAGGGTAACAAACCGTGGAAGGAAATGCTCGCCGAGTTTAACACGGGGTTGGAGAACGCGCTTGAAAAGGCGGCAAGCGTTACGGAGCGCATTAGAGTGCCGGACGAGGAGAGCGATGTTGTCTGCAATCTGTGCGGCAAGAAGATGGTTATCAAAGCGGGAAGATTCGGGCGGTTTTTAGCCTGCCCGGGCTACCCCGACTGCAAGAACACCAAACCTATCGCCGAGGAAATGCCGGGCGCGTGTCCCAAATGCGGCGGTAAGATACTAAAGAAGAAGACCCGCAACGGCTACGCTTTCTACGGCTGTTCCACATACCCCGGCTGCGATTTCGCCACTTGGGACGTGCCGCAGAAGGAGAACTGCGAGTCCTGCGGTCAGACATTGTTCAAGAACGGCGGGCGCGGTCAGAAGAAAACATTCTGTATAAATCCCGAGTGTCCGAACTTCCTGCCTGAAGACCAAAGGAGCTACAAAAAGAAAACAGAAGACGAGAAAACCGCCGCAAAGAAAACGACAGCTTCTAAAACAACCAAGAAAAAACCCGCCGCCAAGAAAAAATGAATGTAACAATCATCGGCGGAGGTTTGGCGGGCTGTGAATGTGCCTATACTCTGGCGGAGAACGGTATCAATGTTACGCTCTATGAGATGAAGCCGCTGAAAAAATCTCCGGCTCACCACTCCGATAACCTCTGCGAGTTGGTATGCTCAAACTCCCTGCGCGGCGACAGGCTCGAAAACGCCGCCGGACTGCTGAAAGCCGAAATGAGACTGCTCAACTCACTGATTATAAAAGCCGCCGACGCTACCCGCGTTGCGGCGGGCGGCGCGTTAGCGGTGGACAGGCTCAAGTTCGAGAGATATGTCACGGAGAGCATAACCGCCCACCCGCTCATAAAGGTAGTATCCGGCGAGGTTACTTCAATTCCGGACAGCCGCCCGCTTGTTATCGCGACCGGACCCCTAACAAGTGATAGTCTATCAACTGATATACAAAAACTGGTCGGTGATGAGTTTCTCAGCTTCTATGATGCCGCCGCTCCAATCCTATCAAGTGATAGCATAGATATGGAGTATGCCTATGCCGGAGACAGATACGGCAAGGGCAGCGGCGACTATATCAACTGCCCGATGGACAAAGAGACATATACCTCATTTCGCCGCGAGCTGGCAAACGCCGAGGAAGCTCACGTTCACGGGTTCGAGGACAGCAAGGTATTCGAGGGCTGTATGCCGGTAGAAGTCCTTGCGAGGAGGGGAGAGGACACACTCCGTTTCGGGCCGCTGAAACCGATAGGACTGCGCGACCCGCGCACAGATAAGGGCAGTTACGCCGTGGTGCAGTTAAGGCGCGATGACGCGGAGGGGGCGATGCTGAACATTGTCGGCTTTCAGACACATCTGACATTTGGAGAGCAGAGGCGTGTGTTTACGATGATACCGGCACTGCGGAACGCCGAGTTCCTGCGTTACGGGGTAATGCACCGCAACACTTTCATAAACTCCCCGAAGCTGCTGACCCCGGAATATATGCTGAAAACACAGAGCGATGTGTATTTCGCGGGGCAGATAACGGGCGTTGAAGGCTACACCGAGTCCGCCGCGTCGGGATTGACAGCCGCGCTGGCGATTATTAGGGGCGAACCGCTGAATCTGCCGCCCGAAACCGCGCTTGGCGCACTCTCGCGGCACATATCGGCCTCTGCGAGTAAAGACTTTCAGCCCATGAACATCAACTTCGGCATAATACCAAAACTTGACGAAACAATCAAGGACAAGTCCGAACGCTGCAGAAAAACATCTGAAAGAGCATTGAAAATGTTAAACGAATGGTTGTAGGGGCGGGTTAACAAAGGAGGTACACTAATGAAAATAATCATAGACGCTATGGGCGGCGACAACGCGCCGAGAGAAATCGTGCGCGGTGCGCTTATAGCCAACAAAGAGTTCGGCGTTGATATTATTCTGGTCGGGCGCGTCGAGGACATCTTGCAGGTACTGAAAGACGATGGCATCACTGATTTGCCCAAAGGCGTTGAAATTGCCCACGCGGAGCAGGTAGTCACCATGGAAGACAAGGCGGCAACGGCGATGAAAGACAAGCCGGAGTCATCAATGGTCTTGTCACTTAAACTGCTAAACGAGGGCAAGGGCGACGCTCTGGTTACCGCGACAAACACGGGCGCGGTGCTTGCGGCATCGACATTGATTGTCAAACGTATCAAGGGTGTACGGCGCGGCGCGCTCGTACCCACAATGCCGACACCCAAAGGATATTGCCTGCTCATAGACTGCGGCGCGAATGTCGAGGTGACGGAGGAATATCTGCTGCAGTTCGCTTTTCTGGGTTCGGCTTATTCAAAACTGGCTCTTGGAGTGGACAATCCGAGGGTCGGACTGCTGAACAACGGCGCGGAGGAGACAAAAGGCACTCAACTCCTCAAAAACACCCATAATCTTCTCAAAAACGCGAAAGAAATAAACTTTATCGGCAATGTTGAGGGCAATGACGCGGTTTTAGGCACGGCGGACGTTATAGTCACAGACGGCTTTACGGGCAATGTGTACCTGAAAACGGTGGAGGGCGTGGGTAAATTTTTCGGCGATATGCTGAAAAGTATGTTCAAGCGCAATTTGCTCACCAAAATCGCCGCCCTGCTGTGCTATAAAGACATTAAGGCGTTCAAGGCTAAGATGGACTACCGCGAGACAGGCGGCGCGCCGCTTTTGGGGATGTCGAAGCCTATCATGAAAGCGCACGGCGGTTCAGACGCTTGGGCGATTCGCGGAGCTATTAAACAGGCTATACCCTATGCAAAATGTGATTTCGCGGGATATATCTCCGGGCAAATGGAAACGATGAAAGCGATGACATCAAACGCTCAGAGCGAGGTTCAGACATGACGGAACTGGAAAGAAAAATCGGATACGACTTTAAGGATAAATTACTGCTCGAAACGGCTCTGACGCACAGCTCATATATGAACGAACGCAGTTTGAAAATGAGTTATGAACGTCTGGAGTTCCTTGGCGATTCGGTGTTGGGAATGCTCACCGCCGAAATGCTTTATACAACGAAGTCAAAGTTAAGCGAGGGCGAGCTGACAAAACGCCGCGCCATGTTGGTGTGTGAGCCGAGCCTTGCCAACGCCGCGAACAACATGGAATTGTGGCGTTTTGTCCGCGTGGGCAGAGGTGAGGAGCAGACAGGAGGCCGAAAACGCCCGTCTATAATGGCGGATGTTGTAGAGGCCGTCCTTGCGGCTGTTTATCTCGATGGCGGTCTGGACAGCGCGAGGGATTTCGCGAAAGTCCACATCTGGCCCGCCGCGAAGGAACTGACCGTTACCGACTTCAAAACCATTTTACAGGAAAAAGTACAGAACAAAGGCATGACGGCAACCTATCACTTGATAGGGGAGGACGGACCGCCGCATATGAAGCGTTTTACCACAGAGGTCAGATTTGACGGAAAGCCGATGGGTATCGGCGAGGGGACAAGCAAAAAGGAAGCTGAACAAGCCGCGGCGCAGAGCGCGATGGAAAAGGGTAATCTATGATTCTGAAATCGATTGAAATACAGGGATTTAAGTCGTTCCCGGACAAAACGGTGCTGATGTTCAACGATGGTGTGAACACCGTTGTCGGCCCGAACGGGAGCGGCAAGTCAAACGTTGCGGAAGCGGTGCGCTGGGTTCTGGGCGAGCAGAGCGCGAAGTCTTTGCGCTGCGACAAAAAAATGGAAGAGCTGATTTTCCACGGCACACAGCACCGCGGACCCGTTGGGTTCTGTGAGGTGACAATCAGGCTCGACAACACAACCCGCGTTTTTCCCGATGATAATGACGAAATGGCGGTCACGCGCCGCCTTTACCGCTCAGGCGAGAGCGAATACTATATCAACAAGCAGTCCGTCAGGCTCAAGGATGTACTTGATTTGTTCCTTGGCACAGGCTTGGGGCGTGACGGCTATTCGATTATCGGGCAGGGTCGCATTTCAGAGATACTCTCGGACAAGGGTACGGATCGCCGCCGCGTCTTTGAGGAAGCGGCGGGTATCTCGCGTTTCCGTGTCCGCAAGGAGGACGCGGAGCGGAAACTCCAACACGCCGAGGACAATCTTGTCCGCATACAGGATAAAATCGATGAACTGGAGCTACAGCGCGAACCGCTGAAAGAACAGAGCGAGAGGGCGAGAACGTACTTAAAATTCCACGATGAACAGAGGGTTCTGGAAATAAATGTCTGGCTGAATAATCTTGATAGGATTCGCGGGGATACCGACCGTCTGCGCCGCGACTTTGACGCGCTCAACTCCGACTTGGAGCAGGGACACAAAACACTAGAGGATAAATACGCCGAAGCGGAGCGGTTGAGCGAGCGTCACGCCGAACAGCAGTTAGCCGTTGACGGCGTGCGCTCCGAGCTGTCGCGCAATGAGGTAGAGGCACAGGAGCTTGTCGGACGCGGCGACATTATCAGAACCAATATAGCACACGCCGAGGAAAATATAGCGCGGCTCAACGAGGAATTGGAGGGGTCGTCGGGTCGTTATGAGAATCTTGAGCGTCAGACAGCCGAACGCGAGGAAAAGCTCAAAGATTTAACGAGTATACTTGCCGGAATCAACGCGGAGCTTGAGGCGGCGATTGCCGAAACTCAAGCACGCGCCGAGAAATCCGGGGACTTGGAAGCAACGCTCGCTAAAAGCCGCCTTGACGAGTCGGAGGCGTTGGCGAGGGCAAACGAAGCGCGTGACGCGCTAAGTACGCTTGAGGCGTTAAGCGGCGAGATGACGGCACGCCGTCAGACCGTCATGACCGAACTTGCGGTTAGGAATCAGACGCACAAAGAGAGCTTGAATGAACTGAGCTCCATAGATAGTGACATTAAGACGGCGAAGGAGAACTCCGAGTCGCTGCAAAACGTGATAGAGGGCTATAAAATCCGCGTTGGGGCGAGGAACGTCAAGGCAACTGAACTGCGCGGAAAACATACCGAGCTTGAGCGCGAGATTCACGCGGTGGAATCACGCGCGGGCATTCTGCGCGATATGGAACGCGAGTATGAAGGTTTTCCGAGGGCGGTAAAGTCCGTTATGAACGGGAATTTCAAGGGTGTTTTGGGAACGGTCGCGGAGCTTATACGTGTTGAGGACAAATATGCCGTTGCCATAGAAACCGCCTTGGGCAGCGCGTTGCAGAACATTGTCGTTGAGAGTGAGGACGTGGCAAAAGAGTGCATACGGCACTTGAAGAGCCGCAATATCGGCAGGGCGACATTCCTGCCAATATCCGCCGTACACGGGGAAAAGACCGAAGACAGGGGCAAGGAATCAATAGGCTTGGCGAGTGATTTGGTGTCATATGACAAAAAGTTGGAGGGTGTAATGCTCCAACTGCTAGGGCGTACTCTGGTGGCAAACGATATGGATTCCGCCGTGGAAATCGCGCGGAATAACAGATTCCGCGTAAGGCTTGTCACGCTTGACGGGCAGGTTATCAGCGCGGGCGGCGCGATGACGGGCGGCGCGGCGGCGCAGAATGTCGGAACGCTGTCACGGCGCAATGAGTTGGAGCGTCTCGAAGCCAAGCTCGAGGAACTAAAAGAAAAGTATCAGGCGGCGGAACGCGAATTGAAGAACGCCGAACGCGAGCTGTCGGCGGCGCAGTATGAGCTGAATGTTGCCGAGGATGAGCGCAGAGACGCGGAGCTTGCGGTTACAACGCTTAATTCCGAGCGTCAGCACAAGCAGACATGGACCGAACAGCTTGCGGCGGCTATAAAAATACTGCATGACGAGCTTGGCGGCGTTTCGGAAAGAATAGAGCTTAACGCTCAAAAAACCGAAGAATTGAACAAGACCATAGATGCCGAACAGCGAAGCGCGGCGGAACTGCGACAAAAAACAATAGAACTCGAGAGCGCGATGGACGAAATGGACACGCAGCACGCCGACCTGTCGCGGCGCATAACAGACGCGCGGGCGGAGCAGGCGGGCGTTCAGGCGGAGATTAGCGGCACAGAACGCGCCATAGAGGAGTACAGGGAGTTTAAGGAGCAGTTGTACGGCGACAGCGAGCAAAAGGAGAACGCGATTAAAGAACAGCTTGACAAAAAAGAGGATTACAAACAGCAGTTAGAAGCGTTGGCGGACGAAATCGCCGATTGCGAGAACGCGCATGAGGAGATACGCAAGCAGTTAATGGCGGCGGTTCAGCAGTCAATGGAACTCGAGGCGGAACGCGCCCGCGCGGACAGAGACACAAAGGATATAAACGAGCAGAATCTCAAACTGGAGCGCGAGGTCGCGCGTTTGGAGAGCAAACGCGCCGCCGGAGAACAGGAGGAGCGGCTTATTCTCGAACGGCTGTGGGAGAACTACGGCTTGGCGCACCAAGACGCGCTTAAACAGCGCACGGAGATTGAAAGCGTTCCGGTCGCCCAACGGCGCATAGCGGAGTTAAAACGCGAAATTGAAGCTCTGGGAGTTGTCAATATCGGCGCGATTGACGAGTTCAAGAGGGTCAACGAGCGGTATGAGTATTTGACCTTGCAGAGCGACGACGCGAGGAAGTCAAAGACCGAACTGCTGGGGATTCTTGATGAAATTGTTAACGCGATGAAAGAGATATTCTCGGAAAAGTTTGCGCTTATAAGCGAGCGGTTTGTCGAGACATTTTTGGAGATATTCGGCGGGGGACAAGCCTATTTGGAACTCGAAGACCCGGAGGATTTACTTAATACAGGCATCGAAATCCGCGTTCAGCCGCCCGGCAAAAAACTCGGCGCGCTCGCGCCGCTGTCCGGCGGCGAGCGTTCACTGGTGGCAATCGCGCTGTACTTCGCTATTTTCAAGGTGAATCCCGCGCCGTTCTGCGTACTCGACGAGGTTGACCATGACCTTGACGAGATAAACGTCACGCGCTACGCCGACTACCTCAAACGTATGTCGGAGCATTTGCAGTTTGTGGTTATTACCCACAGGCGCGGCACGATGGAGGTCGCCAACTACATCTACGGCGTTACATCGGAGCAGCAGGGCGTGTCGAAGATTTTGGCGTTGGATATAGCCGAGGTCGAAAGAGCCTTGGGATTAAGGTTGAAGTAGGGGCGGCCGTTCGTCCGCCCGTCAGCCCCCGCGCGTCCCGAATTGTCAAATTGCCCCGTATATACCAACCGGAGGTTACAATGATTGGTGAGACAATATCCCACAACGGAAAAAGTTTTGAAATAATCAAGCAAATCGGCAAAGGCAAAGGCGGCTACTCATACCTTGCAAAAACGGAAGAAACCTTTGTTGTCCTTAAAAAAATGCACTATGAACCGTGTGATATTTATCAATTCGAGGATAACAAACTGAAAAGCGAGTTAAGAGACTATAAAATACTCGCCGATGTTGAGATTCCCATGCCCAAACTGCTTCATATGAACGAAGATGAACAAATTCTTATTAAAGAATATATTGACGGGGACACTTTGGCGGAAATTGTGGCAAAAAATGAGTTGACCGATGAACATATCATACAAATATATGAAATGTGCGCTCTTTTATATCCGAATAATTTGAATATTGACTATTTTCCGACTAATTTTGTGGTTGACGGAAAGGGTAAAATCTATTATATAGACTATGAGTGCAACACGTATATGGAGGAATGGGATTTTGAAAACTGGGGCATTTATTTCTTGGCAAACACAGACGGTATGGCGCAGTTTTTCAAAACAGGAGACCATTCATTTTTGAGCGAGAACGCAAAGCCGCATAGAGACGGTTTCGAGCAGACCGTTGACAGATGGCTGAAATTAAAGGAGAAAATTCATGTCAAAAAATAAAAGAAATTGGGATGTTTTACTAATCGGCGGGGCTTCCGGCACGGGAAAAACAAGCGTCAGCCTTCCTCTCGCGCGTCATTTCAGAATCGACCTCGTAAGGGTGGATGATTTCCAAGTGCTGTTGGAAGTGATGACAACACCCGAAACCCACCCGGCTATACATTATTGGAGAACTCACCCGAATTGGTGGGAAGAACCGATTGAAAACACGGTGAAACAGCTTGTTGATGTCGGGCGAGCGTTAATTCCCGGGCTTACGGCGGTTGTAAAAGAAGGTCATCTTGACGATAATGTGCCTATGATTCTTGAGGGGGATTTTATTCTGCCGGAATTTGCGGATTCATTTAAGGATTCAAGAGTAAAATCCGTATTCATTCACGAGCCGGACAAAGAGCAAATTTTGCAGAATTACTTAAACCGCGAGGGAGAAATACAACAGCACCGCGCCGATGTAAGTCACGCTTACGGGAGCTGGCTTGCCGAGCAGTGCCGAAAATATGATGTTTTAATGGTAGAAGCCCGACCGTGGGACAGTGTGATGGAAAGGATTATAAACAATGGGGTTATTTAACAAAATTTTCGGGGCGTTCAAGCGCATTGACGATGAGTTTCTTGATGAACTGGAAGAGACGCTTATACTTGCCGACATCGGTGTTAACACTTCGACAGAGATAGTCGAGAAACTGCGTAAAATATGCTCAAAGGAAAAGCTGAAAGACGAGAATACTGTTACGGAAGCTCTCAAAGGCATAATCATTGAGATACTCGAGCGCGGCGACAAAACGCTGAAACTCGAATCCAAGCCGTCTGTCGCGCTGATAGTCGGTGTTAACGGCGTTGGCAAAACAACGACATTGGGCAAGCTGGCTCTGCGCCTTAGAAATCAGGGGAAACAGGTGCTGCTGTGCGCGGGCGACACGTTCCGTGCCGCCGCCGCCGAACAGCTCACCATTTGGGCGGAACGCGCCCAAACGCAGATAATCAAACAGGGCGAGGGCGCGGACGCGGCGGCGGTCGTCTTTGACGCGGTTAGCGCGGCGAAAGCCCGAGGTACGGACGTACTGCTGTGCGATACGGCGGGACGCTTGCACAACAAGACTAATCTTCTCAACGAACTCTCAAAAATCAGCCGCGTTCTGGACAGGGAACTGCCGGGTCATGACAGGGAGACTTTGCTCGTCATCGACGCGACAACCGGGCAGAACGGGCTTGAACAGGCGAAGAAATTCTGTGAAACGGTCGAGCTTACAGGCGTTGCGTTAACTAAACTGGACGGCACGGCAAAGGGCGGCATTGTTATCGCGGTGGCGGATACATTGGGAGTGCCTGTAAAATTTATCGGCGTTGGCGAAAAGGTCGAGGACTTGAAACCGTTTGACCCAAAAGCGTTTGTGGAGGAGATACTGTGAAATTCCTTATCGCGACAACGAATCCGGGCAAAATACGGGAGTTTGAAACACTCATGCCGGGTCATGAGTTTGAGGTTCTTCCGAGCGGCTATATACCGCCGGAAGAGGACGGCAAAACCTTTATTGACAACGCGCGTATTAAGGCACGCGCCGCCTTGGGCGGCGTTTTGCCCGTGATTGCCGAGGATTCCGGGCTGTGCGTGGAAGCTCTTGGCGGCGCGCCCGGTATTTTCAGCGCGCGTTACGGGGATTGCGAAACGGACGGGGAACGAAACGCGCTCGTGTTACGTCAAATGGAAGGGAAAACCAACAGAGCGGCTTTTTTCGAGTGCGCCGCCGTCTGCATAACGCCTAACGGACAGGAGTTTGTCTCGTCCGCCAGATGTGACGGGGCAATCACGCATGAACCGCGCGGAGACGGCGGGTTCGGCTATGACCCGCTGTTTGAGCGGGGCGGCAGGACGACCGCCGAGATGACGCAAGCGGAGAAAAACGAAATCTCACACAGGGGCAAGGCGATAAGAGGTCTTTTGAAAATGTTGGAGGAAGCATGAGAATCGCGCTATACGGCGGCACTTTCAACCCGCCGCACTTCGGACACCTGAACACGGTCAAGACGCTTTCCGGTCTGTATGACAGGGTTATCGTCATGCCTGCGGCTGTTCCGCCGCATAAAAATATGCCGGAGTTTTCACTTTGCGATATGGAACGCCTTAATCTTGCGCGGCTGACGTTCGGCGGCGTTGAAAACGCCGAGGTGTCGGACTTTGAGATAAGAAAAGGCGGCGTGAGTTACACAATCGACACGTTAGACGCGCTCAACGCCGATGATATAACGCTTGTTGTCGGTACGGATATGCTGTTGAGCTTTGAAAAGTGGCATAGGTTTGAGGAGATTCTAAACCGCGCCGAAATCGCGGTTTTTCGCCGCGATGAACGCGGTGTAACCGAACATATAAGGTATCTCAGAGAGAAATACAACGCGAAAATCATCGAGATTGACACGGACATCATCGAGCTGTCGTCTTCACAGCTGCGCGGAAGTGAGACTAAAAACAGGTTGAAGGTACTCGAAACCGTCAGTCCAAAGCGGATGGCGCATACTCTCGGCACGGAATATGAAGCGGTTTTATTAGCGAATAAATTCGGCGCGGACGTTGAAGCGGCGGCGTATGCGGCGATTCTGCACGACTGCACAAAGCATTGGACTGTCGAAAAACACTTGCAATTCTGCGAGGAGTGTAATATAATACTTGACGATATGTCTAAAAAGACAGTCAAGGCGTTGCACAGTATCACCGCTACGGCGTTGGCGCGGCGGGAGTTTAGTGTAAGCGACGCGGTTTACAACGCGATAAGACATCACACACTGGGCAGGTCGGGCATGAGCGCGTTGGAGATGATAATTTATCTGGCGGACAAAATCGAGCCTACTCGCAAGTACAGCGATGTACCGCACTACCGCGCCGTTGCGTATGAGAGCCTTGAGCGCGGCGTGCTGGCATTATTGGATATGAATATAGGCAAACTTATAAGAGAAGGACATCTGATCCATCCCACAACGGTCGAGGCTAGGAACTTCTATTTGGAGGCAACTCAATGAAACTATACGGGGGAGCAAGCAGCACCCGAAGCGCGGACTATAACGGAACATCTTTTTTTCGGAAAAAATGGTTCAAGGTTGTAATCCTTACAATAGCGATAGCCGGAACACTCACCATGGGCGCGGCGGCATGGTGGAAACTGAATATTAAGCCGCCTGAGTTACCGAGCGAAGAAATAGAAATACCCGTTGAGGTATTACTTCCGGATACCGACTTGAATACAACGGCGAGACCCGTTCAGCCGGGCGAAGAAGAAACGCCTGTTGTGAACGTGCGTAAAACGGGCGTGTTCACGTTCTTACTGGCGGGGCTTAACGAAGAAGAGGGCTGTACCGATGTTCTGATGGTCGGCACTCTGGATACGATTAACGAGACGTTTAATTTTGTCAGCATACCGCGCGACACGGTCGTTAACGTGAAACGAAACGTTAAGAAGATAAACGGGGCGTACTCAGCCGGGCGGCTTATGAATGTCGAAGACAAAGACGCGGGAGGTTTAGCCGAACTGAAAGCCGAAGTAAAGACGGTTATCGGCTTTTCGCCGGACTTTGTCGCTCTGGTTAACATGAGGGGATTCAAGAGGCTTGTGCAAACATTGGGCGGCGTTGATTTCTATGTGCCGCATGATATGTACCACTACCTCGGTCAGGACAGCAATGGCAACGATGAGTATATCAATCTGAAAGAAGGTCAGAGGAAGCTCAACGGCGATGAGGCTTTGCAGCTTGTGCGGTACAGGGGATATAAGGGCAGAGACGATTACGGGCGCATAGATATGTCGCATCAGTTCTTAGTGGCAATGGGCAAGCAGATACTGTCACTCGGTAACGTGTTCAAGCTCAACGAGTTTATAGATATTGCCAGAGAAAATCTTAAAACCGATATAAGCGCGACATCAATGATTTGGTTTGCAACGATGATAATGGAATACGGCACCGACTGCCTTAACTTCTACACTTTGCCCAGTGAGCCGATTTATGCCAATAACGGTTGGTATGTAAACGCTTTGGAAGAAGAAATCCTTGTGATGGTTAATGAAAAACTCAACCCGTATACAAGGGAAATCACATCGGATGATTTGGATATTTTAACGTATTAAGGAGATTTTTTATGCAGCCTAGAGAAATAGCCGTGTTCGCCGCCGATACGCTCGACGCGAAAAAGGGCATTGATGTCAAACTGCTTGAGGTTACGGAGATAACCGTTCTAGCGGACTATTTTGTAGTGTCAACCGCAACGTCAAGCACACACTTGCAGGCGTTGACGGACGAGCTGGAGTTCAAGCTGAAAGAGCGCGGCATAATGCCGCGCAATATAGAGGGACACAAAGCCGGGGGCTGGATTCTAATGGATTACGGCACGGTCATCGTCCATGTGTTCACGCAGGAAGCGCGTGAGTTCTACGCGCTTGAACGGTTGTGGAGCGATGCGGTTGTTGTTAACAGACAGGAGGAATGAATAGTGATAGCTGTCAATCAACTCATAAATGAAATAGAAAAACTTCCATCGGAATATTTACAGGATATTATGGATTTTATTGATTATCTTAGACTTAAACAAGTTAAAAACGTTTCTGAAACTATGATAATGTCTGAAAAATCATTGGATAAGTATTGGAATACACCTGAAGAGGACGAAGCATGGGCAAATTTGTAAAAGGTGACATTGTCGTTTTAAGTTATCCGTTTTCTGATTTTTCAGGATTAAAGCGTCGTCCCGCTCTTGTTATTGCAGATTTAGACGGCAACGATGTTATTCTTTGTCAAATAACAAGTCAAGCAAGAATGGACAGATATGCTTTAGTCATTCAAGATGAAGATTATATCAATGGGAAACTTAACGCTAAAAGCGTTATCCGTCCAAATAAGATTTTTACCGCAGATTCAAGTCTTATTTTATATACTGCGTGTAGAATTAAGGACGAAAAAACAGATATAGCGATAAAAACCATTATTGATATAATGAGGTATTTATGACAAAGGATTATGAAAAAAAGTGGCAGAAACGCTGGGCGGAGGAAAACGTCTTCAAGACCGCTGAGGACAGCGGCAAGGAGAAGACGTATCTTTTAGTCGAGTTTCCTTATCCGTCCGGTAACGGTCTGCACATCGGGCATACGCGCCCGTATACGGCGATTGACGTGCTTGCGAGAAAGCGGCGTATGCAGGGGCAGAACGTGCTGTTTCCTATCGGGTGGGACGCTTTCGGGCTGCCGACCGAGAATACCGCGATAGCGAAGAAGATTCATCCCGCCGCCGTGACAAAAGAGAACGTGGAAATATTCCGCTCACAGCTCGATTCAATGGGGTACTCGTTCGATTGGGACAGGGAAGTAAACACGACCGACCCCGCTTATTACAAGTGGACGCAGTGGATATTTCTCAAATTCTTTGAAAAAGGACTGGCGTATAAAGCGCGTATGCCCGTCAACTGGTGTACGTCATGCCTGTGCGTGCTGGCTAACGAGGAAGTCGTGGACGGTGTCTGCGAACGCTGTTCAAGCGCGGTCGTGCGGCGCGAAAAAAGCCAGTGGATGCTGAAAATCACCGCGTATGCTCAACGTCTCATTGACGATTTGGACGGCGTGGACTTCCCGGAGCGCGTGAAAGCGCAGCAGCGCAACTGGATTGGGCGCAGTGAGGGCGCGGAAGTCGATTTCAAGACCACCGCAGGCGATGTGCTGCGTATCTATACAACGCGCCCGGACACGTTGTTCGGCGCGACTTACATGGTTATTTCGCCCGAGCATCCGTTTATTGAAAAGTGGAAAAATATACTCGAAAATTACGGTGAGGTTATAGAATACCGCGACAAAGCGGCGCGGAAGTCAGACTTCGAGCGCACAGAGCTTGTCAAGGAAAAGACAGGCGTAAAGCTGGTTGGTTTGCGGGCTGTCAACCCCGTCACAAATGAGGAAATTCCCGTCTTCGTTTCGGATTATGTACTCATGTCATACGGCACGGGCGCGATTATGGCTGTTCCGGGGCATGACGATCGCGACTGGGAATTTGCCAAGACATTTGGGTTGCCGATTATAGAGGTCGTCGCCGGGGGAGATATAAGTCAGTCCGCGTTTACAGATGTGGAGACAGGCATAATGGTAAACTCAGGCTTCTTAAACGGCTTGGAAGTGTCAGACGCGAAAAAGAAGATTACCGATTGGCTGACTGAAAAAGGTCTTGGAGAATCCAGAGTTAACTACAAGCTGCGCGACTGGGTGTTTTCGCGCCAGAGATATTGGGGTGAGCCGATACCCATCATCCACTGTGAAAAATGCGGCGCGGTTGCCGTGCCGTATGACGAACTGCCGCTTGAACTGCCGATGGTAGACTCTTACGAGCCGACCGAGAGCGGCGAGTCTCCGCTCTCTAAAATGCGGAGTTGGGTCGAGGTCAAATGCCCCGTATGCGGCGGCAACGCGGAACGGGAAACGGACACCATGCCGCAGTGGGCGGGTTCATCGTGGTACTTCCTGCGCTATATTGACAATAAAAACGAAAACGAGCTTGCGTCAGCCGAGGCTATAAAAAAGTGGATGCCCGTTGACTGGTACAACGGCGGCATGGAGCATACGACGCTTCACTTGCTGTACTCAAGGTTTTGGCATAAGTTCCTGTTCGATTTAGGGGTTGTCCCCACGCCCGAACCGTACAAGAGGAGGACGAGCCAAGGCATGATTCTGGGCGAAGACGGACAAAAAATGTCTAAATCGCGCGGAAATGTATTGAATCCGAACGATATTGTGGCTGAGTATGGCGCGGACACCATGCGGCTCTATATAATGTTTATAGGAGACTTTGAAAAGGCGGCATCATGGTCGTCGCAGGCCGTTAAGGGCTGCCGCAGATTTGTCGAGAAGTTTTGGGCGTTGTCCGAGAAGTCGAAACCGACACAAAACGTGTCGCCCGCGACTGAGGGGCTTCTGCATAAGACAATAAAGAAAGTGACCGAGGACATCGAACAACTCAAGTTCAACACGGCAATCGCGCAGCTTATGACTTTGGTAAACGAGTTGAGCGCGTCCGGCGCGACAAAGGGCGATTTGAATATTATGCTGCGGCTGCTCTCGCCGTTCGCGCCGCATACGGCGGATGAACTGTGGGAACGCCAAGGCTTCAAGGGATTATGCTGTAAACAGGAATGGCCAAGCTACGACAAAGTAAAAATAATCGACAAAGAAGTAACGGTTGCCGTGCAGGTTAACGGAAAACTTAGGGCTTCAATCGTTTTACCCGCCGGGTCGGACGATGAAACCGCGATAAACGCGGCGAAAGAAGACGAGCGGATAATACCGCACATCGGCGGAAAAACTCTGGTGAGGACGATTGTGGTAAAGGACAGAATAGTTAATTTGGTGGTTAAGTAGGGGAGGATTCCATATCCGCCCGCAGTCGAACCAATGTTCGGCTTACATTTTTTGCAAAAGTTTGCAAAAAATTGTTCTTGACAAATACAGCTAGTACAATTATAATATCAAGGGTGGAAGAATTTTTTGCATTAGCGGGGGGAGGGTAGTAAATGTCGGAGGTCAGGTTAAAAGAAAATGAATCTTTGGACAGCGCGCTGAAACGTTTCAAACGTAATTGCGCGAAGGCCGGTGTGCTTTCCGAGCTCCGCAAACGCGAGCACTACGAAAGCCCCAGCGTCAAACGGCGCAAGAAATCAGAGGCGGCTCGCGCTAAAAAGAAAAAATTCGGTTAAAACAAAAGCCCGCAACAAACGTTGCGGGTTTTGTGTTGCGGATTAATTTTGCAGGGCGCGGTTTCCTAAACGCGCCATT
This sequence comes from Oscillospiraceae bacterium, assembly GCA_009782385.1. GTDB lineage: Bacteria > Bacillota > Clostridia > Oscillospirales > UBA929 > WRMG01. The sequence continues at coordinate 166 of WRJE01000042.1, read as the reverse complement.
TCTGTAGGGTCGAGATTGAATCCTCAATGTCATTAAGTTAACGGCGCGGCGGGAATTGTCCCGCCGCGCCTGTGTGTGTTAGTTTGAGTTTTGCAGTTTTTCTACTTCTGCGCGGGGTAGTCCGGTAACAGTTATGATTTTATCAACTGAATCACCGACACTCAAA
>WRJE01000041.1 GCA_009782385.1 Oscillospiraceae bacterium | reverse complement strand
TATGCCCACCGCGACAAACGCGCCGTCAAGGCTTGCGCCGGCAAACAATACTATAGACACGATAACGAATAACAACCCTATAATGCAGCTTACGACAAGGTCTATGATGATTGAAACTTTGAACAGCGTTAGGGAAGTCAAAGTTTTTTCAGGAAGTCTCGGCATTTTAGACGCGGCGAATATGAGCCAAAAGCCTGTTACGGGCAGCGCGAGAATCATGAGCGAGAAAAAGCTCCACACGCTGAAAGAAGCGAAAGTAGTGAACAACTTTCCGGCTGTGAACAGGATGATACCCACCATAAACAGCACCGAACCGCCAAAACTGTGCAGTCTTTCGGCATAACCGCCGGGCGCGTAATGCGGCACTGCAACCTTCACGGGAGGCTGATAAGCAGGCTGCTGCTGATATGTAGGCGGCGGTGGTTGCTGGTAGACGGGCTGCTGATAAACCGGTTGTGGCTGCGGCGGAGATTGCTGGCTGTCTGCCGCGCCGACTTTGTTTCCGCATTTACTGCAAAAAACCGTGCCGGATGACAGTTCATTTCCACATTTTTCACAAAACATTAAGATATCCCCCTGTACACATATTGTGATATTATCACTGTGACAGATTTTACCATGATTCGACTATACTGTCAAGTAAAAAATGATTTTTAGTTAATTATGCGTAATAATTCAAACAAATTATACTATATTCTCTGACGATACCCCGCGCCCCGGACAGTTTCAACATACTGCGGGTTTGAGTAAAACGGTCGGGCATGGAAGCCCGACCCTACGAAACAATAAACTCAGTTACAGCATCGGCAATTATCTCAATATATGCAATATCCAACACCTCTAACACATCATTTTCAGTGTGCATTATTGCAAACACCTCATCGCCTAATGTTCCTAGCGAGACCGCTGAAAAACCATAGTTTATAAATGAGACATAATCACTGCCGAATACCATAGTACCGCCGCCAACCATGTTTTCATAATCAAGCGGTATCCCTTTATCGGTAAAAAATACGGCTATGTCTTCCCGTAAGATTTCATCGCCGACAATGAGCAGCGGAACACCGCTCAATCCAATGGTGTCGATGTTAATATTAAACATATCTTGATATGTATTTTTGGCGTTCAACACAAAGGCTTGGCTTCCGATAAGCCCAATCTCCTCGCCGTCAAACGCGCAGAAGATTATATCCGTCTCCGGCTGCTCGCCCCAACGCAATAAATTCTCGGCAACACGTAATATCGCGGCGACCCCCGATGCGTTATCAAGCGCACCTTGATTCCCGCCAACACGAACAGCGTCATAATGGGCTGAAACGACAAGTGCTTTCGTACTGTCTTTCCCCGGTATGACCCCAACGACATTATAACCTTTGGCGTTAATTAAATCGTTGCCGAAATAACGGATGCCGGGGTCGGAATTTGAATATTCCATAATAAACGAGCCGGAATCATACGGAATCAGCCCAATATCCTCAAAAACACCCGCTAAATATTGAGCGGCTTGCACAATTTCATCCGACCCTGTGACGCGCCCGTTGTATTCGGGCTTTGTCAACTCGTGTAAAACACGCTCTGCAATATCGGATTCGACAGGGTCGTCCGGCAGTGCAGATTCCAACGGCTCGGGTGCGGGTTCTTGGGTCGCTTCAATCGGCGCGGATGTAATCGGTGTTGGCGTTGGCGTAATGCCGCTTATATCGTTGGTATCGGTACAAGCGGTTAGCGATAAAAGCAGTAATAGTGTTAATAATAGTGCTATTTTAGTTTTCATAGTGATACTTTTGTACATATTAGTTTTGATTCTCCCTTTTTCGTTATGATTCCAACCCGCCTGTGTCTTGAATCTCCGTTATCATATCTACCCTTTTCTGATGCCGCTCGCCCTCAAAATCGGTGTTCAGCCATGTATCAACGATCGCCAGTGCCATTTTCTCACCTATGACACGCACCCCCAGCGCGAGCATATTGCAGTCATTGTGTTTACGCGACATAGCCGCCGAATACGGTTCACTGCCAACAACACAGCGGATACCCTTGACCTTATTCGCCGCGATTGACATACCCATGCCCGTTCCGCAGAAGAGCAGTCCCCTGTCCGCCAGACCGTCCGTAACCAAGCGGGCGGCTTTTAGCGCGAACACGGGATACTCCGCGCGTTCACATTCATCCGCGCCGACATCCGTATACTCTATCCCGCGTTCTTCCAAATACTCAATAACCTTGCGCTTTAGTGAATATCCTGCGTGGTCGCTGCCCAATACAATCATTTCAAACCCTCCAAATATTTCATTCGGTAACGCATCAAACAATCCCGCCTGTCATTTATGTAAGAGCCGCCAGAAGCAGCGGCAAGGTCAGAATCGAGAAAAATGTCGAAAACGCAATCACCTCTGAGCCCAAACTTGTATCCTTGTTAAATTTCGCCGCGAAAAGCGTCACATTAGCCGCGCTTGGCGCGGCGGCGGAAATGGCAAGAGCCTTTAGAATAACTTCGGGCATATCGAACAGGCGCATTGCCGCAATAATAATAATCGGGATAACAAGCAGCCTCATTGAGGCCGCGAGATAGTGCGAACCTTTTTTCATCATGGACTTAAAATCAACATTCGCCATAAATGAACCGACAACAATCATTGCCAGCGGCGTGTTCGCGCTTGCGAGCATACTAATCGCGCCCGAAACGGGCGCGGGCAGATTTATCGGGAAAAAGAACAGAATTAGCGCAATGAAGATACCGACAATCCCCGGGCTTAGGAAAATCTTCTTCAGTGAAATATTCTTTTTGCTCCCCGTCATCAGCGCGACTCCGTGCGTCCAAGAGAAAATGTTGAAAATCACAATAAAGACAACGCCGTAAAACAAGCCCTCGCGCCCCACGATTGCGGAAATCAGCGGCAGCGCGAAAAAACCGCAGTTTGAATATACTATCGAGAACCTGTAAACAACGCGCTTTGATTCCTCTGTTTTTCTGAAAAATATTTTTCCCGCCGCGATTCCCAGTAAGTGTGCCGCTGTCGCGATAACGGCGGCGGCGCAAAGGCCGGCGAGCTTTGAGCTGTCATAAGGGGCTTCAAAGGCGTTGATTATGACTGCGGGTACTATAATCATCAAAATAAGGTTGGAAAGCTGTTTTGAGCCGCCGTCATTCAGCAAACCTGTTTTTGTTATTACAAAACCCACTCCTATAAGCAGAAAAATTGTAAAAACCTGTTCAATTACAGATAATAGGCTGTCTAACATAATTCATCTCCGTTCGTATGCTCCGTACTAAATCAACAAATCAGTGCTGAGGAGTAAAAGTGTCACCTGACCGTTCCGCCGCATATGATGGCGCAAAGGAGGTGTTAGGCATGGGGTTCGGTTTCGGTCGTGAAGGCTGCGAGTGCTTATGGATTATCATAATCATCGTAGTAGTGCTTTGCTGCTGCTGCAACAACTAAGCACGCTTAACATATGCGCCTTAACAGGGTCGGCTTTGCCGACCCTGCACGGGTTTTTAATCGTCTGTGTATTTCAAGTTGCTCCTATAATTCTTAGCGATGTAAGTGAAACATCCATCATTATCGGCAGCATTTCTTCAATAGTCCATTCAGTTGGTTTCGTATAAATTGATACCGCTTGCAGCATAACAGATTGCCCGTCAATGGATATAAATATATTTTCGCAACTATTTTGATTGATAGGCAAACTATAGTTTGCGGAAGTCAACCTGTCAATTCTATTTAGTGAACCTATATCATGTTTCAAAACTACCTCTGTTCCATCCGGTCGTTTTACTGCTATTGGTTCTGTAAGAAAGTTCGAGCCTTGCAAAAACAAGACATAAGGAAAGTGTTTCTCGTCAATCATTATATTTCGTATTTCATTTATGTTTTTATGAGAACGTTCAATAGCGTTCCCTGCCACCATCAGCTCTTGATTGTTATTCTTACCAACTAAAACCCCTTTACTAATATGTTCAATGTCTTTTCCTTGATGTTTGGCTTCGCACACTAAAACGATACGCCATTTTCCATCCTTGTCCTTAACTTCGATTATTCCGCCATCGGGTTTTATTGAGGCTTTTGCGACAAATATTGTTACGCCTAACCTTGAATCAACCGAATTGAGTTTTTCATTAATCTCTCTTTTGGGAATGCTATCTCTAAAACGAAACTCAAGGGTTGGAAAACGATTTATTAAAGTTTCAAAAGCATCTTTTGAAAAATCATTTACAGATATATCGTGCTTTTGGGCATTTTCGCCGAATATCTCTTTTGGGCCTTTACCTCTTAACTTTTCTGCCCTTAATCGGTCGGTTTGTTTTTTCATGCTTTATTCCTTCCCGCAAGATGTTTACAGTGTTTATTTTTAATTAAAATCCTAAAATACGGGCATTTGCCTCCAACCGATAAATCTCTGTCATCATCGCCCTTTCTGAACTTTATAATCTCAAACTGCTCCGGGCAGTATTTATGAAGAAATGAAATAGGAACACCCATAACACCCTCATAGTCTGATGGAATGGCATCGGAAAATGGTACTTCTATAGCATCATAATTGTCGTATCTATCATAACATTCTTTGCCTCTGAGTTCTTTGTGCTTACTGTATCTAAGGTTTTTTGCCATTGTCATAAGAGGCAGCGATTGATGACGGCGGCCATGGTCAAGATTTGTGAGCCAAATAGTATTATTAGTTGAAACTATTCTATTCCCATGTTTGTCAATTCTTGCTTCTGAACCGCTCAAGGGATAGTTATTAGGAATTATAAAACCACGGAAATTTCTTCCGAAAGCTAAACCTAACCAAATTTTATTGTCTTTTATCAGCGGGAACACTTCTTTATAAGTGATTGCGTTCATATTGCCGATTATAAGAAACTGTTTTTCTGCTTCCATAATCCACGCGATAAACTCACGGAACAGCGAAAACGGCGGATTGGTAATAATAATATCAGCTTCATCTCGTAGTTTTTTTATTTCATCACTGCGAAAATCCCCATCACCCGCAAGGCGTGTTAGGGCGTTCTTCTTGTTCGCAAGAAGCCATTCAACATCTCGCAAATCAACGGCTAAATCACCATTGTAATCTTCGACCTCGGTAATCTCAATCTTATGCGGCGTTCTTGTAGTCTTGTTGTCTTCCGGCTCATTGTCAAATAAAGTCAGCTGTGTACTCGCAATAGGAGAGCCTATGTAGCAAGTTGCTATGAGTTTTTTAAGTTTGAACTCGTTAAAATGCAACGCGAAATATTTGAAGAAATTGCTTTCGTATGGGTCATCGCATGGACACAAGATAGTTTTGCCCTTGAACACATCGGGGTCGAACTCTAAATACGCTTGAACTTCTTTTTCAATGTCAGCCCATTGCGTATAGAACTCATCATTTTTTGCTTTTTTCGCTTTCGATAATGTAGCGTTCGCCATACAGAACCCCCTCCTTGCTCAAGATATAGATGTTCTAGTGGCATTATAACACAAGCCATATATAAAATCAAACCATAAATTGGTAAATACCTTCTATGCTATTAAGGGGGAACTTTATTGGCGTTCCCCCTCAACAATATTCCTCATTTCATCCCATTTTCGCTCCATATCCGCAACGAGCTTTAACTGTGTACGCGCGCGATCCAGATTGTGACCGGGGCGAGCCGTGCGGAAATAGACATCGCCGCTGAGGTAATCCGCCAGAAAGCGTATGCCGCACTCTAGCGTCATCATTTTCGCGCCATCGCACAAACAGGCGCGTTCGGCATCCGTTAACCCGCTGTTGGACAGATACCCCACGGCATACGCTTCAAACAGCTCCAGAGAGAGAGATACCTTATCCAAATCTGTCTCGTCTTCAGCCGCCGTTGACGCTCCGAAGCGGATTGAATCCCCGAAATCGTTTACAGCCAAACCCGGCATGACAGTATCCAAGTCAATCACGCAGAGTGCCTTGCGCGTGTCCCTGTCAAACAGAACGTTATTCAGCTTTGTGTCGTTATGCGTTACTCGCAGTGGCAGCGTTCCGTCTGTTTGCAGGCACATAAGCGTCTGCGCGCAGCTCTCACGCTCCATCGCAAACGCAATCTCGCGCTCCGCGTCTTTAACACGCCCCGCCGTGTCTTTTTTTATGGCTTCTTTCAACTGCGCGTAACGGTGCGGCGTGTCGTGAAATTTTGGTATAGTCTCAATCAGCGATGTCGCGTCAAAGTCGGTCAGCTGCCGCTGAAACCTGCCGAACGCCGCGCCGCTCTCGCGGAAATCATACGGCGTTTCGGCTCGTTCAAGCACAATGCTCCCGCTTACATAGTCATATACACGCCAAATCTCGCCGTCCTCGTCTCTGTGAAACGGCTCGCCGTTTCGTGTCGGTACAAGATTCAGCACCGAACGGGAATCCGTCACGCTCCGCCTGAGAAACCCCGTGACAGCGGCAATATTCCGCATAAGGGCTTCCGGGTCATGAAAAACATGACGGTTGATTTTTTGCAGGATATACTTGTTTCCCGTATCGGTTCGCACAAGACAGGTGGTGTTGATATGCCCGTTCCCGTACAGCTCACACGATACCGGAGTGCCTTTCAGCGCGAAACAGGCGGCAATCATCCCTTGATACCTCCCGCGCTGACACCCTGTATGAGATACCTCTGACCGAGCGCGTAGAAGAATATGGTCGGAATCAGCACGATTACGAGCGCGGCGAGCAGCGCGACAAAATCCGTCTGATAACCCGCCCTTATATGCAGGCTCGCAAGCCCCACAGGCAACGTCATAATATTGCTTTCGGTCAGCATTACCAATGCCACGGGGTATTCGTTCCAAATAGCCATACCCGAGAGCATACAGACCGTGAATATCCCCGGTTTCGCCATCGGCGCAATAATCTGTGTAAGGATACGGAAATTACCGCAGCCGTCAATCATAGCGGCCTCCTCATATGCTATGGGAATTGTACGCATAAAGCCCACCATCAGGAAAATCGAGAACGGGAACTGCGTCACCGCGTATAAAACAGAATATGCGGGGAGGTTATTTGTCAGGCCGATACCGTACATCTGAAGAAACAGCGGAATCATAATGTATGTGGCTTTTATGAAAATCGCCGCCATGAACATATTCAGCATCAGCTTAGAGCCTAAGAATGTATAGCGCGACAAGACATATGAACACGGTATGACACAGACGACAAGCACGACAAGCAGAATTACCACCGCGAACACCGAGTTGAGGAAATTGTCGCCGATGTTTGCCGAAGTCCAAGCTCTGGCGTAATTTTCAAACTGCAAGCTCCGCGGCAGTGACAAGGGGTTACCGAGAAAGTCGATAAACTCCCTGTTTGTCTTGAAAGAGGAATAGAAATTCCATATTATCGGAAACAGTGTAATAACCGTTACAATCAGAAGAAAAACCCGCGCCGTCCACCGTCCGATGACATCTTTATAGTTCGACAACACTCACACCTACCCTTCCTGCCTGCTTGTGACAAACCTTGAAAGTGCCGCAAGCCCGATGGCGATAATCAGCGTAAACGCCGTGATAGCCATTGCGTATCCGTACTGCGCGTTTGTGAAGCCCTGCGTATAGGAATATGACAGCAGTACCTCCGCCTGACCTCTCGGGGTCATGACGCGCGATAATGTGAAGCTGCTGTCGAGTATGCCGGAGAGTGAGAAAATGAATGTAATACCCACAATGTCTTTAATCAGCGGAAGCGTTATGCTTAACAACTTCCGCACCTGACCCGCGCCGTCTATGGTCGCGGCCTCAAAGATTTCATCGGCAACGCCGTCAATGGCGGCAATGTGCATTACCATGAAATACCCCGCCGACTGCCAGATAAAAGCAACGGCAATCGCCCATATGGCGGTGTTGGGGTCAACAAGCCACGCGAACCCCTGCTCTTCAAACGAGGTCTGCCCGACAAGCGCGAGGAGCTTGTTCAAAACACCCCTTGTCGGGTGGAAGATAAACGACCATACGATACCGATGACCGTAATTGAAACAATACTGGGAAAGAAGAAAACCGTGCGATATAAGCCCCGTTCCTTTAACTTGCTCTGTGTAACCATGAACGCGAGAATTAGGGCAAAAACAACGGTAAAGAACGGCGCGGCGAGAACCAGTTTTGCCGTGTTCCAAAACGCCGTCATAAAGTTTTTGTCGCCGAACATATTGACAAAGTTTTTCATTCCCACAAACTCCGGTTCTCTCAGTCCGAGAACCGTGGAATTGGTAAACGATTGATATAACACCTGCACGGCGGGCCAGATAATGAAATACGCGGCCAGCAGGAATGCCGGCAATGTACAAACCGCTATAAACATCTTTGTTTTGAACGGGCGGCGCATAAAATGCCCTCCTTTACAAATTACGCCCGGCAGATTGCCGCCGGGCGTTTCGTTATCCCCCCACCGATTAAATACTTTGTCATATAGGGGCGGCTGTTAGCCGCCCTCGGGCGGTCATTGACCGCCCCTATATGAGCAACATTTAATCGGTGCTTCCATAGCTAATTACTTGCCGTCCGCGATATCCTGATACGCTTGGTTCATGCTCTCAGCCCATTGCTGACCCGTCATCCTGCCGGACATGACTTCGGTAAGTCCGCTCTGCCAAGCGTCTCCGACATTGATTGTCGAGCCTTCGGGCGGAGCTTGGAATCCGAATACCAGAGGAGCGGCGTTCGGCTGTGTGAACGCGCCGAACATTCCGTATACGCCATCGGTGACATAGGGTTTTGCCAATTCAACCGCGCCGTTGGCGGCAATGACCGCGCCGCTTGTCTCGGCATAGAGGGCAATGCTCTCATCGGTGTAGAGGAAGCGCAGGAACAGTTTCGCGTTCTCAACGTTGGGCGCGTTTGCAGGGATGGAGAACTGCTCAAGTCCCGCCGCTACATAGCGAGTGTCTCCCGCTTTAAGTACAGGGGGAGGTGTCATGCCGAAGCGGTAGCCGGGTGTGCGGTCCGCCTCTTCCATTTCGCCTTCCATCCATGTACCGTTGGGAATGAACAACGCCTGATCCATCATCTGGGCGGCCTGTGACTCCGTGTGGTTAAGTCCGACAGTACCTCTCATCAGATAGCCGCCGGTATAAATTTTCTCAAATTGCTCAAGCACGGCAACCGCGCGTGAATCTGTCCAAATGCCGGGGGTTAGGCTTTCAATTTTCGCGTAATCGCTGCCGAGAGCGGAAGCGAGAGCCGGCCAGAGATAACTCTCCATATAACCCGGATAAATTCCCTGATAGGTCTGTAACGCGATACCGTCTGCCAATGCCTTGTCGCCTAGGCTGAAATAATCGTCCCATGTAACGGGGAGACTCCAGCCCTTGCTCTCAAACAGGCTGATGTTATACACGGGTCCCATGGGGCTTGCGTTACCTGGTGCGAGATAAATCGCGCTGTCTCCGGCGTAGGGCGCGCACTTGTTGCTCTCAAGGAAGCCGCCGAGGATTTTACTGCGAAGCGTTGCGTCTGAATCAAACTGCGGTCCGTCAAACACAGAGGTGAGATTCAGCAGTCCGCGTTCCTGAATCAGCGCGGCGACAATACCTGTCTGGTCGTTGTCGTTGAGGTTCAAGAAGTCCGGCACATTACCCGCAACGATTTGGGGGCGGATAATATCGCCGATGTTTTCGTCGATTTGCATATTGACCTTGATGCCCGTTGCCGCTTCAAAGTTTACGGTGACCGCGTCCCAGAACGCGCGTCCGTAACCGCCTTGGAAGATGGCGATGTTGAGCTCGCCCGCGCCGGAATCCGCGGGTGTGTCGTCTCCGCCGCCGCTGCTGCCCGAGTCAGGCGCGGGCGTTGCCGCCGCCGGAGTTGATGTGCTGCCGCCGCTCGATGGCGTTTCGTTGGCGCATCCGGCCAGAAGAGCCGCAATCAACAACGCGGCAAGAATGATGCTAAGTAACTTTCTCATACCAATTCCTCCCTAATATTTAATCTGTCTATATATTAATGAATTATTACGCGATATGCCATAGATATGGTTGATTAGTATATGGACTTTATTGACATTGCATAAAATTATGCTATAATCATCCGTATAGAGGGGGTGACAGCCATTAAACTGATACGCCGTGTCAGCGTCCGCACGCGCCTGTTGGCGGCGTTGCTGGCCGTCTCCATCGTCCCCGTCATACTGATTGGAATCTATGCCAATCAGGTATACTCCCGCCTGTTTACAGGCGAGCTGTCGGACTTTGCGGAGCAGACAATCCGAAACCTTGACACGGAGCTGACCGCCGAATTGCGGCGGTACGAGCTGTTCATAGACGCGGTGTCCGTTTCGGATGAAGTGCAGGATTCGCTCGTTGAAAGCCGTGGCGGCACGGCTCTGCGGCGTGAAGTGGAGCGCATAATACTGCGGAGAGATTATTTCAGGGACATAATCATAACGGACATAGAGGGTGACGTGTTGTATGACGCGGGGCGATTGCCGAGGGACAGCCTGCATTTGTTAATGTCGCTGACCGATATGACTTCCCCATCCGACAGCCTGTATCATGTCGGCGGCGCGTCGGGCGGAAGTATGACAATCGGGCGGAAAATATACAAGTATCCCATTGGGAGCGAACCGATTGGATACATATTCGCTTTTATAAATGACGCGCTTCCCAATGAGGTAATATTTAACAAGGTTTCGTTCGGCGGCGGCAGTATAACCTTGCTGACAGCGGACGGTATCGTGCTGGCGGGAAGCGAAGCCCCGCCGGGGACGCGGTTTGAGGGCAGTTTGCTGTTCGATGAAATGCTGACGGCGGAAAGCGCGGGCATGGATTCATTCACAACAAATGTTGACGGTGTGCCGTCATTGGCGGTGTTCAGCAGGAACACCAGATATAACACCTATCTGATTGCGGCAATACCGCTGCTGAACATTAACGAAGGCACGGGGCAGGTTGGCAGACAGCTTGTATTTCTCGCCCTTGTCACAACGGCGGTGTGTGTCGCGCTCTCAATGCTGATTTACCGCAGTGTCGCGGCTGACTTGGAGGACATGACACAGACGCGCATGGCCGACCAACGGCGCAAGCGCGATTTGGAGCTTGAAGCTCTTCAGTACCAGATAAATCCGCATTTTCTGTTCAATACTCTGGGTACATTAAAATGGGCGGCGGTCATAAACGAAGCTCCATCTGTCATCAGCGAGGGGCTTACATCACTCTCCCAGCTGCTGCAAAGTGTTCTGATGAACAAGGATGAAATGGTGCCTCTCAGTGAAGAATTGGACAATCTGGCGCATTATTTCACCATACAGAAAATCAGGTATGCCGATTGCTTTGAGGTCGTCAGCGAAGTGGATGAAACGGTGTTGGAGAGCATGGTTCCCCGCTTTATTCTGCAGCCGTTGGCGGAAAACGCCGTGCTTCACGGCTCGGAGGGCGGCGGGCGTAACATAGTAATTACCGTGCGCTGTCGGTCCGTACCCGGCGGCGTGTTGTTGGAGATTGAGGATAACGGCAGCGGCTTCGACCCCGAGATTGTCAAGCGCAAATCCGAGGCGCGGTTTTCCGGTATCGGACTGACTAACGTGGACGAGCGGCTCAAGCTGTACTACGGTGATGAAAACGGGCTGAAAATCCAAAGCACGGTGGGCATAGGAACGGTGTGCCGCGTGTTTGTCCCCGGTACTCCGGAGGAGGATGAAACCGATGGTTAACGTGTTGTTTGTAGAAGACGAGGCCGTTATGCGCTCCGCTTTCCGCAAGATGATGGACTGGGAGGCATCGGATTTCGCGCTTGCCGCCGCCGTTGCGAACGGCGCGGAAGCGTTGGCGTATATTGAGAACAATCCGGTCGATATAGTTATTACGGACTTGAAAATGCCCGTCATGGACGGGCTTGAACTGATAGAGACATTGCAGGACAGGGGTTTTCAGGGCATTATACTCGTACTGAGCAACTACACGGACTTTGAGCTTGTGCGGACAGCATTGACAAGGGGCGCGTCCGATTATATGCTTAAAGTGAACATTGACGGCGACACGCTTCGCAAACAGCTTGAATCCGCCGCCGCCATGCTGGAGCATAAGAATCCTTCCGGGCGGGAGACGGTATACAAAAAAGAAATACGCGACGCGATACAGTTTATACAGGCGCATTTCACCGAGAGAATCACGCTCGATGACGTTGCCGGAGCTGTCAAGCTCAACCGCAGTTACCTGAGCCGTTTATTCAAGCATGAGACGGGCGGTCATATGTTTGGCTTTATCAATGACCTGCGAATGAAAAAGGCCGCCGAGCTGATATGCGGCGGCGACATAACCGTGAGCGAGGTCGCGGAGGCTGTCGGTATCGATGACCAGTTTTATTTCGCGAGGGTTTTCAAAAAGCATTTCGGGATACCGCCGAGCGAATACCGAAGGCAATTAACAATTAACAGTTAACAATTAACAATGGTAATTATATAATTATCAATTATCAGATGGTGGGGGGTGATTTACTATGACGAACCTTGAAGAGCGGCTTGTATCTGTTGTTCCTAGTGCGAGGCAGGTTGCGTGGCAGGAGTTGGAGTTTTACGCTTTTATCCATTACGGCATAAACCAGTTCACAAACAGAGAATGGGGTACGGGCTTGGAAAGCCCATCAATATTTGACCCCCAAGCGTTAGATACCGACCAATGGTGTGACTGTATCGCCAAAGCCGGAATGCGCGCCGTTATCATAACGGCGAAGCACCATGACGGCTTCTGCCTGTGGGACACAAAACACACGGAGCATTCCGTCATGAAGTCACCGTATGGCAAGGATATAGTGGCGCAGCTGGCGCGGTCTTGCGAAAAATACGGGCTGAAACTCGGGGTTTATCTCTCTCCGTGGGACAGGCATAATTACCTCTACGGAAGCGGAAAGGCGTATGACGACTACTTCTGCGCCCAGTTAACGGAGCTGCTCGAGGGGTACGGGGAGATTTTCTGTGTATGGCTTGACGGCGCGTGCGGCGAGGGTTCAAACGGGCAAAAGCAGCGGTATGACTGGGAGCGTTATTACAGCGTTGTCCGCGAGCTTCAACCAAATGCCGTCATCTCAGTCTGCGGACCGGATGTGCGGTGGTGCGGCAACGAAGCGGGACATTGCCGCGAGAGTGAGTGGAGCGTTGTTCCGCAAAGCATGGCGGACAACGAGAAAATCTCCGATTTATCGCAAAAAGAGGATGACGAACTATTCCGTCAAAGGAAAATCCCGTCAGACAGCGGGGATATTGGCAGTCGTGAGGTATTGCGGGACGAAACGGATTTGATATGGTATCCCGCCGAGGTCAACACATCCATCCGACCGGGTTGGTTTTACCACGCCGAGGAGGACGAACAGATACGCCCGCTAGAGGAATTGAAATCTTTATATTTGCGGTCTGTGGGCGGCAACGCCGCCTTTCTGCTGAATATACCGCCTCACCCGAACGGATACATCTCCCCTTGTGACGCGAAGCGTCTGGAAGAATTGGGGGACTGGATTCGCACATCATTCACTGATAATCTGTTAGACGGCACGGTGTTTTCAACATCTGATGACACTTATACCGTTACGGCTGAGACGGAGCGGTCTGTATCTCCCAAGTATCTGGTTCTGCAGGAGGATATAACCCGCAGTCAGAGGGTGGAATCTTTTAGTCTGTTATACATTAGAGACGGCGAATGGCGCGAGGCTTGCCGTGGAACGGTAATCGGGCATAAGCGCATCTGCGTTTTGCCGGAGGGGATAATATCAGATAAATGGAAACTGATAATCAACGCCTGCCGCGGCAAGGCGTATGTAAAAACCTTTGCGTTGTATTGAAGGAGGATTTTTTATGAGCAACAAAAAAACAGGGCGGCTGACGATTCCGACAGACCTTGACATCGTACCCGAAACGTTAGAAACTGCCAAACGTTGGGGCGCGGATGCCGTGCGCGACGCGGACGGCACGGATTTCCCGCCGGAACTGGCGAACGCGGGCTTAAAAGTCTATGCCACATACTACACCACCCGAAAAGACAACGATTGGGCTAAAGCAAACCCCGATGAGGTTCAGCAGTGTTATATAACAACGAAGTTTTGCGCCGCTCGGGGCAGTACGCTCTCTATTCGTCTTCTCGATGGTATCAGCGAGGATTTGCTCAAAGTAAACGACACGGACGACATCAAGCGGTGGTGGGAGGTTATCGACCGCACTACGGGCGGTATTGTCCCCGTTTCGCAATGGCGGCATGACGCGGGTTGTGTCACTATAGAAAACACCGTTCCGTACCACGAGTACAGCGTCAGCTTCTTGGCGTACTTGATTTGGGATCCCGTGCATATGTACAACGCCGTGGTTAACGACTGGAAGGATTTTGAACGTCAAATAACTTTCGATGTGCGTCAACCCAAGACGAAAGAGTTCTCGAAAGAGCGTCTGAGGGCGTTCCTGCGCGAGAAACCTTATGTCAATGTTGTGCGTTTTACGACCTTCTTCCATCAGTTTACCTTAATCTTTGACGAACTGAGGCGCGAGAAATATGTGGACTGGTACGGCTATTCCGCCAGTGTAAGTCCGTACATATTGGAGCAATTCGAGCGTGAGGTCGGCTATAAGTTCCGCCCGGAATACATCATTGACGAGGGGTACTATAACAACCAATACCGTGTACCGTCCAAAGAATATCTGGACTATATGGCGTTTCAGCGGCGGGAGGTATGCGCCCTTGCCAAGGAACTGGTGGATATTGTCCATCAGGAGGGGCGCGAGGCGATGATGTTCCTCGGCGACCACTGGATTGGGACAGAACCGTTTATGGAGGAATTTGAAACAATAGGACTGGACGCGGTTGTCGGCAGTGTCGGCAACGGCTCGACCCTGCGCCTGATTAGCGACATACCCGTGAAATACACGGAGGGACGCTTTCTGCCCTATTTCTTCCCCGATACGTTCCATGAGGGCGGCAATCCCAAGGCCGAAGCCGTAGACAACTGGCTGACCGCCCGCCGCGCTATTCTGCGAAGCCCGATTGACAGAATCGGCTATGGCGGTTATCTCAAGCTCGCGCTTGATTTTCCCGATTTTATGGACTATGTGGAGCAAGTCGCCGATGAGTTCCGCGATTTATACGAAAAGGTCAGCACAAAGCCGCTGAATCTGGCGCGTGTCGCGGTTCTTAACTGCTGGGGCAAAACGCGGAGTTGGGGATGCCATATGGTACACCACGCCCTCTATCAAAAACAGAACTACAGCTACGCCGGAATCATCGAAATACTCAGCGGCGCGCCTTTTGACGTATCATTTATCAGTTTTGACGACTTGCGCCGCAATCCAGAAATTCTCAATGAAATTGACGTTCTTATAAACATAGGCGATGAAGGTACGGCGCACGGCGGCGGCGCGAATTGGGCGGACGCTGATATAATATCGCTGATTCGTTCCTATATCGCGGGCGGCGGCGGCTTTATCGGGGTCGGCGAACCGAGCGCGGCACAGCGTCAAGGCCGCTTTTTCCAATTAGGTGACGCAATGGGCGTGGAGCTTGAACGCGGGTTCACTCTTGGTTATGACAAATGGAATTGGGATGTTAAACCCCACTTTATCACCGCCGAAACACAGGGCGAGATCGACTTCGGAGAGGGCAAGAAGAATGTATACGCCACAAGCGCGGATATCCTGTCGTGCGGGGACAAAGAGGTGCAGATGGCAGCTAACTCATACTTTGACGGGCGCACTGTTTATATAAGCGGATTGCCGTATTCAGCCGAAAACGCCCGGCTTCTGCACCGGGCGATAATGTGGGCTTGCGGTAAGGACAGAACTCTTCGGGATTGGTACAGCGAAAACCCGAACACGGAGCTGCATATTTACCCGTCCGCAAAGCAATATTGCGTTGTTAACAACACGAATACGCCGCAGGATACAACGGTATATGCTAACGGAAAGCAGTTCCCTCTCCAACTCGACGGCGGCGCGATTCTTTGGTACGATATGTGACTACTTATAAAACTCACGCGCCGCCGCGAAGAAAGCATCGATATTGCCAATCGGCGAAACGGGCGGTATATCACAGCCGGAGGACAGAATAAAGTTAGGATATTGACCGCACTTTTCCAAAACGTCAAGCGTTGCCGCGTGTACCGATTCGGGTGTGCCGTTGCGGAACTGCCGCGCCGGGTCTACGTTGCCCATAACCAGTTTATCTGACGGTATGAGCTTAATCATCTCGGATAAATCTATGGCGTTGCCGAAATGGAAAGCCCGCGCCCCTGTGTCAAGTATTTCCTTAGTCAGTGACAGTGTGCTGTTGCCGCAGTTGTGATAGATAAATACGCAGTTTTCCGTTTCCACAGCCTCGATAACTCTCTTTACATACGGCGTTGAAAACTCTCCGATAAGCGGCGGTGAGAGCATACCTGCCGCAGGTTCTGCCATTATGATACCGTCCGCGCCCGCGTCACGCAGTGCCTTGCCATACGCAATCTGGAACTGTGTCACTTTTTCCAACACACCATGAACCAGTTCCGGGTCTTCATAGCAGAGCATCATAATCTCGGTCATGTCCATAAGCCGCCCGGCGAGCGAAAACAGACCGATAATGCCCGCGAAAACGGGTCGGTCGGAAATCAGTTTTTTAGCTTCACTGATGGTTTTTACATACTCTCCGGTACGCATATCGCCAACGGCGGGAATCTTTAGTGCCGCAAGACTTTCTTCGTCCGTTACAATCGCTCCGGTGACGGTAGGCACTTCATCATCGGAAAAGCGTACCGGACTGCCGAAAGCCTCCGCCTCGACCGACAAATCCATCAAGCTGACGGAGGCGAGCGTATCCCAACGGTCGGCAACGGCTTTCATGCACTCTGCTTGCAGTTTCCCGCTGCGTACAAGCTCCGGAACGGTTATCCCGGTGAGCTGTATTCCGGGGAAAGACAGCACGGGCATAGGTTTATGCCGCTCGGCGGCGGTTTTCAGCCAGTTATTCATGTTCATGAGGGTTTCTCCTTGTTAATATATTAACTATATCATAGCGGATATAAGCCCTCTTGTCTATTCATATTCTAATTTATTTTTGTACGATTTTATGATATGTCAAGCTCCAGTCCGACCGGGCAGTGGTCACTGCCCCGAATCTCCGGATATATAAACGCCTGTTTCAGATTCTCCTCCAGTTTCGATGAAATTATGAAATAGTCTATGCGCCAGCCTATATTCCTCTCCCGCGCGGAAGCCATATAACTCCACCAAGTATATGCGTCACTTTTGTCCGGATTAAGGCGGCGGAACGTGTCGATAAACCCGCTGTCTAATAATTCGGACATTTTCGCGCGTTCCTCATCGGTAAATCCGGCGTTGCGGCGGTTGCTTTTGGCGTTCTTGATGTCCATCTCCGTGTGGGCAACATTCAAGTCGCCGCAGAGGATAACAGGTTTTTTCGCGTCCAACTCCAACAGGTACGAACGCATTGCGTCCTCCCACTCCATACGGTATGGGAGGCGCAGCAGTTCCCGCCTTGAGTTGGGCGTGTAGCAGTTTACGAAATAATAATCGGGAAACTCAAGCGTGATAACGCGGCCTTCGCTGTCATGCTCGGGGATTCCGATTCCATAGGCGGCGGACAGCGGCTCACGCTTGGTGAAAATCGCCGTGCCGGAGTAGCCTTTCTTATTGGCGGAGTACCAAAACTCTTTGTAACCCGTCAGGTCAATTTCAGCCTGCCCGCGTTCCATTTTTATTTCCTGCAAAGCGAACACATCGGCGTTTAGAGACTGAAACGCCTCGAGAAACCCTTTACCCAAACATGAACGCAGCCCGTTAACATTCCACGATATGTAACGCATAGTATATATCTCCTATTGTATTTTTATGAAAAACGCTTGACGCTTGTGTTTATATGTGGTATTATATATGCACACAAGGAGTTGAGAGAATGCAGATTGTACTGAGAAAACAGCCTGAGAAATATTTGGAAAAGTGTCCGATAAGAAAGGGTGATATATATGGGAAAGCTAACTAAGGATGAGTTTTTGAAAAGAGTTGAAGCAACACCAATAGCAGATCCGGATGAATGGGATTTAGAAATGCTGTCATCTATTGCAAAAGAAACAGACCACAGCACGGTAACACTTGATGAAATGAAAGCGCGGCGAGAGTGCAGCGGCAAATTATCCGTCAGGATACCGAAGGATTTGCACCACACACTAATAGAGAACGCAAAGCAAAACGGTGTTAGCCTTAACCAGTTTATTCTTTACAAACTAGCAAAATAGATATTGACATATTCATATGCGAAAAGAAGCGGATACGAAAGTATTCGCTTCTTTTGATTGTTCGGCCTTACACTTTACCTATATCCCGCTTGCACGCCGCGCATATATTGTGTCCCTTAAATGCGGTCAAGCCTTTTGCCCCACGGCAAAAAACACAGGATTGCCCGGATTTCCGCAGAACAATAGTGTTATTCTCCGTGTAAATCTCCACCTCGGTTTTTTCCTCAATGTCCAGCGAACGCCGCAGCTCCACCGGTAATACGATGCGACCCAGTTCATCCACTTTTCTGGTTATTCCCGTTGATTTCATTTTGTACCTCCTTAAAAATTCTTCCATCCCATAACAATTATACCATTATTTTGTATCTTGTCAATACTAACCGAAATTTGTCTTGAATTGTTAATATTTGTCAGCATTATTCATAAAATCCCGGACAACCAGTCATAAACGCTTGGACACAGACGTAAACTTGCATATGCGGTTTATAGGAGAGGGGGCGGCGTTAATGATGTCTTACATATGGCTGCTGATGGCTGCGGCGGCTGTTTTGGCGGCGTTTTATACGGGCAATATAAATGTTTTGACACAGGCGATAGCCGATGGCGCGGGTTCGGCGGTAACGCTCGGGCTTTCACTGTGCGGCATGATTTGCCTGTGGTGCGGTGTAATGGAGGTCATGCGCCGCTCGGGACTTTCCGAGAAATTGTCCCGTTTCCTGCGTCCGGTTCTCGGTTTTCTGTTCCCAAATGCTGACAGCATCGCCATGGACGCTCTGGCGGCGAACGTGTCCGCAAACCTTTTGGGGCTTGGCAACGCCGCGACACCCAGCGGGCTTGTCGCGGCAAAGCGGCTTCAGGAGATTTCCGGAAACAAAGGCAAGGCAAGCGATGGATTCGCGCTGTTGGTAGTTATGAACACCGCATCGCTTCAGCTTATTCCCGTGACAATCGCCACGCTCAGAGGCGCGAACGGCGCGGCAATGCCGTATGACATTCTGCCGCACGTCTGGGTGACATCGGCGGCGGGCATGACCGCCGCGATAGTCTCGGCAAAAATATTCGCGCGTATTTGGGGGAGAGGCAAATGATTATGGCACTGACAGTACCCGCGATTCTGCTCGCCGTGGCGGCGTTCGGGCTGTATAAAAAAGTTGATGTGTTCGATGCTATGGTGACGGGCGCGAAACAGGGGTTAAAGGTCATATACGGCATTGTACCCGCTCTGATTGCCCTGCTTGCGGTTATCAGTATGTTACGCGCTTCGGGCGCGTTGGATATGGCGGCGGAAGCGTTAAGACCGCTTTGCGCGAGAATCGGCATACCGCCCGAATGTGTGCCGCTTATGCTAATACGACCGTTCAGCGGCAGCGGCGCGTTGGCGGTCGGCGCAGATATTATCGTGCGTTACGGCGCGGACTCGCTCATTGGGCGAACTGCGGCGGTTATGCTCGGGTCTACCGAAACAACATTTTATGTTCTGGGGCTGTATTGCGGCGCGGCGGGCGTTTCAAAGAGCCGCTATGTCCTGCCCGCCGCGTTTATATCGGATGTTACGGGAGTTGTGGTGGCATCGTGGGTCGTTGGAAGGTTGTAGAGAGTATTAAAAAGACGGCGTGCCGGGGGTGTCACGCCCTACGTAAAAAAAATTAAAAGTATTGTTAAAAATGCTTGACACTCATGCCTATCTATGCTACAATGCAGATGTATCAAGAGAGTAGTATTCTCATATACTAAGGTAGCTCAGTTATGAGCAAGCAGAACTCAAAATAGCGGTGAACCTCTACCATGAGTGAGGAGCTAAAATAGCGGTGTATCCCCACCAATTTGAATGGGAAGCCAAAATAGCGGTGAACCTCTACCATGAGTGAGGAGCTAAAATAGCGGTGAGGGAGTCTGTATTATTATAGACTCCTTTTACCATTCTAAGGAGTATTTTGATGAGACTTTATAACGTAAAAGATGAATACATAAGTTATCTAAGACAATTTGAACCAAAAGTTTTATTCAACAAAGAAGAGAAGCGTCCTTATGTTGGTGTGGTTTTTGAGATTGACGCTCTTAAATATTATGTTCCGCTATCTTCTCCTAAACCAAAGTTTGCGCGTATGAATAATGCAAAAGATTTTCATAAAATTGCCGGTGGTACATATGGTGCTATAAATTTTAACAAGATGATTCCTATTCGAGATTCTGAATTGATTCCTATTGATATTGAGAAAGAAAAAAACGAATCGTACAAGAATCTTCTCAGAAATCAATATGCTGCCCTGTCAAACATGACGGAGATTATATTGAGGAAATCTACAAACATTCATGCTTTGTTTATGACTGATAAAGAATTGACGGAAAATGACAAGAGAGTTAAAGATAGGTGTTGTGATTTTCTTTTGCTTGAAAAGAAGATGTTTGAGCACATATCTTAGGAGGCTAATATGCGATACAAGATTAAAATCGGGGCTTTTATTTTCAGCAAGGAATCCTGACGAGTTTATAGCCGAACTGGAAGCGCGTATAGGCAAAATGTGTTAAACCGGAGAAATATGACATTTTACGCAAATTGTAAATTTGAGGTAACTTTATAAAAAACAGACAGATTTCCGAACTTTTTTCGCAAACTTCCATACAATGAAATGTGAGGGAGCGGTCCCTGCAATATTCATTTAGGAGGTTAATATAATGGCGGATAAAAATACCACTCCATCGGTTGCGGTGATTGAACGCTGCGGCGACTTCGCGTTCAGGGAACGCTGCTGCGTGCATACCAAGAAAATATACGATGCCTGCCGCGAAATAGTATG
>WRJE01000040.1 GCA_009782385.1 Oscillospiraceae bacterium | reverse complement strand
TCGCAGTCTAGCCGCAAAGAGCGCGGATGCCGCGAGAGATACAGGCGGACTGATTGCTAACTCAATGGAAAAAGCGGAGCTTGGAACTCGTATCGCGGGAGAAACCGCCGCCAGTCTTGCTGAAATTGTCAGCGGAATTAATGAGAGCAGCCAGATTGTCAGCGATATTGCACAGTCTTCAGAAGAGCAATCTGCGGGTATCACGCAGATTAACCACGGTATCGACCAAGTAGCGCAGGTTGTCCAACAGAACAGCGCGACAGCGGAAGAGAGTGCGGCGGCTTCTGAGGAAATGAGCGGACAGTCGAGTATACTTGAGGGGCTTATTTCGCAGTTCAAGCTGAAAGGCGCAACCGGACGCGGTATAGGCGCGGGACACAAGAAGCAGTTGGCGATGCCGGAGAAAGCGATGAATAATGATAACGGCGGGGAGTTTGGGAAGTATTAGTGGACAGTTGAGAGTGGACAGTGGACAGTTGAGCGTTGGAGAATAGAAATGAAACCCCGCCGATGGCGGGGTTTTTGATATGTGTAGGGGCGGCCTTTAGTCCGCCCGTGTTACCCCTGCCCTGCGCGTCCCGCCGTTTCCCCTGTCATCGGCGGTAATATTTCAACGGTGTGTTGTATCCAAACGGCGCGATGTGGACATCGCGCCCTACGAACGGCGGGTGTCCGCCACGGCGGACGGGTGGGGGTTATTTTAACGGCGCGATGTATCCAAAACGGCGCGATATATCCAAAACGGTGCGCCGAGGGCGTCGCACCCTACGAATGAAATATGCGTTAAATGACAAATATTGTCAAATAAATAAAAAAATATCTTGCGGAAATAAGGAGATAATGATATAATGGTAATAAGAGCGACATTTGTGAGCGGGCAGGCGCATGAAATTAACCGTCCGTTTACTGTGTGGCTTAATTAATAGGAGGGATTTATCATGTCATGGTTTCGGAATCTTAAAGTAAAGGCGAAAATGGTTATCAGTTTCACGTTGGTGATTGTGCTGATGGCGGGATTGTCGGTGTTCGCGTTTCTTGAGTTGGATAACACCGCCGCTTCTTACCAGTACGCGATTAATCATCCTATGAGTTCTGAGATGGATATGTCGCAGTTTATCAGTGCCATCCGCGATATACGGCGGGCATCCGCCACGATGGGAATGTTCGCGCCGCAAAACGACCCCGCGAGAGTCGAAGCGTATTATCAAGGGGCCGTTGCCGCGTATAACGAAGGCATGGGCTGTCTTGACAGTATTTTGGCTAATGTCAAGTCCGATGTTAAGGCAACGGACGAGGTTGTGGCAGGTGTAACGGCGGTGGTCGGCGACTTGCGCGACACATTCCAGAGATACATGGATACGTTTTGTATTCCGGTATATCAAGCGGCTCTTGTCGGTGATTATGATTCAACGATTGTATTCGCCACAAACGCCGCGCCTCTCGCGAATGAACTCAGTGAAAAGGCCGATGCGCTTATAGCGATTTGTATAGCTACGGCAAACGAAGCGATAGAGGAATCGGCGGTTTCCGTTAGATTTGCCAGAATATTGATTGTTGTTGTGGCGATTCTCGCGACAATTATCGCGCTTGTAGTAGCTATGTTTGTGGCGGATCTGCTCGGCAAACCGCTCAATATGATGGCGAGGGCGTTGGATCAGCTTGGCACGACAGGTAACCTTGATTTTCCGGCAGAGGTCA
This sequence comes from Oscillospiraceae bacterium, assembly GCA_009782385.1. Classification (GTDB taxonomy): domain Bacteria; phylum Bacillota; class Clostridia; order Oscillospirales; family UBA929; genus WRMG01. The sequence goes on along the minus strand of WRJE01000040.1, from coordinate 19,604 downwards.
TGCAGAGCGCACAGGAATGTTCTTCATGGAAGGATGAGATTGGCCGCTGCGCCAGAGCGTTTGGCGCAACGATTCAGCATATCGGCAATGTCGCCAAGGAGCTTGACACAATGGCAAACGGCAACTTGAACGTTGCGATAGAGCAGCTCTCCGATGCCGATGTTTTAGGTAAATCATTGAACCATATGGCTGATAATCTCAACAGCATATTCGGCGACATCAACGCTTCAACCGCGCAAGTTTCTACAGGTTCAAAACAAATCGCGGACGGCGCACAAGCGTTGGCGCAGGGTTCAACGCAACAAGCCGCCGCCGTTCAGGAGCTTTCAGCGTCAATTTCCGACATCGCGCGTAAGACAAAAGACAACGCCGATATGGCGGGGAAAGCCGCCGCGCTTGCCAATACCATCAAGGGCAACGCCGAAAAAGGCAGCCGCCAGATGGGCGAAATGACAACCGCCGTCAAGGACATCAACACAGCCAGTCAGAATATCAAAAAAGTTATCAAAGTTATTGACGACATCGCGTTCCAGACGAACATTTTGGCACTCAACGCCGCCGTTGAAGCGGCAAGAGCCGGACAGCACGGCAAAGGGTTTGCCGTTGTCGCGGAAGAAGTGCGTAACTTAGCGTCAAAGAGCGCGGACGCGGCGAGAGAAACCGGAGAAATGATAGAGAACTCAATGGAGAAAGCCGAGTTGGGTTCGCGCATTGCCGATGAAACCGCCGCCAGTCTTGCTGAAATCGTCAGCGGAATCAACGAGAGCAGTCAGATTGTCGCCGAAATAGCGCATTCGTCAGAGGAACAGTCGGCGGGTATCGCGCAAATCAACCACGGTATCGACCAAGTAGCGCACGTTGTACAGCAGAACAGCGCGACAGCGGAAGAGAGCGCGGCGGCAAGCGAGGAAATGAGCGGTCAGTCGAATATACTTGAAGATTTGCTTTCGCAGTTTAAGCTGAAAGGCGCGACCGGAATGGGACGCGGCATAGGCGCGGGACACAAGAAACAGTTGGCGATGCCGGAGAAAGCAATGAATAATACTGACAACGGAGAATTTGGGAAGTATTAAATATTAAATTAGAGGTGTACCGGTGTGAAAAATCTAAAAATCGGCACAAAAATTATGCTCAGTTTCAGCGCAATCATTCTGTTTTTGGTTGTGCTGACTGTGGCGGTGACAATAACCAACCAAATAACCAATGGGCATCTAAATAGCATTGATGTTAATTCGATTTTTCAAGATGACACCAGTACGTTACTCAATCAATGTTATGATGCGCGGGTTGCGGTGATTTACCTGTATCACGGAACGAATGAAGCACAGTACACCCGCGTTGTCAACAATCTTAACGATGCCAAACAAACGATTGAGAGACTTCGTTCGCAGGCAAACAGTGAACCCGAACTCAAACACTTTTCCCCGGAACTGGAGAAAATCGCGGCGGATATTGACGCTTATTTGCGGTCGGCAAATGAACTCAACGCGGCAAATAACAACGTGGACAATATGCGGGTTCAGTTCGCGCAAATGGCAGATGAAGCCTATAAAGTCGCTCAGGGGATATACCATGACCAGTTGGAAAACCTTGAGAACGACATCGCCGAGGGCAAGGACGAGAGTGCCATGTTAAGGCGCAAGGCGCGTGTGGAACACGGCGCGAACCTTGCTATGGATGCCGGTGAATTGGTTGAGGCATTCAACGATATGAGCTATAATCTCGATATGACTTTAGTGCCGGAAGCGTTAGTCTTTATGCAGGAACTGATTGACTCACTGGATTTGTATATAGAGAACAGTTCCCAGCAAAAAGACAAGGACGCGGGCGAAGCGGTCAAAAAGGAACTGTTTGCTTTTATGGAGCTGGTAGACGTATTCGCTGATGAGGTCACCAATCACGGAGATATAATCGTTTCGGCGAGAGCGAACGCGAACGCAGTAGCCGCAGACATCAATGAAGTCGCTGAACAAATCAGCGAGCAAGTTGATAGTGCAATCAGCAGCGCGGAAGCCGCAGGGCGTGTGTCGCAAGTTCTCGCCCTCGCTTTGGCTATTGCCGCTGTCATATTGGGCGTATTTATAGCCATGATTCTCACAAGGAGTATCAGCAAACCGCTCACCAAACTGACGAACTATATGAGCAGAGCAGGAACAACCGGGTCTATCTCCTTTACTCCGGACGAGCTTGCAACCATCGAAGAACAGAAACACGTCAAGGATGAAATCGGTCAGTGTATCGGAGCTATTTCTCAGTTTATCAACCATGTAACCGCTATCGCAGAAGAACTTGAATCCATTGCGGACGGTGACTTGACAACAGAGGTTGAGCATTTGTCAGACGATGACGTAATGGCTAATGCCTTACAGAAAGTTATAGACAACCTTAACAATATGTTCGGCGAAATTAACTCTTCCACCGCGCAGGTCTCAACAGGCTCAAAACAAATCGCGGACGGCGCACAAGCATTGGCGCAAGGTTCGACCCAACAGGCGGCTTCCGTTCAGGAACTCTCGGCATCCATCACCGAAATCGCCCACAAGACGAAAGAGAACGCCGAAATGGCAGGAAAAGCGGCAATGCTCGCAAGCACCATCAAGAACAACGCCGAAAAGGGCAGCCGTCAGATGGACGAAATGACAGTCGCGGTAAAAGAAATCAACTCAGCAAGCCAGAGCATTCAGAAAGTTATTAAAGTTATTGATGATATAGCATTCCAGACAAATATCCTCGCATTAAACGCCGCTGTTGAGGCGGCTAGAGCGGGACAACACGGTAAAGGCTTTGCTGTTGTCGCTGAAGAAGTACGCAGTCTCGCCGCAAAGAGCGCGGATGCCGCGCGTGACACGGGCGGTTTGATTGCCAACTCGATGGAAAAAGCGGAACTGGGTACTCGTATAGCGGGTGAGACGGCGGCAAGTCTTGCGGAAATTGTCAGCGGAATCAATGAGAGCAGTCAGATTGTGGCTGAGATAGCGCAGTCGTCAGACGAGCAGTCGGCGGGAATTACGCAGATTAACCACGGTATCGACCAAGTAGCACAAGTTATCCAACAGAATAGCGCGACTGCGGAAGAGAGCGCGGCGGCAAGCGAGGAAATGAGCGGACAGTCGAGTATGCTTGAGGAGCTTATCGCGCAGTTCAAGCTGAAAGGCGCGACCGGACGCGGTATAGGCGCGGTACACAAGAAGCAACTGGCGATGCCGGAAATGACATCACATCACGATAACGGCGGGGAGTTTGGGAAGTATTAACGAAATGGAAAACAGGCGGACGCGCAATGCGCGCCCCTACGGACGGCAACCCCCTGTCCGCCGCAAGGCGGAAGGGGGGTTGCTATTTCAACGGCGCGTTGTATCCAAAACGGTGCTCCGAGGGCGGCGCACCCTACAACGAGGATTCAACAACGGCATTCATATGGTAAGCGGCGCGGTGAGGACACCGCGCCCTACATTTTTAATTGACATAATACTTGCAAGGCATTATAATCTACATATTATGAAATATAACCAATGGAGAACACTGCCGATAAATCAAATCGGTTCGCTTGCGTTATCGCTGCTTGCCGCGAGGGGAATTGACGAGAGCGGCGTGCGTTTGCACGACCCGTTTCTTTTGCCTGATATGCGAAAAGCCGCCGAACGCATAGAACGCGCTGCTGCCGCGCGTGAGATAATCGCCGTTTACGGCGATTATGACGTGGACGGCGTTACATCCGCCTGTATTGTAACGGATTACTTGCGCTCGCGCGGTGCGGAATGTCTGCATTACATACCGGACAGGCTGACGCTCGGATACGGTTTGCACACCGAAGCCCTCAGAGAACTGCGCGGACAGGGAGCAACGCTCGTTATCACTGTGGATGTCGGCGTGACCGCGTTTGAAGCGGCGGACGCGGCGGCGGAAATGGGGCTTGACCTTATCATAACCGACCACCATAACTGCCGTGACGAGCTGCCCAACGCATTGGCGGTCATAAACCCGAAACGCGCGGACAGCGAGTATCCTTTTAAGGAATTATCAGGCGCGGGTGTCGCTCTTAAACTGATTTGCGCCTTGGGGGGAGACAGCGGTAAGTACATCGGGCTTGCCGCCTTGGGTACGGTCGCGGACATCGTGCCGCTTGTCGGTGAAAATCGGTTTATCGCGAAACACGGCTTGGAAACAATCGGGGAACACCCGGGCATTGCCGCGTTGCTGGCGATACACGGCATGGACGGGAAACCTGTTACGGCAAAGACTGTTTCGTATACAATCGCGCCGATGCTGAACGCCGCAGGGCGTATGCAAAGCGCGGACATCGCGCTTGAACTGCTGCAAGACGGAGACACGGCGCGTAAAAAATATCTGGCATCGGTTCTGAACGACCTGAATAATCAGCGGAAGGAAATAGAAGCCGATATGCTTAGACAGGCACACGAAATGTGCGCCGGAATGGGTGACGCTCCGGCGATTGTGTTGGCGCGTGAGGGATGGCATCCGGGTATCACGGGTATTTTGGCGGCAAAATTGACGGATTATTATAAAAAGCCTGTTTTTTTGGGCGCGTATGCCGGAGATATTGTTAAAGGCACGGCGCGATGCCCGAAAGGCATGGATTTGACGGAATTATTGGAGCAATGCTCGGATACGTTAATCGGTTACGGAGGGCATACGGCGGCGGCGGGATTCACGGTTGAACCCGGGCGCGTGGAAGAGTTTGCGGCGGCGGTAACAGAAGCCGCAGGGAGGGTATCGCGGCAGCCCGCTGACGCGCTGATTATTGACGCGATTGTCGCGCCGCATGAAATTAACCGCTCCAACGCCGAAGAAATTGCCGCAATGGGACCGTTCGGGGAGGGCAATCCCGAGCCGATTCTGCGCCTTAACGGCGCGGTGATTGACCGTATAATACCGCTGAAAGAGGGCAAACATCTGCGTATGAACATCACGGCGGGAACGCGGCCGTTAAGCGTGTTGGGGTTGGGGTTTCCGGTCAGAGGTTTTCCGTATTCACAGGGCGATGTCGTCGATTTGGCGTTCCGCATGGGGCTGAACGACTATCGCGGCGAAGTGTCTGTACAAATGGAACTGGTTGATATAAGATAGAGAGGATTTATTCCGTTTTGGTAGATTCGTTTAGTATAGTGCTTATATTCCTTCCGCCGTAAAGGATACGGATTACTTCAACAGCATTTTCTGTCAAATAATAAAATCCGCTATAGTTACCTATGTTAATTCTACGCAATTTTCTGCTTTTCCAAGGTTCTACTTGATAAATCGGGTATCTCTCCGGCGTATGATTGAGAGACATTAATTTGGCTACTATCCGACAGTTGATGTTACTTGCGATTTCCGGCTCAAGCAGAGATAAGGCAATATATCTATATATTTCACGCAAGTCCTGCTCTGCGTCTTCATTTAGTTTAACCTCATAAATCATATGCCGTAATCTCTTTGCATATCAGCAACAACATCAGCCAAACTGCGTGATCGCCCCGCTAGGGAACTGGCATATCCTTTTTCTAACTCTGCGTTTAGCTCCTCGGCGGTCATTGCGCCTATTGCCAAAGGTTTCCGCGTTGGCAGCTTCATTTCAAACGGGATTCCCCGCTGTATGATTATCTGACGCAGAAACAGACCTATTGCGTTGGACATAGGAATCCCCAGTTTATTCAGAACTTGCTCCGCCTGTTCCTTTATCTCCGGCTCAACACGGGCATATACGCTTGATGTTCTTTGCATGACACAATCCTCCGGATATATTATTTTAACTATATTATACGCGATTGTCTTGCGGTATGCAAGCAAATTTTGAAAAATGGAGGTGAAATCAATGCCCGAATACACAACCGGGGTTAAAGAAATTGACGACAAACTGTACGCGAGGTATGACGTTCTGGTGAATAATCTCCGCGCCTATAATCCTGAATTTGACATTGAGCGGCTCAACGCGGCTTTTGATTTTGCCGCCGGGGCGCATAATAAGACGCTGCGTAAAGACGGCAGCCCGTACATTACCCATCCGATTGAAGTAGCCATTATTATGGCCGATATGTCGATGGATTTAGACGCGATTATTGCCGCGCTTCTGCATGATGTCATTGAGGATACCGACTATAGCTTCAAAGATATAGCCTCACGCTTCGGAGAGCCTGTGGCGAAACTCGTTGACGGCGTTACCAAACTTACGCGCATAAACTTTGTGAGCAAAGAAGAGGAGCAGATGGAGAACCTTCGCAAAATGCTCATGGCTATGGCGAAGGATATCCGCGTGATAATCATTAAAATCTGCGACCGCCTTCACAATATGCGGACAATCGAGTACCATAAGGACGGCAAACGCCGCGAGAAATCGCTTGAAACCATGCAGGTCTACGCACCGCTGGCGCACAGGCTTGGTATGGCGAGATTGAAGACCGAGCTTGAGGACTTGTCGCTTAGATGTCTTGACCCGGTGGCGTATGGGGAAATAACCGCCGAGCTGGATGTCCGTATCGGGGACAAGGCGGATTTTCTTGAAAAGGTTTGCAAGGAGATAGAAAATCGCGTTAAGGAAGAGGGCATAAACGCGCAGATTGAGAGCCGCATTAAGCAAATTTACAGCATATACAAAAAAATGTTCAGCCAAAACAAGGCGATTTTTGAGATATATGATTTATTTGCCGTCCGCGTTATAGTTGAGGATAAGGATGATTGCTTTGCCGTTTTGGGGCTTATACATGACTTGTACCACCCGATGCCGGGGCGTTTTAAGGATTACATCAGCACACCCAAACCGAACAGGTATCAATCGCTGCACACGACAATCGTTGGAGAGGGCGTTCCGTTCGAGGCGCAGATACGCACAAGAGAAATGCACGAAATCGCGGAATACGGCATAGCCGCGCACTGGAAGTACAAAGAGAACGTTGACGATATAACGCAGGATGAACGCCTTAAATGGGTTCGTATTCTGCTCGAATCACAGCAGGATGCCGACGCGGAGGAGTTTATTAAGAACCTCAGGGCGGAAATGTTCATCGACGAGGTTTTTGTGTTCACACCCAAGGGCGATGTTATAAACCTGCCCGCGGGTTCTATTCCCATCGACTTCGCTTACGCCATACATTCCGCCGTCGGCAACCGTATGAGCGGCGTTACAATAAACGGACGTATCGCACCGCTTGATTATCAACTGAAAAACGGCGATATTGTCGAGGTGCTGTCACAAAACAGTCACGGCCCGACGCGGGACTGGCTCAAAATGGTAAAAACCAGTGAGGCACGGAATAAAATCAAGCAGTGGTTTAAGCGCGAGAAGCGAGAGGAGAATATTCATCAGGGCAAGCAGGACTTTGAGGCTGAGTTGAAACGCAGCGGTATTACTATGGCGATGCTCAGTCAGGACGATGTATTGCAGCAGGTGCTGAGAAAACTGTCGTTTGCCTCTGTCGAAGAGCTTTACGGCGCGGTTGGATACGGGGGGATTACCGCTCTGCGCGCTGTCAACCGCATACGCGATGAGCTTATACGCATGAACCGCCTGCAATCGGAGAAGAGCAGTGTCGAGCGGGTTATGCACAACCTGAAAAAACACCAGCCCAACGACTCGGGTGTTGTTATCGAGGGGCTTGACAACTGCCTGATAAAATTTGCCCGCTGCTGCGCTCCCGTACCGGGTGACGAAATAACAGGGTTTGTTACCAAGGGTTTCGGCGTATCCATTCACAGATGCGATTGTATAAACGTTACCGAAAAACAGCGCGATGAGGGACGTTGGGTACGCGCGGACTGGGCGAATGATAAAAACAGCCTCTACACGGCGGGAATGCGTCTCTCATGCAAGGATAAGGACGGGCTTGCGATGGATGTATTCGGCGTTCTGTCCGGCATGAAAATCTCTATGCAGAGCTTTAACGCCAAAACGATTGAGGACGGGTACTGCCTGATAACGCTCGCCGCTCGTGTGCATGATGCCGATGAACTGGAGAGCCTTATAAGAAAGCTGAAGAATATCAACGGTGTTCTGGAGGTAAACAGATATGGTCATTGACACGCTCGTTCTGGGACTTATTCAAACCAACTGCTACATTGTATCGAAAGACGGACAGGGAATCTGCGCCGTCATCGACCCCGGCAGCAACGCGGAGACTATTTCCGCGCATCTGCGGGAGCGTGAACTCAAGCCGGAGTATGTATTTTTGACCCACGGGCATTTCGACCATTTTTCAGCCGTTCCCGAGCTGAGAGACGAGTATGATTTTAGGTTGGTTATCCATGAACTGGACGCGTCTTATTTGCCGGATTACAGACGCTCGCATTACAGAGGCAAACGCCCTGTTAAAGAGGATATGACCGTTAGAGAGGGTGACGTTACATCTTGCGGCGGGCTTGACTTTACATGGCTGCACACACCCGGGCATAGCTTGGGGTCTTCTGTTATAAAACGCGGAGATGTGTTGTTTACGGGCGACACGCTGTTCCACGGGGATTGCGGGCGGTGTGACCTCTACGGCGGCAGTTACGGGGAAATGCTCAAGTCGCTCAAACGCCTTGCGGAATTAGAGGGTGATTACAGGGTTCTGCCCGGACACGGCCCGACGAGTACGCTTGAACGGGAGCGGGAGATGAATGACGCGATGGTTGAGGGTATGGGGTTGATAACGCTTGACAAATGCAATCAAGATTAGTACAATAGCACTATACTATTAATGTTAGGGGGTTGAAATATGGCTACAATACAAGTCCGTGTGGATGATGGGACAAAGAACGCTATTGATTCGCTCTTTTCGGGTCTTGGACTTGATACATCCACGGCGGTTAGAATATTCCTAAAGGCCTCGCTTGAAAATAACGGGTTGCCTTTCCCTGTCAGACACTTCTCGCCTAAATCTGATCTTTTGGAAGCGATAGAGGACACCCGGCTGCGCCGCAATTTGCACGGTCCGTTTAAGACAGCGGAAGAAGCTGTTGCCTCAATGTTGGAGGATTGACCGTGCTGGAGATAGTCTATACCAACAAAATGAAACGCGATGTCAGGCTGATGGAAAAGCGCGGCAAAGATATTTCCAAACTCACTGCCGCGCTTTCTCTTTTGGCGAGCGGTGAGCCAATGCCGCCGAAATACCGCGACCATCAGTTAAGCGGCAGCTTAAAGGACTTTCGCGAGTGTCACATAGAGAGTAATTGGCTTTTGATGTATCAGATTTTTGAAGACAGGCTGATATTGTCCGCTGCCGGTACAGGCACTCATTCCGACTTGTTCAATGAGTAAGGTAACCTTTAGGATATACACTGGCGGTTGTGCCGAAGGACTTTGGGCAATTATGAACGCACAACTAATCACACAAAACAGGTGAGATTTTATGAAAACTACGAACAGATTCAAATACATATTGGCTGAAATCGCCGGAAGCATTGTATACGGGGTCGTTATATACTTTTCATTTACATGGTTAGCCGGATATTCGCTTATATACGCATATTTCGGAAACCTCGCGCTGATTCTGTTCTTTTTGGCAATAGAAGAAGTCTCTCTTAAAGCGTTGGATTCGGAAGCCATCCATAAGAAGCTGCGCGAAGAGGGCGGGGAGAAAACCTACCGCTCGCTTGAGAAAGCTCTTGACAGCAATATTTCCTTTAAGACAATGCTGTATATGTTCTATGTTTTTCTACTGATAATATCACAAATAATCAATATAAACCCCGCGTTGGCGGGCGAAAACCTCAGCAACTTTATTAACGCGAACAGTTACAGTATATTGCTGCTGATTGCGCTTGACACGCTCATCGGACAGTTTACAAAAGACAGGGAGCGGCTGAAAAAGATAACCGAAAGACTAAAAGAATCTCTTAGCGCAAATCAAGATGGGTGAGGGGAGTTGTATGGGCGGGGTATATCCAATTTGCAAAAACTAAAGTATACTATGATGTCCTACCTCAAGCAGTAAGATAATCCTGTCGCCTTTATATTTCCACAAAATTCTAACATCCATATTAACACTGCATTCAAAAACATCCTTTAACCTCTGAACTTTTTTAGTGCGAAGTGAGGGATGAAAAGGATTTTTAACCAATAACTTGAGTTTTACCGCAAGCGTCTTTTGTTCATTTGCAGATAATTTTTTCAAATTCTTTTCAAACACTTTTGTCGGTTCGAGCTTATACATTATTGTTCCCTAGGTCTATACCCAAGTCGTTAAACATATCCTCGACACTTTCGTAAACGGCAGACGGACTTTTTTCGTGGTCTTTTATAATCTGAGCAATTCTTTCAAGTTTAGCTTTAGGATAAACAACAACAGGGCAAAGGAACACGCCGCCGTCACGTTCTATAGCCTCAAACTTGTCGCCCTCGCTGATGCCTAAACTCTTGATAATATCGTTTGGCAGAGTAATCTGTGACCTTGCTCTCATTTCTACTAACATTAACATTCACCTCATAAATAATTGACAGCATATTCTGATAATAGTATATTCTGATTTTCGTATTTTGTCAAGCGGTTAAGATTGGAAATTATGCCATGGTGTACGATGAAAATGATATAAACAAGGCGTGGGGATGGCTGACGGGCATACGCCCGGCGAAACTGATGTCAAAGATACTGACCGAGGGTTATGAAGGCGCGGACGCGCTCGCGCGTATGCGGGAGCTGTACGAGGTATCCGAAGAGCGAGCCGAGATATGTCTTGCCGTTGCGAAAGCCGGGGCTAAAGTAACGATAAACACCAACGACGCGGCGGTTTACATAGGGATTCCGTTCTGTCCGTCAAGATGCTCTTACTGCTCGTTCGTCAGCAGTTGGGTCGGCAAAACAGGAAAGCTGATGGAGCCGTTTCTTGAAACACTGGAGTATGAGTTGGAGCAGACGGCGCGAACCATAAAAACCTTGAATTTGAACATTATTGCCGTCTATATCGGCGGCGGTACGCCGACAGCCTTGACATTGCCGCTGTTTAGGCGTATGCTTGAAGCGGTGAAACACCACATACCGTTTGAGAGCGTCAGGGAGTATACCGTTGAAGCGGGACGACCCGACACAATCACCGCCGAAAACACGGCGGCAATGCTTGAACACGGCGTTGACAGAATCAGCGTCAATCCCCAGAGCATGAACGCCGAAACACTGGCGCGTATCGGGCGCGAACACAGCGTGGAGGATGTCTGCAAAGCGTTTAAGCTTGCGAGGCAGTTCAAGTCCGTTAACATGGACGTTATCGCCGGACTGCCGGGAGAGACGGCAGGGGATTTTGAATATTCACTGTCAAGGGTTATGGCTTTGCAACCCGAAAATATTACCGTTCATACGCTTTCGCGCAAGAAAGGCTCAGACTTATCGGGAGCTGCGGAGGTATCTTCGGAGTATGTGACCGTGATGATAGAATACAGCCTTGAAGCGTTGGCACAAGCGGGTTACAGCCCGTATTACCTGTATAGGCAGAAGTTTATGGCGGGGGATTTTGAGAACATCGGGTGGAGCAAGAGCGGACATGACGGTCTTTACAATATTATCATGATGGACGAAAAGGCGAGCGTACTCGCGCTTGGCGGCGGTGGCGTTACACGGCTTGTGAATCAGAGGACAAACTTTATCGACAGGGCTTATAATGTCAAATATCCGTCCGAATACATATACTCACAGGAGAAAATCGACAGAAATCAACAAATTGTTATCAAATTTTACGAAAATGCGTAGGGGCGGCCGTTCGTCCGCCCGTGGTTGCCAATATATAACCATAGGAGGTACAACATGAAATACACCCTTGAAAACATTAACGAGCTGGCGAAAGACCCCGCCGCGTTTGTCGCGGCGTGTGAGAAGCGGTATCAAGATAAGGTTACGGCGTGCGCCAAGTCGCTTGCCGAAAACTCTGACAAATCCCCGATAATCATGCTTGCCGGACCGTCCGGTTCGGGCAAGACTACAACCGCGATGAAGCTCAAAGAGGTTATATGCGGTTTGGGGCATGATTGCCAAGTTGTTTCGATGGACGACTATTTCAAGACGGTCGATCCCGCGACACACCCGCGAGATTCAAAGGGCAATATCGACTTTGAATCGCCGCACTGCATGGACATACCGCTGTTTATTGAGCATATGGGACTGCTGCGTGACGGCAAGAGCGTTAAAGTGCCGCATTTTGACTTCCCGAATCAACGCCGCCACCCGGATATGTTTACCGAACTACTAATACCGCGCAAGGGCTTGTGCATATTGGAAGGTATCCACGCGCTGAACCCGATGTTTTCAGAGGGTCATGAGGAGTTTACGCAGAAGGTATACGTCAGCGCGCGCTCGAATATCAGTTTTAATGGGACACTGCTGTTTAAGGGTACATGGGTGCGGCTCGTGCGCCGCATGATACGCGACAATAATTTCAGAGGGTTGGACGCGGTGCGGACAATGAATCTGTGGGGGTCGGTCAGGCACGGTGAAAAGGCTTATATCTCGCCGTATAAAGACTTGGCGCGGCATCAGATAGACACGCATATGCTCTATGAGACGTGTATACTGCGCGGCACGGCACTGCCCATGCTCGACAATGTACGGGCGGGCTGTGACAGGGAGCGCGAGCTTCGCGCGATAAAGCCCGCGCTTGAACAGTTCCCCGGGATTGATTTGGAGCTTCTGCCCAAGGATTCACTGCTGAGAGAATTTGTAGGGAATTTGTAATTCTATAAGGAGGTATAACATATGGCAAGCATATTTGACGACATTGCGCGCAATCTGAAAGCGAGCGCGGAAATCGCCGTTGACGCGGCGGAACAGGTGATTGAGGACGTGAAACTGTCATTCAGAAGGACGGTGGACGTATCAACGCTGAACACGAGCATAAGAACGATTAAGCAAAAAATAAACAGAGAGTTCGCGCAAATCGGGGAGTTGGTATACAAAACGAGCAAGAATCCCGAAACCGCCGCAGACGGTATAGACGAGCGGCTGGCGCGTCTTGACGCGCTTTACGCGGAACTGAACGAAGCCGTTGCCGAACGCGACAGGAGGAACTCGCAATGACGATTGAAATGTACAGGGAAGCGGCGGAAGCCATAAAAGCGAAAACCGAGGGCTTTAAGCCGGAGGTCGCGCTTGTGCTGGGTTCGGGACTGGGCTTTTTGGGCGATTTATGCGATGACGCGGTCGCCGTGCCGTATACGGAAGTGCCGCATATGAAGGCATCGACCGCGCCGGGGCATAAGGGACAGTTTGTATTCGGAACACTGGCGAATAAGCGCGTTGCCGTCATGCAGGGGCGCGTGCATACATACGAGGGGTACAGCTTCGCTGAAGTCACTTTCGCGGTGCGCGTACTGCGGCTGTTGGGAGCGGAAACGCTTATAGTAACGAATGCCTGCGGCGGCGTGAACCTCGATTTCAATGTCGGTGACATCATGGTTATAAACGACCATATAAAGCTGACAGGTCAATGCCCGCTGACAGGGGCGAACATCCCCGAGTTCGGCACGCGCTTTCCCGATATGTCAAAGACATACACGCCCGCGCTACGCGCGTTGGCGCACAAAACCGCCGAATCGCTGGGGCAGTCGCTAAGGGAAGGTGTTTATATGTTCTTTACCGGCCCGCAGTATGAGACACCCGCAGAGATACGCGCGGCGCGTGTATTGGGCGCGGACACGGTCGGAATGTCCACCGTGCCGGAGGTTATCGCGGCGCGTCACGCCGGGATGGACATTCTCGGGTTCTCGCTGATTTCAAACATGGCGGCGGGAGTGCTTGACCAAGCGTTGTCGGAGCAAGAGGTGCTTGACGCGGCGGAGGCCTGCCGCGAACATTTCTCCGCGTTGGTTATGAAATGCTTGGAGGATATGTAAATGTACGATTATCTGTTCAGTGACATAATGACCCTTGACGGCAATGTTTATGTCGGCGTTAAAGACGGTAAAATTACCTATGTCGGCAAGACAGAACCTGCGGAGCGGACAAGCTCTGTTATTTGCGGAAAGGACAAGCTGCTGCTGCCGGGGATTGTCAACGCGCACACGCATATCCCAATGAGCGCGTTTCGTGGCTGGGGTGACGGCAACGATTTGCAGACGTGGCTGTATGACTACATATTCCCGTATGAGGAGAAGATGGACGAGAAGGCCGCCGGAATCTGCGCGGCAATATGTCTTGCGGAGGCTATAGCGTCGGGAACTACGGCGATATTGGATATGTACTCGCTATACGGCGGTGTTGCGCCTGTTGTTGCGGACAGCGGCATAAACGCGAATCTTTCGCGCGGGACTACCGCTTTCGGCGACTGCTATGACTTTGCTTCATGTTCTGGGTTCACAGAGACAAAGGAACTTGTCCGAGATTGGCACGGTCACGATAACGGACGGATTATGGTTGATGCTTCTATCCACGCCGAATATACCTCCGATGAGCGGCTCTGGCGGCCGATGGCGGAGTATGCCGCCGCGAACAAACTGGGAATGCACGTTCATGTGAGCGAGACACGCCGTGAACACGAGGAATGTAAGCAGAGGCACGGGAAAACGCCCGCCCGCCTGTTCGCGGACATGGGTGTATTCGACACACGCGCCGCCGCCGCGCACTGTGTCTGGATTGAAGACGAAGACATGAGGCTGATGGCGGAACTGGGCGTTACGGCGGTACACAGCCCGGTGTCGAACCTTAAACTGGCGAGCGGGGTTGCCAGAGTGCCGGATATGCTCAAGGCGGGCATGAATGTCGCGCTCGGCACGGACGGTGTTTCATCGAACGATAATATGGATATGTTTGAAGAGATTAAGCTCGCGTCAATGCTTCACAGGGGCGTGTCGCTCGACCCGACTATCACGAAAACGCGGGACGTTTTGGATATAGCGACAGTCAACGGCGCGAAAGCGTTGGGACGCAATGATACGGGGCGTATTGAGCAGGGTTGTTGGGCGGATTTGACCGTGCTTGACCTTGACAAGCCGCACTTTTATCCGCGCCACGATATGGCCGCGCTTGCGGCATATGCCGCGAACAGCGGTGATGTGTGCCTTACAATGTCGCGTGGAAAGGTATTATACAAGGATGGCGAGCATATGACTATTGATATAGAAAAAGCCAAGCATGATTTGGAAAACTACGTCATGCCCAAAGTATTTGGTTAGTTCGTAGGGGCGGTCATTGGCCGCCCGTCCGTTTCAAAAATTGTTTTCATTGAATAATGGGGGAAACATATGCCTAAACAACAACAGAAGCAGAACTTCCTGCACGGTGCGCTGATACTCTCAATCGCGGTCGCCCTCGTAAAAGTAATCGGCGCGGTATTCAAGATACCGCTCCAGAACTATATTCTAGGTGACGAGGGCAACGCCTATTTTACCGTTGCTTACAATATCTACGCGACACTATTTGTCGCCGCAACTGCGGGTCTTCCGGTCGCCATCTCGAAGATGGTGTCCGAAGCCGAGGCACTCGGGCGGCATAACGAGAGCCGCCGTGTGTTTAGGGTAGCACTTGCGGTGTTTTTCTTCATCGGCGTGACGGGTACATCGCTGATGATTATCTTCTCAAAGCAGATTGCGGAGTTTATGAACCGCCCCGAAGCGAACTATGCCATAATGGCAATCGCGCCGTCAATTTTCTTTGTGGCGATTATTTCATCGTTCAGGGGCTATAATCAGGGCAAGGGCAACATGACACCGACCGCCGTCTCGCAGGTCATCGAGGCGTTGGGCAAGCTCATTGTGGGTATCGCGCTGTCTTGGTGGATACTTGAAAGAACGGGCAGTTTGATATACGCCGCCGCAGGAGCGATTGGCGGCGTGTCGTTCGGGACTGTTCTGAGCGCGTTGTACATGATGTTGGTAACACGGGCGAAGAGACCGGAGTTTAACGACCCCGTTCCATTGCGTTCAAGGGGTACGGTGTTAGGAGAACTGCTCAAAATCGCCATACCCATAACTATAAGCTCATCAATATTGAGCATAACGAATCTTATAGACGCGGCGCAGATTAACGGGCTTTTAGAATCAGCGGTCGGATTCACAAGCCTTGAAGCAACAAAACTCTACGGCGCGTATGGATTCGCGCAGACGATGTTTAACCTTCCGGCGGCGTTTTTCCTGCCGATAGCCGTGAGCATCATACCCGCGATAGCCGCCGCGATGGCGCGGGGCGACAAGAGAAGCGCGGGCGAAACCATAACAACCTCGCTTAAAATGTCAATGCTGTTGGCCCTGCCCGCCGCCGCAGGGCTAATGTCGTTGGGTTCGCCGATAATGAAAATGATTTACACAAGACAGCAGGACGCGGCGGCGGTCGCCGGGCCGCTCCTCAGTCTTTTAAGCTGGTCGATACCTTTTGTGTGCCTCGTGACGGTCACGAACGCCATCTTGCAGTCACTTGGGCGTGTATATACGCCGATTATCACAATGACAATCGGCGGGGTTATCAAGGTAGCCGTTAACTATATGCTCGTCAGCAACCCGGACATACACATCAGCGGCGCGCCTATCGGCACGCTTGCGTGTTATTTCATCATATCGGCGGTCAACATAGGGGTCATTTTGACAGTCGCCCGTCCGCCGAAGTTAATTTCATCGTTTATCAAGCCCGCCGCCGCCGCAATTTTAATGGGACTTGCCGCGTGGGGCGTACAGGTTGCGCTGATGCCGATTATGGGAAACACGATAAGCACAGCTATTGCCGTTGTTTGCGGCGTTATACTATATGTTGTATTGGTGGTAGCTTTTAAGGTGCTGACGCATAACGACATTTTACTGATTCCCAAGGGTGACAAAATTGCCCGTTTTATAAAAAAATAGAAAAATTTCAAAAAAACACTTGCAATAAGTAAGATTATGTGGTAAATTCCATATCAAGGGTAAAAATACTCTAAAGATATTGAGGAGGTTCATACAAATGAACAAAGCAGATTTAATTAGTGCTGTTGCTGAGAAAGCCGGATTGAACAAAAAAACCGCAGAGCAGACGGTTAACGCGGTATTTGACACAATAACCGATGGCTTGAAAAAAGAGGGTAAAGTCCAGTTGGTCGGTTTCGGTTCGTTCGAGGTGAAGAACCGTTCGGCGCGTATGGGTCGCAATCCCAAGACGAAAGAACCCATTCAGATACCCGCGTCAAAAGTTCCCGCTTTCAAACCGGGAAAAGCACTTAAAGACACAATAGCTTAATGGAATAGGGACACCCAATGGGTGTCCCGTAATACTATTATGGGAGAACCGTATGCGTTTAGACAAGTATCTGAAAGTGTCGCGGCTTATAAAACGCCGGACTGTGGCAAACGAGGCGTGCGATGCGGAACGTGTCACCGTCAACGGCAAAACAGCCAAGGCATCGTATGAGGTTAAAGTCGGGGATATTATTGAAATGCGTTTCGGCGAGCGGCGCACCCGCGTTGAAGTGCTGGCGGTCAGCGAGTACGCGAAAAAAGAGGACGCGGGCGCGATGTATAAAGAGTTAACAACGAACAGTTAACAGTTAACAACGAAGTTGTTCTATAAATAGTCCAAGCCTAATACAATTAACAATGAACAGTTAACAATGAACAATTATAATTGACAATTAACAATTATTTTTGCTGTCTCATTTAGTTGTATTAGGAGGTTGTTGATATGGAACGTACGCATGATTTGCCGCATCACGTTATAATCGAGGGGCGTTCACGCGCCACTGTTTCCGGAGTGGAAGACGTTGAAAGTTTTGACGAAAACGGTGTGACTATGGTGACAAGCCGTGGGACGCTTGTGCTTACGGGCAGCGGCTTGCGCGTTGACAGGCTCAGTATCGACAAGGGTGAAATAAATGTCGAGGGACAGGTAGACGCGATAGAATATCTCGGCGATACGGAGCGGCGCGGATTTTTAAGCCGCCTGTTCGGGTAAAGTGGTGGGAAACTCACTGTTCGGGCAGTTGTCCGTCTTCACGGCGGCTGCGGCATTGGGCGTGGCGGCGGGTTTGCTCTATGACTTGCTGGCTGTCATATGCAAACGCGCGGCATTGGGCGTTATCCGCGCGGTGTGCGATGTGCTGTTCTGCCTTTGCGCGGTATCGATGCTGTTCGTGTTCGCCATGACTGCCGGCGGCGGTGAACTGAGGATTTTCGCCATACTGGGATTCGGAATCGGCATGACGGCTTATTTTCTCACACTAAGCGCGGCGGCGCGTGTAATGTGCGGAACCGCGCTTGATTTGTCGATACGCTTGGTGAAGCTGATACTAAGCCCTTTCATCGTCACGGTAAAGACTTTAATAAAAATTTACAAGTTTTCAAAAAACCTCTTTCATTTTCATGGAAAAAGAGGTATAATGTATTTTGAGAGCGGAAGTAACGCAAAAATACGCGAGAGATATTACAAAAGAGGTGTGAATGTTGGCGAAACAGAAGAAGAAACGGCGCGTCGGGCTTTTGACCAAGCTCGCCATCGTAGTGTTTTCGGTATACACCGCAGTCCAGCTTATTACATTGCAAGTTCAAAAAAACGAACTCAAGCGGGAAAATACGCTGAAACAGGAGCAAGTGGACGCGGTAAAAATGAAAAACACAGCTCTGTCGGCAATTATAGACTCTGAGATTACTGAAGAGATGATAAAAGCGCAGGCGCGTGAAAAACTCGACTTGGTCGAACCGGGCGAACGGGTTTTTGTGGACATCAGCAAGTAAGAACAAAAGATTCAAAGAAGGGGAATTACGCTAAATGGCTATTGGCGTTGGCGACATTGTTGGCGGAAAAGTTACCGGCATAACAAAGTATGCGGCATTTGTCGCGCTCGACGGCGGCAAATCAGGAATGGTACATATATCCGAAATTTCTCACAATTATGTCAATGACATTAGGGAACACCTGCGCGAGGAGCAAGAGGTCACCGTTAAAGTAATTGGCATTGATGAGACCGGGCGGATAAACCTCAGCATTAAGAAAACCGCCCCGCCGCCCATGACGAGGGAACGCCAGCCCATGCGCGCGAGTGCCGCGCCTCAAACTTTTGAAGACAAGCTCAAACAGTTTATGCACGACTCCGAAAGCCGCGTATCGGGTATGAAAAGCGAGCGCAGGGTATCGAGAAAAAAGGGAAAGTAAACATCAATATATATAGTAGGGCGGGCAGGTTTGCCCGCCTTATATACTGCTACACAAAACGTAAGGGTTTTTAGTAATAATTTTTGCAAATTGCTATTGACAAAGGTATATGGCGGTGCTAAACTAATATAGCGTTTCGACCCCCTGCATAAAGGGGAACGGACGCAGAACCTACACCGCGTATCGCACATTGTAAATTAAACAACGTGACAAAGAACACCAGCGAGGGCGACGGGCAATTAACAATTAACAGATAACAATTAACAATTGTAATTGGTTAATTAACGATTGCTTAAGTCGAAAAATTTGAGTTAAGCTAGGAAACTAGAAAGCTCTGTGAGAGTATGTGGCGTAATCTGAGGATTGCGTGCGAATATTTTATAACAGAGAGTTTGATCCTGGCTCAGGACGAACGCTGGCGGCGTGCCTAACACATGCAAGTCGAACGGGCTTGCGCAAAACACGGAGTGTTTTGCACAGTGATAAGTGATAAGTGATAAGTGCTAAGTGAGGATGCGAAAGAGCGTTTCTTAACTTAACACTTAACACTTAACACTTAGCACTTGCGAAGCGAAACACCGCGTGTTTTGCGTAAGC
>WRJE01000039.1 GCA_009782385.1 Oscillospiraceae bacterium | reverse complement strand
AAACTCCTCACCCGTTTGTCGTTCGATATATTGCGGTACAGCGAGTATGCTCATTTGTTGTAGAGCTTCCTTTTTCGCCTCATAGCACACACCTTTATCGAAAATTACATTTAGCCACCCGCTGATACGCTTATCTGCATGGGTAGGCGTAGCAGTTAAGCCCAAAATATAAAGGTTGTTCACGAGTGAACGGAAATTATCCCAAAGCAATGTGCGGCAACCATACGCCGGGGTATGATGCGCCTCGTCAACAACCACAAAAAGCTCGCTATCACGGCAATTTTCGATATACTGCTTAAATGGAGTAGCCGCTACATTTCCTTGTCCGTCCAAAGATTCTGCATTAAACGCGCTGATTGCTGTTTGTGTTGTACAGATTAGAATATCGTCAGTAATCGCAATCGTTCCTGCGTTTGCGTGATTAGTATTACTGGATACAACACGCATATTGATTTGCTGCCGTCCGTGAGCGTTATGTATTTCAGCATGGAATGTTTCAGCGGCTTGGTCGAGCAAATATGCCGTTTGTGCAAGCCAAAGAATCTTTATACCTTTTGATAAAATGTTTCTGCATATCCAGTTTATGGAGGTGAACGTTTTACCTCCGCCCGTTGGCAAGACAAGAAGTGTTCCTTTGTATCCTTTTACAGGAAGTGTTAGTGTTTTCGACAATGCTGAAAACGCCTCCAACTGATGCGGAAACGGTTGTTTTGTATTGTCAATTCGCTCTCTCGTCATATCTGCAATATTTAGCGTGTAGTATCCTGACATTTATAGTCCCCTCCTGTGATATTTTGTTGTAATTGGTATTATATAACTCTTTTAGTGCCTAGTCAACTCTCATGAAAATAGCGGTTGCATAGGGCGCAAGACTGTGATACAATGATATAAATAACCGCGCGGCAAGTTGCAGAACGCTTGGAGGAGAATATATGAGTAATATGTTTAAGAGCAGCCCGGACAGCAAAACAGACGATGGCACAAGCATACTTGAGCTGATGGAGTTTACCATAGCGGGCAGCGTTTTCGGAATCAATATAGCGAAAGTCACTGAAATTATGCAGTGCAGACCGCTAAAGCCTATGGCGAACTCACATCCCTGCGTTGAAGGTATTTTTAAGCCGCGCAGTGAAATAGTTACCGTTATCAATCTGCCCAAGTATATGAATCTTCCCGAGCGCGAGGATTCTGAGAGGGATATGTTTATGCTGACAAATTTCAGCGGCATGAGCGCGGCGTTCCATGTGCATACCGTTGAGGCTATGCACAGAATCAGGTGGAGCGATGTGGACAAACCCGATGTGACGATTTACGGCGGCAGGGACAGTTTAGTTACCGGGAACGCCAAAATCGGCGACAAGATGATAACTATTGTTGACTTTGAAAAAGTTCTCTTTGATATAAATCCCGAAACCGGGCTGCACCTCTCCGAGGTAGACGAGCCGCAAGATTTTACACGCCGGGATAAGCCGATTGTCATCGCGGAAGACTCCGTGTTCTTGATGAAGATGTTAACGCAGGCACTCGAAAAAGCGGGGTATACCAACATCCGCTCGTTTGATAACGGACTGGACGCTTGGAACTATCTTGAAAGTGTGCGCGAGGACTGCTCAACTTCCGGAAGTCCGTTAGAAACAAAGGCGGCGGCGGTAATAACCGATATAGAAATGCCGCAGATGGACGGACATCACTTTACCAGACTAATCAAAGGGGATTCTTTCCTCAAAAAACTGCCGGTATTAGTATTTTCCAGCTTAATTGACGAAGCTCAGAAAACTTACGGCGAGTCTTTGGGCGTAAACGCGCATCTGTCAAAACCGCAAATCGGCAGCTTGGTTTCGACATTGGATAATTTAGTTTTGTAAGGGTGTAATTTATTCACCCGCTGTTGTCTCGATGCCTGTAAAACCGTCCAAATACAGCTCGTCACCATCCTCTAAGACAACGCGCCATTCAGGCGACAATCTTGAGCTGTCGGGTGTCTGGAGTATGAGCCTGAAGCCCTGTTCGATGCTTCTTATTTCCGCTTGCTGTCTTGCCGCGAGCAGGAGCAAAATCGCGCCCGCGCTTTTGCACTGTGCGCCCGTGGCTTCAACCGACCCCAATGCCCACACGCCGGATATTCTTAAAAGCTGTCCGTTATCCGAAAAATCGAACGCCGCAATCGCGTTATACAGAGGGTGTTTTTCAACACCCTGCCCGAAAGTCAAAACAAACCCGCCGCCGGGTATCGCTTCACTTAAAAACCCTTTTGACGCGCCTGAAAAGCCCATCGTTCCCAGAATTTCACGACAGGTGCTTTCATAATCTTTTTTTGATGTAATGCCGCTGTGCAGACTTATCTCAAAGCGTCCTCCGGCTTGAAATACCGCCCAACCCAACTCACTTTCAAAGCGGTATCTGCCGCCGCTTATGTCCGTAACCTCACATTCTCCCAAAAGCGCGGCGGCGGCCGCGCCTTCCGCCGATAAATCGCGCGAAAGAACCAGAGCGGCAGCCGTCCCCGATGGCAGCTCGCCGACATTAACGCCCTGCGCGGCAAGCAGTTCGATAAGCTGTTCATCGGCTCGATTTCTGATTGCGCGTTCATTAAGGAAACGCCATCCGAACAGAACCGCCAAAATGACATTGGCCGCAAGAAGGATAATTATAAGATATGTTTTTACCCTGCTTAGATTCATGTGTTCACCCGTATAAACTTATTTTTCATATTTTGTGAGCCGATACAACTAAGTATCGGCTCATTATTTTAATTTTATTGAACGCAATGTTCCTCGTCGGGGTTGCTGTCTGTTTTTATTGTACTATATAATTTTATACCTGTCAATGATTTTTGAAAAAACCGCCGTGAGGATTGTTTTTCATCCTCACGGCGGTTTTGAATGTTAATTTCAAGAATTACCGCGTTATCGTCTGTTTCACGCTTGCGGGTTTCTTCGCCGTACCCGCCATCCACAGCTCTATCGTCCCAGTGACGTTCAATACGTCTAAATCTTCTTTTGCCGAGTACAATGTCGGTGTGCCGCCGCTGATTGAAACATATGTATTAGCCTTTACCTTAATAATAGCCGATGCCGGGGTTTTTACCGTACCGTCCTTGTCTTTCTTTTCGGCTTTTGTGTTTACCTTATAAGTCGGTGCTTTCGTCTGACCCGCCGCCGAAACCTTCTTTGCTTTGCTTGCTGCTGTATATTTGCCGCCGCTCTCGGCAGGACCGATTTTAATAAAATATGTCGTCTTTTTAGCTCCCTGCACGGCTATGCCGCCGTTTGCAGAAAACTGACCGAACCCGTTACCGTCAACGTTTTTACCGGAAGCAACTCCGACCAATATATCTTTCTTGACAGCTTCCGTGCCGCCTTTTTCGCTTAACACCCACTCGCCCGCCATTGTGCCTGTCTTGTCGGCGGCTATCTCATAATTAACTGTCAGCTTCGGGGCGGTCGCACGTTTTTCTATCGCGGCAAACGTTACTATAGTTGCGTCTTCGGGAGGTTGCTTTGTTGACTTCTCTATCGGTTTGTCGGAGAGGTGCAGGGTCATATCCTTATTTAACAATTTGGGGAACTTCGCCGCGCCCAATGCGTCTTTAACTGGCTTCCACTTTGACCCGCCGTCTGTGCTGAACGCGGCGGGTTTGTAGTCACCGAGGGTGATTGTTTCTTGGGTGAGGTTGATGGAAACGCCATTTGCCCCCGAGCCGGGGATGAATACGTTTTCAATGTCATAGTTGATGTTATTACTGCCATCACCTACGTTTTGTCCTACAGTTACCGTACACTGTGCGGAGTAACCGCCATCTGCCGTTGTAGCCGTAACTATGGAAGAGCCGCTCGCTACCGCTGATACCCTCCCGGTTTCATCTACAACCGCAACATTTTCGTTGGAACTCACCCAAGTTACGGATTGGTTTGAGGCCATGACGGGAGTTATTATAGTTGTTAAAACTGCCGTGCCATCTTCTCGTAACGACAAGGTGTTCTTGTCTAGTGATATGCTAGTGACTGGTTCATATGGCATTTGGACATTTACTGAGAATGTACCATTATATGTAGTAGTTCCATCGTCATATATAAATAGCATATCATTTGAACCAACACTGGCAAAACTGTATCTCACCGTAACTTTATCAGTAATATCGTTGCCCATCGGGTCAGTAACGTATGCGGCAGGTGTAAAATAAACTCTCATATCTGAAGATAAGTTCTGCGGTAATAAATACCCGATTTCAAAAGTTGGTCGATTGTCGATGTCTTTATTTTTGAACTCTACGACAAATGCCGAACCAATACCGGACATTGTTTCAATTTCCGGCAGCATGGGATGCGAATCTGTAGTTTTGTACTCCCATCCACTTTTTGTAAATGCACTAACCATCTCATCAATTTTATAATTTGCTACCGCCTTTATGCCCTCTGGCTCTGATTTTATATTTCCTGTTCCTCTCATCGCTTTTCCGCTCAGATAAAAACAGTTTGAAAAACTATGTATGTTAGGATTATTTATCCACCCTGCTATATACCCTCTTACACTCTCATCTCCTCCCGATGCTTCTGCCGTCCCTACTGAAAAACAATTCGAGAAAGATGATGCACTCACACCTGCAATCCCCGCTATACCTCCCGCATACCCCCCTGATTTTTTGGTACTCGTTCCTACTTTAACGCTCGTATTCGTATAACTGTCAGAAACACTCCCTCCTTGTGCGTAACCAACAATACCACCCATATGCACATAGCTATAATTTATTAGGGCATTATTAGGAAATGTGTTACCTACTATTTTACCCCCAAAAAAATTACATTGGGATATTGTGCCGCTATTCTTTCCGGCTATGCCTCCACCGCTGATTTCACCAATTGTCCCAACAATATTTACCTGTGAACTTTCGACACGGCAATTCTCTATTTTCCCTATATTTAAGCCCGCTATTATTCCCGCGTTATATTTCCTAAAGTTAAGTCTCGGGGATGTGTTTTCCCATTTTATTTCGGAGTCTTTTACAATCAAGTTCTTTATTGTCCCCGTGTTTGTTGGAAACAATCCAACATTCTCATCGGTTGAGGTTGAAAACGTATCTTTTTCCAACTTATATGTAATGGTTTTCCCATTGCCGTTGAATGTCCCGTCAAATATCTGTCCTTCCAATGCCAACTGTTTACCGGTAAGGTCAATGTCGGCAGTTAATATATACTTCCCGTTTAGTGGAAACTCGGAGCTGCCAATGTTCGCAAATTCATCCGCTGTCGTAATCGAAATCATTTCTGACACAGGATTTGCCGAATGATTATATTCGGCGGCATCAATTACGTCTGCTCGTTCTACATCCGATTTTTTTCCTGTAGATTTATATATAAACTGATCGAAAAAATCCAAGTCTTGTGCAATCGACCGTTTTATGTATTCATTCATCAACTGGTTATATCTAACCTCATAACCATCGGGGAGCAATTCCCATATACCGCGCAGCTGCAAATACTGATCTACTAATATATATGAGTTGACTGGTGTAAAAGTCCTCAACCATGCGTTATATGTTTCCGTTACTTTATCCTCATTGTTTGTAAACGTAATACCACCTATGCCGCCGCGCGTCCGGTTGCTTGAAGAGGAACTGAATCCATTCTTATTATATTCAGTGGACAAATCCACCCCCAGTTCCGCAGAAACCTTTCCGCCAACCGACACACCGCTGGCTTTAGCCGAAGATTCTGCATAGACCTTATTCAATGTAGATATATTTTCTGAGGAGGCTTCTTTCGTAGCTATAGTTGATGCGGTAAATTCTGACCAGCCGCCCATGGCATATGAGGTTATGAAATGTGTACCGTATTTTTGAAACACTAGAAATGGGTCGGCGTTTTTCAAGTCGTTTATAAAAGTAGGGTCAAGTTGGCTTTGTATCGCACTCTGCGTATTTATAGAATCAAAGTTTTTAATTTCATTTTTTCCATGCGTATGATTGATTCCGAATTGGTAAAACCACGATTCTTCTGAGTTTGAGTAAGCGGCTTTTGAACTCCTATTGAACTTAGTTCCGGCACTCGCCTTAAACAACTTGCCTACACTGACATTTCCCGATGCCTCAATTTTCAAGTCAACACCAGAATTAAGAGCAAATTCGACCATTGATTTTCCCGACATTGCAAAAGTATCGGTTTCGGTTGCTTGCGTAAAATCATAATAGTCCGAAAGAGCATTACTAGCACCAGCTTTCAAAATATTATTAGTTGTGTTTAAGTTTGTAAGTTCTTTACCAGACAGCACATTAAAGCCTCTCATAAGTTGTAGCAGACCAACAGAGGAATCCGCCGCCTGTGCAGAAGTAGTTGCCACAGGAATGAATCCCACCGTCAATAACAACGCCAACATCAAACTAAGCAATTTTTTCACAAAAACACAACCTCTCGATATACTCTTTTACATATTAACAACGCTTTCCCGTATTGTCAAGTATTCTCACAGATTTCTCACAATATAACGCCGTATTTATTGAAGCATACCGTCCCTTACTATACTCTATAAAAAAAGGGGTATGCCATTATGTTATCATTGAAGATTGCGGAAATACGCGGCAAAAGAAAATGCAAACAAGCGGATATAGCCGAATTTTTGAACATATCGCAACAGGCGTATTCGGCTTATGAAACAGGCAAACATCAGATGAATTACGAAACCTTGAGCCTGTTAGCGGATTATTTTGATGTCACCACCGATTATCTGTTAGGTCGCCATGAATCCATCCCCTCATTTCTAAGCGATGATGAAAGAACCATGATTGAGCAGTACAGAGCTTTAGACGAACATACGAGAGGGTCAATAAAGAACAGCCTTGCTTTTGAATATTCACGCACCCCAAAATCCGGTAACACAAAAAAATCGGCAATGTAATCTATCCCCCCGAATTTAACACAAAAACGCCTTGATGACGGTAAATCCCATTCATCAAGGCGATTGATTTTTTCGAGAATTAAGCTGATTGGTAAATAACTTCCCCTGTTTTTATAACGTGTTCGACAAAGCCGCTTGGGTCGTGGTTGGGATTTAATAAATGCGGTTCTATATCAATGAAATCGTCAATATTATCGCCATTTATTCCCCATAATGAAACGCAAGTGTTATACCAATCTTCGTCTTTAACATCATTGACTAACACAGCTATATCAATATCGCTCCATTCGTGAGGGCTTCCGTTGACATATGAGCCAAACAATATTATTTTTGAGGGATTGAGAATTTTACAAACTTCTTCGGAATATTTATCGGCTACTTCCCTAACTTTTGCTTTATCCAACATAAAAATTCCTCCGTTTCTTCAAAAATTCCTTTACAATTTTTTGCATTAAGCGTTATAGCAATAGCCTGTTTATTTTCGGGATAACGTCCGTCAACGTGAAAAGGCATTAATCTATCTAAAAATTTAAGTTGTTCCGCTGATAAATCATTTGTTATATTGCCTAATGCTGCTAATTTTTTCAACTTGTGTATTTTTGGAACGGTATCGCTAGTGTTATGTGCCACAACTGCTTTTAATGCTTTTTCTGCGATTAAATGACAGAAGAAAGCCATATGCAAAAACTTTTTAGATTTTAATAAAACCTCTGCAACTGATAAATCTTCGTCACACAAATCAAGCCAATATTGAACCTTATCAATCATTATAACCCCTCAATCTGTTCTACCATTGCATTCTACCACGGGTTAACTTAAAAGTCAAAAAATTTTTATAACCAAGAAAGGACTATTACTATGGCAAAATCAATCACTACTCCCGCAAGCGAGCCCGCACCGCCGACATTCACAAAAAAATCGGCAATGTAATCTATCTCCCCGAATTTGGAAAAAACACAACGCCTTTATGATGGGAAATCCGGTTCATCAAGGCGTTTTTATGCAGGGCGCACACAAATTTCTCCCATTGCCAACCTCACTCCCGTATGCTATAATACCACATGGAGGATTGAAAAAATGCCCATTAAAATATCCGAATCCCTGCCCGCCCGCGCCGTGCTTGACAGCGAGAATATCTTTGTCATGACCGAACGCCGCGCCGCGCGTCAAGATATAAGACCGCTAAGACTGATAATACTAAACCTCATGCCTACAAAAATCGTTACGGAGACGCAGCTTCTGCGCTGCCTGTCCAACACGCCGCTGCAAATAGAAATAGACCTTCTGCAAACTTCGAGTTACAAGGGAAAAAACACGCCCGAGGAACATCTTCTTAATTTTTATACAACCTTTGACGAGGTGAGACACAAACATTACGATGGTATGATTGTAACAGGCGCGCCGGTCGAGAATATGCCGTTTGGGGAGGTTGCCTACTGGAACGAGCTGAGTGAGATTCTGAAATGGGCGGATAAGCGCGTCCATTCGTCTTTCTTCATTTGCTGGGGGGCGCAGGCGGCTCTCTTTCACTATTACGGCATTGATAAATATCCGCTTGACAATAAAATGTTCGGGGTCTATCCGCATAGCTTGCGGGCTAAGAACGTGCCGCTCCTGCGCGGTTTTGACGATGTGTTCCTCGCGCCTCATTCGCGGCACACAGGAATAAAAAAGTCGGACATCGAGCGTGAAGAGAAGCTGAAAATACTCGCCGAATCTGACAACGCGGGAGTTTTTCTCGTAATAGACGAGGATAAACGGCGCGTGTTTATGACCGGGCATTTGGAATACGATGCGGATACTCTATCCAACGAGTATTTCCGCGACTTAGAGCGCGGGCTTGACATTCAAATACCGTACAACTATTTCCCGGGCGATGACCCCGGCAAAACGCCGCCGCAGGCGTGGCGTTCGCACGGTCACTTGCTCTATTCAAACTGGCTTAATTACTATGTATATCAGACCACGCCTTATGATTTGTCCGCTATCGGGTAGGAGTGAATTTCTTGATAGGTGAAAAGAAACGCTTTCGTATACCGGGGTATATAACCGTCATAATAATAATCGGCGGCTTGCTCGGTTTGGGCGCGATTTTTAATCAATTCGCGCTGAAAACAGACGAGCTTGCGTACTATAAACGCGGTGTTACGCCTACGAACGGCGGCGGGACGAATTTCTTTATAAAAGGCGAAAACGCGGAAGCTCCGACCGTACTGCTTCTGGGAGGTTGGGGGACGGCAAGTCCTATATTGGATTATATGCCGCTAACCGAAGTTCTGATGGATAGGGTGCGTGTTATAACGGTTGAACGCCCGGGTTACGGCAGCGCGGGTAGCGAGTTTTCAGAGCGGACGCTTGATAATATGGTTGAGGAAATGCGAGCGGGATTGGGCGATATCGGCGAGAAAGGTCCGTTTGTCATTGCCGCGCACACGACATCGGGTCTCGAGGCGATACACTATGCCGCGCTGTATCCGAACGAGGTGGCGGGTATCATGTTTCTGAACGCTTTCTCTCCCGGCGCGTATTACTATCAGGCGGACAGGATTTTGGATTATCTGAAAGCCTATACCGTTCCCATTCCCAAATACACAGGTGTTTTTAGGATAATAGGGTTTTTCAAGCCCGATTTGTTTACTCCGGGCGAGTATGTCGAGCCGGAAGAATACGCCGCGATGTTTTACAGAAATACTATGTCCGGCGCGATGCGGGCGGAACTGCGGATGCTTATGAAAAACGCCAGAACCGCGCTATTGCACGACGGTGTTAATGTGCAGAATGTCGCCTTTATTGACAGCGAACAGTATGAGAGGGCGAATCCCGAACTTCAAAGAATGTGGGACGATGCCTTCTGGAATGTTGTTTTCACGGAGAGCGGATCGCATATGCACGGGGTTGAGACGGCGCGTATAGCAAATGAAATAATGCGGTTGGTTACGGAAGCTCCCGAAATTATAGAATACAATGAAGAACCCGATTACTATGATGATGACGAAGAGCCGCCGGAAGAATGGATGAGCAAGACCAAAGAACTGAGCAGTTTTTATGACCTGAGGGATGGAAATCCGTTCTCTGTTGTGGGATTCAGTTTTTATGATGAAATTGATTATGAGAGAGTGAATGTTTTAGCCGAACATCCCGAGCTTGGAATAACGGAAACCGTGCTAAACAGCGGCGAAAATGACGATCTGTTTTTGATATTCGCGGAAAATACGGGATTCAGCGCGTTCCGCGCTTATGGAACAGGTAACTATTTAGGCATAATTTTAAGCGAGGATAACCCTCAGAAAGTTTATGACATACTGGGTGAGCCGGACTACAGTGAGGACAAATTTGATGATGACAATATGTATGAAGGTTCTGTTATAATGTACCGTTTTGGAAGCGCGGTGCTGCATATGGAAACGGACAGAAACAATATAATAATCCGGATAGATTACAGGGCAGAGGAATAATTATGTGGGAGCGTTACGCCAAAATAATTGAGCGCATAGAAGTCGGAGAGGGTATTCTGTCTCTCGTTCCCCAATGGGTGAAGGAAAAGGGCTTTACACGTCCTCTTGTTGTTGCGGACGAGAACACATATAAAGCCGCGGGCGCGGAGGTTTCCGCCCTGCTTGAACAGGTCGGGATAAGGCACGATCGGTTCATCTATCGCGGTGAACACATACTGACGGCTGATGAGACGGCAATCGGAGCGTTGTGCGCGGCGTATCAACCGGAAAACGATTTGATACTCGGCGCGGGGTCGGGGACGATAAACGACCTGTGCAAGTTTGTGGGGTACAGGGTCAACCGCCCGTGCGCCATTGTCGGAACAGCACCATCGATGGACGGTTACTCCGCTAAGGGCGCGGCAATGACTGTGGGCGGCATGAAAATAACGCCGCAGACGCAATGTCCGTCAGCGATTTTCTGTGACATCAATATCCTTAAAAACGCGCCAATGCCAATGCTGGCAGCAGGGCTTGGCGATATGCTCGGCAAGCTCAACGCGCTCGCCGACTGGAAGCTGTCACATCTGCTCACGGGTGAGCCTATGCCGGAAGATATTGCGGGCATTATGTCGGCGGCGGTTCAAAAGTGCCGCGACAGCGCGGCGGACGCGGCACGGCGTGACGCTATGGCAATACGCCATATAACCGAGGGGCTGATTTTGTCCGGAATCGCCATGAGCCTTTACGGCGACTCGCGCCCCGCATCAGGCGCGGAACACCATCTGGCGCATTACTGGGAAATGAGAGCCGCCGCCGAGGGGCGCGAACCCGTATCTCACGGACTAAAAGTAGGGGTGGCGACTATTTATGCCCTGCGGCTTTGGAAGTCTCTGCCGGATTTACCATTGCGTCCCAAGCCCGAAGACCGGGCGGGAATCCTTGAGCACGTTAAGCGCGCATACGGCGCGGCGGCGGATGCGTTAATCCCCGTTCTCAACCCAAACCTGCCGTTTGAGTTTATACTCAACCATTGGGATGAGATATTAAAAATAGCCCGCGAAACTGCAAACCCCGAAGATGTCACGGGTTTACTCAAACTGTTCGATGCGCCGACTGACGCGCAAAGCGTTGAGGTAAATGATGGGCTTCTGCGTGAAAGCATTGTGCTTGCCAGAGAGAGAAAAAAGACGTATACGATATTACAGCTGTTTGGAGATTTGGGATTGTTAGAGATTTGTAATGTTTATAAGGAGGAACTGTAAATGCAGGTGCAGTATTTAGGTACGGGCGCATCGGAGGGTATCCCCGGTGTCTTTTGTCAGTGTGGTATGTGTATGCACGCGCGGTTGGAGGGCGGCAAAAATTTAAGGCGGCGCAGCTCAATGATAGTAGACAAACAGCTTTTAATTGATATGCCCGCCGATTTATACTCGCAATCGTTGGCGTTAAAGGTAGATTTGTCACTTGTAAAAAACATCATAATAACGCATGGGCATACCGATCATTTCTATCCGGGCGACCTTAGGAATCTTCCGCCGCCATATGCGATAACCGGAACAAAGGTGAATTTGTTCGGGAGCAGGCAAGTAAAAGAAGATTTTGAAAGAGCGTTTAACAGTCATGACTTGCGCCGTATCCGCGAGTTTTGTGAGTTTACCGAGGTGTCTCTTTTCGAGCCGTTTCAAACGGACGGCTATACTATAACCCCGCTGAAAGCCCGGCACTGTGACGGCGCGTTTATCTACCTTGTCGAGTCTAAGGGGCGTTTTATGCTTTACGGATTGGATACCGGATTTTTCCCCGAAGAAACATGGGATTACCTTGCAGGAACGACATTGCACCTCGTAAATCTTGACTGTAATAATCCAACCAACAGCGACACCCCGAACCATATGACAATCGAGGATAATATTACCGTAAAACGTCGTATGTTCCAGCAAAAGAGCGCGAATAACCGCACGCGCTACGTTGCGTCGCACTTCTCACATAACGGAAGCCTCAATCACGCGCAAATTGAAGAGAAAATGAGACTGCACGGGATAACCGTTGCGTATGACGGTCTGGAGTTAAGAGTATAATGCGCGTTGGCAGGATAAAGCCAATACTATATGACTGCTATGTGTTAATGCTGGCAATTTACCTTGTATTCATTATAGTTGCGTTCTGCATTGAAAATCCCGCAGAGATATGGAACGGCATGATTAGGATTATTACATTAAGAGATATTCTGATGACCGATTACATAGCTGTCGGAGGATTGGGCGCGACTTTAGTTAATTCGGCGGTGACAGGCATTTTCAGTGTGCTGATGCTGGTTTTAGCCGGAGTAAAACCGACCGGAGCGACTATAATGGCTCTGTGGCTGACCACAGGCTTCGCCTTTTTCGGTAAAAACATCTCCAACATGATTCCGCTCACTTTTGGAGTGTGGCTGTTTTCAAGATACGAAAGAGAACCTTTTATTAACTACTCGCTTGCCGCGCTCCTAGTGGCGACCCTTTCGCCCACCGTATCATTCTTCAGGCTGAACAATCTGCCTCTGGAGATAATCGCCGGTATCATACTGGGCTTTTTAGCCGGCTTTCTCTTTCCATCTATATCGGCGGGTTCGGTAAGGGTGCATCTTGGCTATAATCTATACAGTATGGGGTTTGCCGCGGGACTGATTTGCACGGTGTTCGCTTCTGTTTTATTAAGCATGGGTATTGACATCAGCTCGCATGAAATACTCAGCAGCGGCAATAATTTAGGCATATCCATCGGACTATACGCCATATCCTGTCTTTTGCTGATTTACGGGTTGGTTCGCGGCAATATAAGAGAGACATTAAAAGGATTCCGCGCTATCTTCAAACATTCCGGGCGGCTTGTATCGGATTTTTACTTTGAATACCGGAACAGCGTTTATGTCAATATGGCTGTCCTCTGCGCGTTCTCCACCACCGTGGCTCTCGTTCTCGGCGCGGAGCTCAACGGACCTGTTATTGCCGGGATACTGACTGTTACGGGTTTCGGCAGCTTTGGAAAACACCTGAGAAACATCTCGCCTGTTATGTTGGGAGCGATTCTTACCGTATTTCTTTTCGGTTGGGATATAGGCAGCTCTAAGTATATCATCGTCATCCTGTTCTCTACGGGGCTTGCTCCCATAGCGGGGCAATACGGATGGCTATGGGGAATGCTGGCGGGATTTCTGCACGTAAATATCGCGGCGCACACCTCGTATCTCGGCGGCGGAATGAATCTTTACAACAACGGATTTGCGGCCGGATTTGTCGCAATGTTCCTGCTGCCGCTGATTACCATGCTAAGGAAGGAAGAAAACAAATGAAATCTGAGTTTGAAAAAACCATGCTTATTTCCGGCGAGCTGCTCTCATACTGTCATTTGATGGGAGCAACCGACTTTCACTTGGATGTTAAAATTCAGAATAATGAGACGGTTTTCGCAATAAAAGCCTCTCCGGCAGAAATGACCGAAGAGGAAATGGCGGTTCTAAAAAAAGATGTCGGTGCGCCACGGCGGCGGGAAATGGAACAGGATTACTGGGGGTTAAGCGGTGAATCGCAAAGCTCCACAGAGATGGTGCTGGTCGGCATGATGAGCGATGATACATCGGTGGAACTCAAGGACGGAGAGCTTTCAATCACAATACAGCGGCTTCATTAAAGGGCGGCGGGGGACGATTACCATCGTCCCCTACTGTCTGCCGCCCCTTTCGCGGATGATGTCCGCGAAATGCCGCAATTCCTCAAGCGTGTTTATGCCGTTTCCGTGTGCTTTCAGTCCATCACGCAGATTGGCGGGTAAGGAGTTGAAGTATGCCCTTGCGTTGTGGTCTTGTTCAATAAGCTCATGAACATCGGAGTAACGCATTGTTATCACCTCGGATATATTCTGCGCGGTGATACCAAAATTATACAACGGCGTTTCAGTCCGGACAATCCGCAAGGATTTCTTCGGCTCTTTGTTGCCCTTTTTCTAAAATTACAGCTATGTTTTCGATACCAAATATCATCTTGTTCATTGTTTCTTGAACATTCTGTATTAAAACGCAGCTTTCGCGCAATGCCTCAATAGAGTCGGTAACAGTGCCGGTCAGAGTTAAATACATCTTTTCATAATGCAAGTTGCCGCAATTACTATTTTCAGCTGACATTTTAATTCCCCATTTATATTGAATTTTGGGCGTAAAAAACCTCCTGCCGCGCCCGCCCCCGCGCGGCCGAGGAAAACAAAACAGCGTACCCATGGATTGACTTATCAACCCTTGGGCACGCCTTATATTCCTATAAAGCCGCCACTGTTATACTACAATACCATCGATAGCGCGT
Source organism: Oscillospiraceae bacterium (assembly GCA_009782385.1). Classification (GTDB taxonomy): domain Bacteria; phylum Bacillota; class Clostridia; order Oscillospirales; family UBA929; genus WRMG01. The sequence continues at coordinate 6,777 of WRJE01000039.1, read as the reverse complement.
CCAAGGTGTCCAAAACGGCACACCATGAGCGTCTCGCCCTACAATCCAAAAGATTGATTAGTTTGAGTTGCGAAATTGGGCGGAATGGTGTATAATACAAGGAAGTGGCGCCGGTAATCCGGTTGCTTGCGGGGTGTCTGCTCACCTTTGCTTTCAGGGGACGGGGAGTTGCTGCTCCTCGTTCCTGCCACGGATATACTTATGATGTTTTTTTGGTAACTGTGTATTATTGTATCAGATTGTGGAGAATTGTCAAGGGTGAAATGTAATTTTTCTGAATATTTGCGGTCGTATGATTATTTTTTACGTCAGGTATTGCCAAATTACGATATTGTGTTATAATGATAAACGGCAAAAAACGCTGACCAGCCCCCGCAACGGGTATGTGAGGATAAATAATGGAAGAATTCAAACCGGAATCAAGGCCGTCTATACTGAAAACAGAGGCGATTAACCTATACTACGGCAGCTTCCACGCTCTGAAAAACGTCACAGTCGGTATCCCGCAACGCGCTATTACCGCGATAATCGGCCCGTCCGGCTGCGGGAAATCATCTCTCTTACGGGTTTTCAACCGTTTGAACGACCTGATTCCGGGCGCGAGGCTTGAGGGCAACGTGCTTTTGGGCGATGACCCGATTTATAGCAGAACCATGAGCGTTGAAACGCTCAGAAAAAGAGTAGGAATGGTATTCCAAAGACCCAATCCGTTCCCTATGAGCATATATGAGAACATAATTTTCGGGCCGAAACACCACGGCATTAAGAACAAAGGCGAACTCGAAAATATTCTGCATCGCAGTTTATCTCAAGTGGCGTTGTGGGAAGAAGTGAAAGACCGCTTGAAGAAATCCGCGTTTGAGCTGTCTCCGGGCGAACAGCAGCGTTTGTGCATAGCCCGCGCTCTGGCAATGGAACCCGATGTGGTTTTAATGGACGAGTCATGCAGCGCGCTTGACCCCGAATCTACCATGAAAATTGAAGAGTTGATGTTGGAGCTGAAAGAAAAATACTCTATTGTTATAGTAACGCACAACATGGAACAGGCGTTAAGGATATCCGACATGGCGGCATTCATCATGATTGACGACAGCAAGGCGGGAACATTGGTGGAGTTTGCCCCTACAAAGAATATGTTTTCCTCTCCCAAAGACACGCGCACACTGGACTATATAACGGGAAGATACGGGTAATTCGTAGGGACGAACTGCGTTCGTCCGCGGGCGACCAAAGGTCGCCCCTACACAGAACACCGCAATACTTAATCGGTATTTCAACAACAATTAACAATGTAATTATAGGGATAAGTTTATGAAACATATAAAAACATCCTTTGCGGCGATATTGCTCCTTTTGCTCCTGTCCGCGTGCGGTAATAGTTCCGTTGAAAAGGTTATTGTTGCCGGGTCTACATCGGTACAGCCATACGCGGAGGTTTTGGCGGAAGAATTTTCGATTTTAGTCCCCGATAGTGAGGTAGACGTTCAAGGGGGCGGCTCGTCCGCCGGTATTTCAGCGGCGGAGGACAATACCGCCGATATTGGTATGTCATCAAGGGGCTTGAAAGACAGCGAGATGGATTTGTGGCATATCGAAATCGCCAAAGACGGGTTGGTTATGATTGTTAACCCCGCCAACTCGGTATCTGACCTCACCTTGGAACAAATACGCGGTATTTACACTAAAAGTATCGGCAACTGGAGCGAGCTGGGCGGAACTGACGCAAAAATCCATGTCATAGCGCGTGAAGAGGGTTCGGGAACAAGAGATGCTTTTGAGAGCTTGATTATGGGCGGCGAGTGGGTCACCCCTAAGGCCATAATACAAAACTCAAACGGGGCGGTAAAACAAATTGTTTCAAGCGACCCGAACGCTATTGGCTTCATCTCCCTCGGTCTTGCGGACAGCGATGTAAAAGTACTTAATCTTGACGGCGTTACGCCATCCGGCGAAAATGTAAAGAACGGATTGTACAGTCTTTACAGGCCGTTTCTGTTTGTTTCAAGCCGTCCTCCCGAAGGGGCGGTCAAGCGATTTATTGACTTTACCTGTTCCGCCGAAGGTCAAAAGCTGCTGGCGGATGAAGGTCTGATTCCTATGGAAGGGAACTGACGATGAAGAAGTTTAACGAAAAGCTGTCCGGGCGCGTGTTTTTTATCCTCGCGCTCTCCTCAATATCTATGCTCGCGCTGATTACGGTGTTCATAATTTCAAGAGGAGTTCCGCTTATTGCCAATGTCGGCTTAAAAAACTTCTTTGGCATGACGTGGGCACCGAGCAGAGGTCTGTTTGGAATAACTCCTATGATTATAGGGTCTGTTTCCGTAACGCTTGGGGCGGCTATAATCGGTATACCTATCGGTCTGTGCTGCAGTATATTCTTGGCTGAGTTCGCGCCCGTTAGAATGAGGGAGATTTTCAGGCCTGCAATACAGCTGCTCGCCGGTATCCCTTCGGTGGTATACGGATTCTGGGGACTTCTGTTTGTTGTTCCGTTTATCCGCAATTATCTGGGCGGCGCGGGGTTGAGTATATTGGCAGGCTCGATAATCCTCGGCATAATGATTCTGCCGACTATTATCAGCATCTCCGAAGCGTCCATTCTGGCAATCCCAAAGCAATATCTGTATAAAGAGGGCGCGTTGGCGTTGGGACTTACACAGCTGCAAACAATAAGATTTGTATTGCTGCCCGCCGCGAAGTCCGGTATTGTATCCGCCGTTATACTGGGTATCGGGCGGGCAATCGGCGAAACAATGGCGGTCATTATGGTTTTGGGTAACTCCGTGGCACTCCCCACATCGGTTCTCGACCCGGTAAGAACACTTACGACAAACATCGGCATAGAGATGGGATACGCCAAGGACGAACACCAGCAAGCTCTGTTTGCCACAGGCATTGTGCTGTTTATCATTATCATGATTCTTAACTCCACGGCGCAATATCTTACACGGAGGAAGAGATGATGAAGGGAAGCTCGCGTGTAACCGAAAATATAATTAAAACTCTTATTTGGGCGGCGGCTCTCTCGGTGTTAACCGTTCTTGTGGTTATTATAGCATATATACTGATTAGGGGTTTGCCTGTAATAAGCTGGCAGTTTCTAACTGAAATCCCGCGCAATATGGGGCGTTCGGGCGGAATTTCCTCAACTATTGTCGGAACACTGATGGTTACTCTGGTAGCAATCGTTATAGCTACGCCGTTCGGTATCGGGACAGCGTTCTACCTTGCCGAATATACACGGCGCGACAGCATGGTTACCCGTGTTATACGCTTCAGCGCGGAGTCGCTGGCGGGCATACCGTCCATCGTATACGGGCTTTTCGGCTTTATCTTCTTCGTTAAATACTTAGGTATGGGGTGGTCTGTACTCTCCGGCGGACTGACGCTTGCCATAATGATACTTCCCACTATTATACGCACATCGGAAGAAGCAATACTTGCCGTTCCCAATTTGTACCGCGAGGTCAGCTATTCGCTGGGCGGCACTAAGTGGCAGACAATCGTAAAAACCGTTCTACCCTCAGCAATACGCGGCATAGCAAACGGCGTTATCCTCAGTGTCGGACGCTGTGTCGCCGAGACAGCCGCCGTTGTTCTGACTGCCGGCTCGGCTCTGCGTATGACTACATCGCTTACCTCCCCAACGCGCACAATGGCGGTTCACTTCTATATATTGGCAAGCGAAGCAATCTCCTTCGAGAACGCATACGGTACGGCCGCGTTGCTGATAATCCTGATTTTCCTTATCAATGTCGTTGCGAACACGCTTATAAACCGTTTCATAGCCAAAGGGCGTTAACCATATTTAACAGTGAAAGTGGATATTTCTATGGCAGGACAGCATAAAATAAGTGTTAGAGATATGAATGTCTGGTTTAGTGATAAACAGGTCATCCATAGTCTTAACATTGATATACCCTCGAATGAAATTATTTCCGTTCTCGGTCCGGCTAACAGCGGGATTACCACTCTGCTAAGGTCGCTCAACCGCCTGTCCGACCTAAATCCCGCAATGCGCGTTGAGGGCGAGATTCTTCTTGACGGCAATAACATCAGGGATGTCAGCGTAACCGAACTGCGCCGAAAAGTCGGCATGGTTTTCGATGTGCCGACACCGCTTCCTATATCTATCTTTGACAATATAGCCTACGGGCCGCGCCTGAGCGGCACAAAAAACATGAAAAACCTTACGGGCATCGTTGAACAGTCGCTAAGAGAAGCCGCGCTCTGGGATGATGTCAAAGACAGGCTGTACACTCCGGCGATGTCGCTGTCCGGGGGACAGCAGCAGCGTCTGTGCATTGCCCGTGTTCTGGCTCTAAAGCCGGAGGTCATACTCTTAGACAGACCGTGTTCCGGATTGGATCCCCTTTCAACCGCTAAAATTGAGGAATCTCTTAAAAATCTTAAAGCGCAGTTTACCATTATAATCGCTCCGCATAATGTACAGCAGGCGAGCCGCGTCTCCGACCATATCGCGTTCATGCTCATGGGTCACCTTGTGGAACACGGCACTGCGGAGAAGATTTTAACCAACCCCAAAGACCAACGAACCAACGATTATTTAACGGGTCGTTTCGGATAGTACGAGCGGTCTATGAGGGGATTCCGCGTTATCCCCGATTAAGAAGGAAAGAAGGAAACGAAAGTGACTCGTAAAGACTTTGAGAACGATCTTAAACTGCTCCACAATGAAATTATCACCATGGGCAGCGAAGTCGAAAAGGCCATCAGCGATTCAATAAAGGCCTTTTCAGAACATGACTTGGAGCTGTGCGGAACAATTATTGCAAATGATAAAGCTATTAACGAAATGGAGAAAAAAATCGAATCCAAGTGTATCTGGCTGATTGCGCGCGAACAGCCGATTGCATCGGATTTGAGAAATATAACGACCGCGCTCAAAATGACGACCGACATCGAGCGTATCGGCGACCACGCCGCGGACATCGCGGAACTCACCACGCGCATCGACGCTAAAAACACTTTCGCGGATTCCAGTCATCTGTCCGAAATGGCGGCGGCGGTAATCGAAATGGTAAACAGCGCGGTTAACGCTTATGTTAAATATGATATAGAGCTTGCCAAAAAAACTATTGCTAAAGATGACGCGGTAGATGATTATTTTAACCTTATTAAGCAGGAGCTTGTCACCACATTCAAAACTCAGCCTCAGCATATGGACAGCGCGATTGATTTTTTGCTGATTGCGAAATATCTTGAGCGTATTGCCGACCATGCCGTCAATATCTGTGAATGGGTTTACTTTTCTCAGACAGGCAAACATAAAGGCAAACGAATCTATTGACGCAGGGGTCGCACTCCTGTGCGTCCCGTCCCGCGCCGCCCGCGCGGTTGCCATAATTTTCACAAAATAAATTCCTAAAACATTTGACATTTATTGTAACCTGTGGTATTATAAGAAACGTAATAGCAGGGGAGGCGAACGCGCTCCCGTATTTGTGTCTAACCTGTTAAATCACAATATTATTGAAATGAGGCGAATATTATGAAAAAGCGATATTCTTTCGGAAAGAAGCTAACTGTGTGTATGCTTGTGCTTCTTCTTGTCATGCAAACAGGAATTTTCGCCGTTTATATGCTCCGGCCGGACGATAACGCCCTTGCCGCCATCACCTATCTTTCTGATTTGGAGGGGTTTCTCACAAACGTCGATGTATTTGATGCCGGCGGTAGCAAGGTCAACGATGGAAGTTTTACTCTAGGCGAAAAATATACTTTCAAAATTTACTACGCGGAGAGCAATCCCGACATTCAGTTAGGATATAACGGCAGCGGTGAGCTGACCTACCAGCTCCCCTCCAATGTGACTGTGCCTTCCGCCGTAAACAACAAGCCTATCCTTCTTGCCAACGGAAATCCTTGCGGCAAATATTCGATTACGACCGAAGGACTTGTCACGGTTAAATTCGATGAGGTTGACAACAGTTACAATGGTGTCGATAATGGAACCCCGGGCACAAACTTTATCGACAATTATTTCAACGTCTCGTTTATGTTGGAAATTGATGCGTTGTTAACAGCTATACAAGTAGGGGATCCCATTCTTTTCGGAGGTCAACAAATCTTAGTAAACGCTGTTCATATTGACCCTCCCAAAATGGAGGTCGCAAAAAGCTCCGCATATAGCAGCACGGACACCTCCGAAACTGTTGAATATACAATAACCATCACAGCCCCGGCAGGCAACCAAGCAAATTTGGAAGGTATCAAACTTGCCGATATTCCGAGCATCAGCGGAACCAGCGGTCTAGCCGCGGAGGATGTGATTACAGACATCAACATTACAACAACCGGCACTTCCTTTGGCTCTGCCCCGGAAACAACGTGGACCGGCGGCAAACTTAACTTGGATTTCGGTGATTACGAACTTGAGCCGGGTAAAGTGATTACCGTTACATATACCTTGGATATTAACAAACTGATTGAAAAGTATAACGTTGGAAAAGGGTCTTCGAGCCAACTCAGTAATCTGCAATATAACTTTGACATTGCCAACGCCGTGTCGATAACGGCGGATAACGCCACCTCTGTCAGCAAGTCTGTTACAAGAAATGTGTCGCGCTCATTCCTGAGCAAAACCAACAATGTCGGATCAAACACTAACCCGAGCAGCATAACATGGACGGCGACAGTCGGCACTAACAAAAAGGGTGTGTTAGACGGCAAGACGATAACGGATGTTTTGTCCGGCGGAGTAACAACGGCAATGATGCCGTCAAGCGTAGCGGTTAAACTGTATGGAGCCGA
>WRJE01000038.1 GCA_009782385.1 Oscillospiraceae bacterium | reverse complement strand
CCTGCTAAAGGAATCCCTGCTAAAGGAATCCCTGCTAAAGGAATCCCTGCTAAAGGAATCCCTGCTAAAGGAATCCCTGCTAAAGGAATCCCTGCTAAAGGAATCCCTGCTAAAGGAATCCCTATGATAATTATAGCATATTTTGTCAGAATTGTAAAGCGTTTTGCAAAATTTTTTGTAGGGGCGGCATATATGCCGCCCGCCGTTTCAATCGTCCCGCGTTCCCCGTATGTAGGGTGCGCCGCCCTCGGCGCACCGTTAAAAAACGGGCGGACGAACGACCGCCCCTACAGGCTGTAATATTACCGCCGATGACAGGGGAAACGGCGGAACGCCGAGGGCGGCGTTCCCTACAACATGGGGGTTGCATAGAAACGGCGCGACCAAAGGGCGCGCCCTACGAGCTAAAAAAGCGGCAAGGCGTAAGCCCTGCCGCTTTCTGATTGTGCTTTAATCTTGAACTCTTTGCAGTATTACCCCGGAAATCTCCAAAAACACATCTTCGCCATCGGCGGTAAATATGACATCGCCCAGATAGAGACCATCGTCAAGCTGTATAAGAATTGAGAAAGGCGTTAGTCCGTGAAGAGCATACAACCGCAGATACGGCAGTCCGTTTTCGTCAATGCCGACCTCAGCGTTGGTTATAAGGCTGACATATCCGTCCTCAAGGGCAACCGCTTCATATGTTCCAATCCAAGGCTCAATTCCCTGTCCGTCCGATAAAAGCTCTATTAGTTCAGGCTCGAACTTTCCGCCGATTAGAATGGATTTGAACTCTCCCAAATAGAGAAGCGTTTCACCTTCGTATTCCTCAAACCAGAATCTGAGACCCGTGTCGGCGTTAATAAAGCTGCCATCGGACAGAGGAATCAACTCTAACGGGATATCAAGACCGGGTACTCCCATGATATAAAGCACACCTTCGGCGGCAACAATGCTGACAACTTCGCCCTCAAAAGTATACAGTCCCTCAAGTTCGCCTAACGCTTCCGCTGTAATCGCAACGGGTGTGACGGTTAAATCAGATTCGGGAACTTTGATAACGCCTGTTTTTTCATAGATTGCTGTTTGAAGCAGCGCGGCGGACAGCACGTTCGGCGCGGGCATACCGCTGATACTGTTGACGGACACGAAAACGCCTAAGCCGCTGTCCATGTCAAACGCCATGTTGGAGTGGAAATGGACAAGATTGCCCGGATGCCCCGAATATGTAAATCCGTCAAGTCCCGTCATGTACAGAAGCCCAAGCCCCGGAATCATATGAGGCGATATAATATCCAAAGGCGCGGCAAAGACCGCGTTTTGGGGTTCGAGCATTTTTTCCACCGAAGCCGATGAGAGGATACTCGTGCCGTCATATGTGCCTTTGTTTAAGATAAAGTGCATAAAGCGTGCCATATCGTGCGCGTTTGAATAGATACCTCCGGCAGGCAGTGCGTTATAAAATAGGTTTACATCGGGGGTATCGGCATCCGCGTAAGACTGTGACAAATGCGGCATATGCTTGTCTTCAAGCGCGAAAGTAGTCAATTCCATACCCGCAGGCTTAAATATCTTCTCTTGGGTATAGTTTACAAATCCGCCGTGATAGCTGTCCGCGCCCGTCAACTCCGCAACCAGTACGCCAAGTAAAGTAAAGCTGTTGTTGGCATAGGTAAACGCTGTAGTTTCGGGGGATGCCATGGGGTATTCGGCGATAATTTCAAGGAAACCGTCCATATAAGCGGGATTAGATTTTCCGGTTGTAAGAACGCCCGCCGCCATGATGTCCGGGTGAATCCCCGAAGCGTGAGTTAACAGCATACGCGGGGTAATATTTTTGTAATCGCCCAATCCGGTGAGAAGGTCGGCGGACACGTTGAAATCGGGCAAGTAGGTTATAACAGGCTCGTCCAAGTCAATTATTCCGGCCTCCGCCAGTTGCATGACCGCAACGGCTGTAAACGACTTTGAAATAGAAGCTAAATTGAACAGGGTGTATTCATCGACAGGCACACCGTCAGTCGCTTCACCAAAGCCTTGTGTCCATGTAAACCCGGTTTCCGCGTCAACTATGGCAACGGTTATGCCGGGTATTGATAACATTTCCGCGTATTGTTGAGCCGCAAGCATTGCCGTATTAATGGTTGTTCCTAAGTATCGCGACTCGGTTGAGGCGGTAAGCAGAGTATAAAGATCGTCAAGAGTGATATAGGAATAATCGTCTATAATTGTAACGTTGTTCTGAAGTGTAAGCTCTTCGCCGTTTATGAAGGCTACATTGCTGTTCGCGTATAGTATATATGTATCATCGACGAGGGTAATCGTTATGCTTCGCTCGTCATCATCCCATTCAGCCGCGACACCCATTTCCTCAACAAATACCCTAATGGGAATAAGTTCCTGTTCATCGGGAGTTTCGGCAAAGGCGATTACCGTGTTGGCAAGCACCATTGTGAGGGTCAGCAGAATAGCAAGCAATCTTTTCGTTGTTTTACGCATAATTAACTCCTTTTCTTTACGTATATTTTTGGATTATTTATCCATAAGGTATTATAGCATGACTTTAATTATTAGGCAATTATATTTTACAGACGTTCACCTCTGGTCTTAAATCGGGGTTCGGCTATACGAACGGCGACATACAGTCCGCCGTATGCAAGCCCGGCGGTTAAGATAAGCAAGGCGATAAGCGAGACTGTAAGGCTCTGTGTACCCGTAAACGCGATAACAGCAAGCAATCCAATCATTATCAGCGTGACCGGAAGGCAAGTGAGCATACCCCAGAGAGTATTCATGTTCTGTTTCATCGCCTCGGCTTCGTTGTCCCATTTCAGTTTAGGGCTTATAATATCCGGAATCATACTCGCCGCGCTTGCCGCCGCGATAGCCAGCACAGCAGGGACATATGCCATAATCGCGAACGGTATCAGTTTAGGGAACACAACGCATACGCACACATTGATTATAATCGCGCTGATTGCCGCCGTAAATGTTGAGCAAATAATTTTAGCCATGATATGCGTCTTAATCGGCACGGGAATAGTCTGCATAAGCCATATGGTTTTACCGTCACGCGAGAACGCCGTGCTTGCGGCGGGGTTTATAACCCCCGAGAATATTGTAATGAGTGCCATAATCGCCAGTATCAATGACGGGTTGGAATCGTTTATCGCGTTATCGAGCATTCCCTTGAAATTGTCCCATTCGGTGTTCAGAGCGAGCGGCATGATAAACACGATAACACCTATAAAAATACCCGAGAACGAGTTCATCAGATAAATCGGCGTTCGGACTATGAGTTTGAAATCAGATAACACCAACGCAAACAGCGGGGATTTTGCCTGCGCGTCAACTTTTTGCGGCTTTCCGGCTCTGCGCTTTGCGGGTGGTGCTTCCAATATCGCCAGAACGCCCGAGTAGTACATTTTACCCGCAAGCCATACGGTGAAAGTTAGGAGCAAGATTGAAACACCCGCGAATAGCAATAGCGAGCTGACCGCGCCGTCCGCGAATGTCAGCCCCACCGCCAACCATGTGGCGGGCGGGAACACAGATGTCAACAGACGCAGAATCGGCTCGACATCGTATAGAATGTTATCTATATTTATAGATTCACCGGAGGCAACGCGCCCCATCACGCCCGATGAGAGCATACTGCCCGCCATGATGCCCAGTGCCAGAACAACTGTTAGCACAGTTGAAATTATTTCGCGGTTTCTGAACCGCGATGAAAATTTGGCGAGCGGAAGTGACAGCAGCGCGGACAGCGCGAGCGGTATTATCGGCACGAATGGCAGCGTAATTACCGCGACCAGCCAAAATCCCAGTTTTGACCCTATTTCAACCGAATACAGCACATAGGCGGGGAGCAGGATAAACGCGGATGTGGCAAGTTCGAGCAGATAAACCAGACCGAATTTGGCGAAAAATACCGACTCGGGCTTGAGCGGCATCGGCGCGTACCATTCAACGTCTTTTGAGTTGAACACCGTGGCGTTGAGTTGCAGCAGCCCGAAAAACATCGAAAGTATCATTGCCAGCAGTACCGTGACGGCGAGCAGAAGACTGCCGAAACCCAACTCAATAACGCTTTTTACAATGGCGCGGTACATCGCGCCGTAAACGAAGAGCGTCGCGCCTAAGCCGTATATGATAGCCACGAGGATAAAGATGTTCATATTGAACTTCTTTTTATCGTGCTTGCGGTAATATTTCATCGCGGACAGACCAAGCCGCATTTTCATCTGCACCCAAAACAGCAATAAGCATTGTTTGAAAAGCGTCATATTTCAACACCCTCAGTCAGTTCAAAGAACAGCTTTTCAAGCGTCTCGTCCCTGTTGCCGGACCTAAGTTCATCCATCGTGCCTACCGCCGCGAGCCGTCCTCCTTTTATTATGCCTATCCTGTCGCACAGACGCTCCGCTACTTCCAGTACGTGCGTTGAGAAAAACACGGTATTACCGCTGTCGCAATGTTCGCGCATTTGCTCTTTCAAGCGCAGGGCGGACTTGGGGTCAAGCCCTACCATAGGTTCATCGAGTATCCACAGGGGCGGATTGTGCAGAAGCGCGCCCGTAAGCAGTAGTTTCTGCTTCATTCCGTGACTGTAAGAGCGTATCAAATCGCCCGCCGCGTTTGACAGCTCGAACATATCAAGATATTTCTCCATACGAGCTTTGCGGTCGGAAGCTGAAACACCGTAAACATCGCCGATGAAATTTAGATATTCCACGCCTGACAGCCGCTCGAACACCTCGTGCCTGTCGGGTACATAGCCGATTTTTGCCTTGCATTCCTCCGGACTTTCGGCGAGATTCACGCCATCAATGAAGATAGTCCCCTCAGTCGGTTGGAGAATGCCTGTTATCATCTTTATAGTAGTGGACTTTCCGGCCCCGTTAGGGCCGAGAAAGCCGAATATCTCACCGCGTTTGACGTTCAGCGAGATGTTGTCCACGGCCTTTGTGCCGCCGTGGGCATATGTCTTTGTAACATTGTTAAGTGATATCAATGATAAATCCTCCCTATATCTCGTTAAACAGCGCGTAATACGCCTTATAACACATGAAAAGGTCAATCTTGGCGATAACCTCAAACGGCGCGTGCATACTCAGCACGGGGATTCCCACATCCACAACCTCGATGTTGCGCTGTGCCAGAAATACCGCCACTGTACCGCCGCCGCCCAAGTCCACCTTGCCCATCTCTCCGACCTGCCACTTGACTTTTGCTTTATCCAAAAGCCTGCGCGCTCGGGTCATAGTCTCACACGACGCATCGGACGAACCCGACTTACCGCCGCGCCCGGTGTATTTGAATACCCCCAGACCGTAACCGATTTTAGCGTTATTGCGCTTGTCATGGGCATCGGCATAGTTGGGGTCATATGCGTTGCACACATCGCCGGACAGGCACAGGCTCTTCGCGTAGCAATGCCTCAGCTCGACATCCTGCGAGCGGCACAGGTCGCCTATGAAAGTATCGAAACGCATTGATTTCATGCCCGAAACACCCTCTGAACCTATTTCCTCTTTGTCCACTATGACGCATACCGCAGTATACTGCGGGTTTTCGGTTTCCAAAATTGCCTGAAGCCCGGCGAACGAACAGCAGCGGTCGTCATGCCCATACGCGCCTATCATTGAGCGGTCGAAGCCCACATCGCGGGCGTTCTGCGCCGGAACAAGCGACAGCTCGGCGGCAAGGAAATCCTCCTCGACAACGCCGTATTTATCGTGCAGCCACTGCATAACCGCGAGTTTTACCCTGTTGTCGCCCTCGTCCGGGTCGGGCTTTATTCCCACGAGCGCATTCAAGCCCTCTCCCGAAAACCCCTCGCCTATTGTCTTTTTAGAAATTTCGGCGGACAGATGGGGCAGCAGGTCATTGATTACCAAAACGGGGTCGTATGGGTCATTCCCCACTTGCACCTCGATAACTGTTCCGTCTTTTTTTGTGATAACGCCGTGCAGTTCCAACGGTGTCGCCAACCATTGATACTTTTTAACGCCGCCATAGTAGTGCGTCTTAAAGAACGCCTGCCCCTCATCCTCATATAAGGGGTTGGGTTTCAAGTCAAGGCGCGGCGAATCGCAGTGAGCCGCCATCACCCTAAGCCCTTCGTCAAGGGAGTTTTTCCCTATGACCGCCAACATAATATCTTTGTTGTTGTCATCGGTGTACACTTTGTCGCCGGGACTGAGTTCCATACCGCGCCGATACGGTCTGAATCCCCACTGCTCCGCCATTACACGCGCGTTTTCAACGCACTCGCGCTCAGTTTTACTGCCATCGAGAAAATCTTTGTATGACGATGACAGCGTTTCTACCGCATCGGCATCACTGGTGTCGATTACGTCAAAAGCACTTTTCGGGGTGTAAAACAAGCGTTTGCAGCGTTCGGTACGTTCTTCTTTCTTCATTTGCATAAAACCTCCGCATATATTTTATCAATTTGTGAATATAAATTTGCCAAATCACCGTTATTCTCAACAGTATAATCAAAATCACCTGTAAATTCACGGTTTTTAAGTCTTGTCTCCGCATAATCACGTGATATATTGTCGCGGGTGACTATTCTTTCTACTAAGTTCTCATGTTCAGCCCTTATTATTATAACAGCATCACACAAATCGGCAAGCCCGCTGTCTAACAGAGCAATGGCTTCTATGACGGTGAACGCGCATTGCGAGCGCAGTCTATCAAGCTCGTTTTCAATCGCGTCAATAACTATCGGGTGCGTTATATTTTCCAAGTCGCGCAAGGCGTTTTTATCAGAAAAAACAAGTTTGCCCAATTCTTTGGTATCCGATGTTCCGAAACGCGCTCTAACCGCGTTACTCATGGCGGTATTTTCTTCTAACAGAGCGCGGTATACGCAATCCGCGTTAATTATACCGCCGCCGCGTGTTTCCAAATATTCAAGAACACTCGTCTTGCCCGAACCGCTCGGTCCTGTTATACCTATGATTTTCATTAGTTATCCATTCCCGCTCTGTACAATCTATCCCTAACCGCCGCGAAACATTCCCCTTTAGGGCAAACGGCTATAATCCGTTCCGCGCCCGACTTGTCGGCTTCTCTAAGCGCGGAATATAACCCTCGCGCCAATGATTCGGGTTCTGATAAACTTCCGTATACGATGTGCTTCTTGAACATATTTGCCCTCTCCGCCGGACATAAATAAACAACGGTTTCGTTATCGCGGTCAATATGGATACCGGGGTCGCCGTCTTCCAAAACCGTCAAAGGCGTTTTAGGCGCGTAATGCCTGTACTTCTGCCCGGGTGAACTCGGTTTGTCGCCGCCGTTAGTGTCAAGCGCGATTTTCATGTTCAACACGCGCTCTATATCACTCTGTCCCACGCCGCCGATTCTCAGTATTCGCGGCGTTTCGCCGCTCACGTCCAGTACGGTGGATTCCACGCCTATATCACACGCGCCGCCGTCAACGACAGCCGCGATTTTGCCGTCAAGGTCGTCCAGTACGTGTTCCGCGCGTGTCGGGCTGGGCAATCCCGAACAGTTTGCGGAGGGCGCGGCAAACGGTACGCCCGCCGCCTTGATAATGTCAAGCATGACAGGGTGGCTTGGTAACCGCACGGCGACTGTCGCAAGCCCTGCCGTTACAACGCTCGGCACAATAGGAGAAGCCGGAAAAACCATGGTTATCGCGCCGGGCCAAAATGCGTCCATCAATTTTACCGCCGTATCTGACACATTTTCAACCAGATTGTAAAGCTGATGCCTGCCCGCGATATGAACGATGAGAGGATTATCCTGCGGGCGGCCTTTTGCCGTGAAAATCTTAGCCACGGCTGTTGCGTTCAATGCGTTTGCCGCCAATCCGTACACCGTCTCTGTCGGTACGGCTACAATCTCGCCGTTGAGAAGCAGTTCGGCGGCTGTTTTTATATCGTTTGATGAAAGTAAAATCGTTTTCATGAATATCCCCATGTGAAAAGATATTGCTTTTTTTATTAAGTCTATACAACATCGCACAGATAATGTTTACACTATACGCTTTTGCGAAATTTCATTTGACGCTAACATATCTTTAATTTCTATTTGGTTCTTGTAAATTAAGCCAAGCATTTGAAACATACGGCGAAAATCATCTTGCTGTTTTTCTTGAGGCGTTAAATCACGAAAATCGTCTATTTCAAGATTCATGATTTCGTCTTCGTTCATTTCCTTCATTACTGTCTGTTTGATTTTGATTTCAATTTCAATCATAGGACTACCTCGTTTGTTATATTATCCAAAATTACGAATTTATCTGTTATCTATTCACTGTTAACTGTAAGCTGTTCCGCCTGTGCCGCGCTGGCAAGCGCGTCAACAGTCTCATCGAGGTCGCCGTCTATTATCGCGCCGAGCTTATAAAGCGTTAGGTTAATACGGTGGTCGGACATACGCCCCTGCGGAAAATTATAAGTGCGTATGCGCTCGTTGCGGTCGCCCGTGCCGACTTGGCTTTTCCGCTCTTTGGCAAGTGCCTGTTCCTGTTCGATTGTTTTTGCCTCCAGCAATTTTGAGCGTAAAATCTTCATGGCTCTGTCGCGGTTTTTGTGCTGACTGCGCTCGTCCTGACACTCTACCACCACGCCTGTGGGCATATGGGTTATCCTGACGGCTGAATCTGTCTTGTTAACGTGCTGCCCGCCCGCGCCCCCGGCGCGGTAGGTATCTACTTTGAGATCCGCCGGGTTGATTTCGATGTCAACTTCCTCAGCTTCGGGCAAAACGGCGACAGTCACGGTGGAAGTGTGTATGCGCCCCGATGCTTCGGTGTCCGGAACGCGCTGAACACGGTGTACGCCGCTCTCATATTTTAGCCGGGCATACGCGCCGCGCCCCTCAATCAACGCGCTGACCTCTTTAATACCGCCAAGCTCCGTCTCGTTGACGCTCATTATTTCAAATTTCCAACGGTTGCGCTCTGCGTACATCGTATACATACGCAGGAGCGCGGCGGCGAACAGCGCGGCCTCTTCGCCGCCCGCACCCCCGCGTATCTCAAGTATAACATTCTTATCATCGTTCGGGTCTTTGGGCAGGAGCAGTATCTTTGCCTCGGCATAGAGCCGCTCAAGCTCCCCTCGCACTTCTGACAGCTCCTCGCGGGCAAGCTCGCGCATCTCAGGGTCGCGCCCGTCTATAAGCGTGAGTGCTTCGCTCTCTCGCTCAAGGCATTTCTCTATATCCCGTGCCGCTTGTGCATAGGGATACAGCTCTTTTTGCTCTTTCATAAGTTTTGCCATAGCGGACGGGTCGGAGTATACATCCCCATCCGAAAGGCGAGTTTCAAGCTCTATATAACGTTGTTCTATTTGCTTTAATTTGTCCAGCATACATTATCCCCTGCGTTTCTTTTAGTTGCAGGAACATTATATATTGCCGCGCGGACAATTACAAGTAAAATTTAGCGAAGGCTAAGAGGCGGATTTTCAGGAAAGTTAAAAAAATTAACAATTTAGACTATTCTTTTTCCGGAACTTCTGATACAATGATATGCGGTTGTATTTGAGACCTCTTAATCCCCTTGCGAAAAAAGAGGTAAGAAAGGAAATATAATGGCTTTACACAAGGATTTCGAGTCGTTGCTCTTCTCTGAGGAACAGATAAAAACTCGGATAGCGGAAATGGCGGCGCAGATAGACATAGACTATAAAGGTAAAACTCCGCTGCTTATCGGAGTGCTGAAAGGATCATTTATTTTTATGTCCGATTTGATGCGTGCCATGAAGATAGAATGCACTGTTGATTTTCTGGCGGTTTCTTCATACGGAACGAAAAGCGAAACATCGGGTCAGGTTCGGCTTCTTAAAGACATAAACGAAAACATCGAGGGGCGCGATGTAATTGTAGTCGAGGATATACTTGACAGCGGTATCACATTAAGTTATATAATGAAGCTGCTGAGTATGCGCCGCCCCGCGTCTATAAAGCTCTGCACATTACTGGACAAGCCGGAAAGGCGCAGAGTGCAAGTCGATATTCATTACAGGGGTTTTGAAGTCCCTGACGCATTCGTTGTCGGTTACGGATTCGACTTTGCCGAAAAATACCGCAACGTACCTTATATAGGAATACTAAAACCTTCTTTATACGCGAGGTGATTAGCTAATGAACCAGCAGAATAACAACAATAAAAAAGGCGGCTTTATGCGCGATATTGGATTTTATATAATCGTGCTTATTGTACTGCTGTCAGCGATTATGTATATGCTTAAAGATACGAAGCGCGATTCTGTGAGCTATGCCGAGGTTGTGCGCCTGTTCAGGCAGGAGAAAGTCGCAAAGTTTTGGGTCACTGATGAAACAACCCTTGTTCTTGAGCTTAGGAATAATCAGCCAAGTCTGGTTGAACACAAGCTCTACAGCATAGAGTTCCTGCGGGAGGACATCGGCGATTTGATTCTTGAACAGGCAAAAGACGGAAGAATCCTTGAGGATTACAGCTATATCCCGCGCTATGTGCCGCCGTGGTGGCTTTCGATGCTGCCCTATGTTTTCCTGTTTGCCCTGCTTATCGTACTGTGGTACTTCATGTTTAACCGCACGGGCGGCGGCGGCATGGACAGGACGATGAAGTTCGGACGCGCGCGGACGCGCCTCGGCACTGATGAAAAGAAAAAAGTGACGTTTGCCGATGTCGCCGGAGCGGAAGAAGAAAAGGCCGAGCTTCAGGAAATTGTCGAGTTCTTGAAAGCTCCCGCGAAATTCATTGATATAGGCGCGCGTATCCCCAAAGGCGTTCTGCTTGTAGGCCCTCCGGGTACGGGAAAAACGCTGTTGGCAAAGGCTGTGTCAGGCGAGGCGGGCTGTCAGTTCCTGTCTATATCGGGTTCGGACTTCGTTGAGCTTTATGTCGGTGTCGGCGCATCGCGTGTACGCGATTTATTTGAGCAGGCAAAAAAAGTACAGCCCTGTATTGTGTTCATCGACGAAATAGATGCCGTCGGTCGTCATCGCGGAGCGGGCATGGGCGGCGGACATGACGAGCGCGAGCAAACGCTGAACCAACTTCTGGTCGAAATGGACGGATTCGGGAATAACGAAGGCATTATCATACTTGCCGCAACGAACCGCCGCGACATCCTCGACCCCGCGTTGCTGCGTCCGGGTCGCTTTGACCGTGAGGTGTATGTCGGTTATCCCGACATAAAAGGGCGCGAAGCAATCCTTAATGTCCACAAAAAGGGTAAAAAGCTGGCGGAAGACGTTGTCCTCGGCGATATCGCAAAAACCACCGCCGGATTTACCGGCGCGGATTTGGAAAATCTGCTCAACGAAGCCGCTCTGCTGGCGGCGCGGGAAAATCATCCCGTTATCTTCAATGACGATATAGCCAACGCAATGCTTAAAGTTATAGCCGGTCCGGAAAAGCGCAGTAAGGTAATACCGCCGAAAGACCTGCGAATAACCGCGTACCATGAAGCGGGACACGCCGTTGTTACACGTTCGTTGAAAACTCAAGACCCCGTCCATCACATCACTATTATTCCGCGCGGTATGGCGGCGGGTATGACTATCAGCATTCCGCAGGAAGACCGGACGCATAAAACCAAAAACGAGATGTATGAAGATATTGTCACATTTATGGGCGGACGTGTCGCGGAGCAGATTGTAATAAAGGATATAACGGGCGGGGCTGTCAACGATATTCAGCGGGCGACAAAAATCGCGCGTGATATGGTGACAAAGTACGGCATGAGCGACAATGTCGGCGCGATAAATTTTGCCAACGAAAATGATGAGGTGTTCATCGGGCGTGACTACGGACACACCCGCGCCTACTCCGAGCAGACCGCCTCGATGATAGACAACGAGATAAAGAGCATTATCGACCAAGCATATCAGGCAAGCACCGATATACTGAACTCCAATTTGGAAAAACTGCACGATATAGCGAAATACCTGCTCGCGCATGAAACTATGGACGGAACGGTGTTTGAAGAATACTTCACAACAGGGCTAATGCCGGGAGAAGCGTAGACGATGCCACATCGTCCCGTTGCGGCTATTCTGTTTTTTAGAATATAATCTCTTTTTCAGCAATAGAATCTAATGATAGGAGATGATAAATATGCAGCAGCATTATCCGTTTACACTTGAACCCCTGCCTTATGACTACGGCGCGCTTGAACCGTTTATTGACGAAAAAACCATGCA
Source organism: Oscillospiraceae bacterium (assembly GCA_009782385.1). Taxonomy (GTDB): domain Bacteria; phylum Bacillota; class Clostridia; order Oscillospirales; family UBA929; genus WRMG01. Next base: position 9,822 of record WRJE01000038.1, on the reverse strand, counting down.
CATCCACCACGACAGACATCTTAAAACATATGTGGACAATCTTAACGCGGCGTTGAAAGACCAACCGGAATATCAATCGTGGAGTCTTGAAAAACTTTTGAAGAGCGCAAACTGGCTGCCCGAGGAATTGAGAACCCCGGTGAAAAATAACGGCGGCGGCGTATACAACCATGAGTTCTATTTCAGCATTATGAGCGGCGCGAGAGAAACCGAGCCGTCAGCCGAACTGTCCGAACGACTGACACGTGATTTCGGCGGGTTGGACGGGTTTAAGTCTCAGTTTAAGAAAGCGGCGTTAAGCGTGTTCGGGTCGGGTTACGCATGGCTGGCGGTTGACGGAGACGGAAAACTTATAATTAAGACCACCGCCAATCAGGACACTCTTTTAACGCTTGGATTATGTCCCATAGCGTTGATTGACGTGTGGGAACACGCATATTATCTCAAGCACTACAATGTCAGAGCGGATTATATAGACGACTGGTTCAACGTGCTTGACTGGAATAAGGTATCGTCATTATTCGGCAGTTGCCTGTAATATGAGAGACGACCGGGAACACCCGGTCGTTTTGCTCGCGGCTGTATTTTGCGGAAAAGGGATTGAACGGCGGCGCGGTTCGTGCTATACTGGCTATACGCCGTACCGTTCTTTTTCGCGTTGGTAAGTGTGAGCGGGTACGGCTTATGTTATTTTACACACGATGTTGGGAGTTGGAGAGTTTTTGAAAAGAATTATCAAACGAGTGCTTATCGTTTTGGCATTTATCGTTTTGGCAATCGCCGTTGTTGTTGGCGTGATGTTTATAAAGCAAGCGATTGTCGATAACAGAATCAATGATGATATTAGCGCGTTCTATTCTGATGAAAGATACAAAATACCTGTCGCCGTTAATGGTATTGAGGTCATAGAACAAGAAGTGTCTTGTGGATATGCCTGTATTGAATTGCTGGCGCGTTGGCAAGGCAAGGATATAACTGAAAACGGTTTGCTTGCACAGAACGATGGAAAGATAACTACCGCGATGGGTAATGGGTTTGTTAATGAAATGAACACGCAATTCCCCGAATTTCATACAACAAAACATTCAAACTTAGCAAATTCCGTGTTGCTTGAAATGGTTTACAGCAGTCTTGAAAAAGGTATGCCCGTACCGTTTGAGTTTGCCGCTTTATACAGCAATGACGGGGAAAGCGTATGGACGCTCCATTTTGCGATTATTACCTCAATGGATGTCGGTGCGGATGAAATCACTATAAGCAATCCATACGGACACATGGAAACCTACACATTAAGCGATTTTTTACAGGCGACTCGTTATGACAGCTACGAGAACATGGAGTTCTTTTTCAAAATTGGATTTGCGGCGGGTATTTTTAAGAAAAATACGATTTATATAATTGATTAACACTTAGCACTTAGCATTCATAAATCAAATCCCCCTGTCATAAATAGGACAAGGGGGTATTTTTATGCTTGAAAATATTGGCGCGTTTCTTTGGGGACCTTTCATGCTCACCATATTGCTTGTAGTGGGCGTTTATTTCACAGTCGGCACAGGGTTTTTGCCGATAAAGCGTTTCGGCTCGATGTTCCGCTTAACGCTTGGCGGCATGAAAAAGAAAAAAACAAGCGGTTCGGGCGTTTCGCCTTTTGCCGCGATGTCCACCGCGCTTGCGTCATGCTTGGGTACGGGAAATATAGCGGGTGTCGCCAGTGCGCTCATCATGGGCGGCCCGGGCGCGTTGTTCTGGATGTGCGCGTCCGCTTTTATCAGTATGGCGTTGAAATACGCGGAAGTCGCGCTGGCGATTTTCTACCGCCGCCGCCGTCCTGATGGCGGATGGCTGGGCGGCCCGATGTACTATATGGAACACGGTCTGGGCTTAAAAAAACTCGCCGTACTGTTCTCGTCCGTGTGCCTGCTCTCAACGCTCGGCACGGGCAACCTCACGCAAATCGGCGCGATGTCGGGCGCGTTGAAGTCAGCTTACAACATAAACCCGCTGTATGTCGGCATCGGCGCGGCATTATTGGCGGCATTGACGGTATTTACGGGAATTAAAGGCGTTTCACAGGTTGCGGAGCGGCTCGTGCCGTTCATGTCCATACTGTACACTGTCGGAGCTGTCGCGGTTCTGGTTGCCAACGCGAGCGAGATATTGCCCGCGCTTGAGTCGGTTATAAGCTCCGCGTTTGGACTGAAACAGGCGGCGGGCGGCGCGGCGGGCTACACATTCGCTATGGCGGCGCGTTACGGCGTTGCGCGGGGTGTGTTCACAAACGAGGCGGGCATGGGTTCGTCACCGATGGCGCACGCCGCCGCCGACACGGACAACGCCGCGCATCAGGGTATGTGGGGGGCATTGGAAGTTTTTATTGATACCATAGTCATGTGTACTTTAACGGGTATTACTATCTTGGTCTCCGTACCTCTGGCGGGAGATGGCGTGGCTCTGACGGGTACGGCGTTCGCGTCTGTTTTCGGCGCGGGCGGAGAGGGGTTTGTCGCGGTATCGCTGTCGCTGTTCGCGATTGCGAGTGTGATGGGATGGTCGTGTTACGGCGAGGTATGCTGCGCTTATCTCTTCGGGAATAAAAAATTACCGCTGACAATCTATAGATGTCTGTATGTGGCGGCTATTCCGATAGGGTCGGTTATCGCCATGGATAAAATTTGGCTTTTTACGGATATTGCCAACTGTTTTATCATGCTTCCCAACCTTCTGGCGTTAGTTTTGCTGTCCGGAAAAGTTTTTAAGCTGACGGGAAAAGAATTTGGGAACAAACGGCGGAAGATTTCGTCAAAAAACTTGTAATTAATTCCATTGCCGCTAAACTCTTGCAAAAAGTGACGGCAAAGTGTATAATTCAATATAGAGCAAAAAATGTTTCGGAGGTAATATGGACACACTTACAACGCCGATTGCGGTAGAGCAAGAGGAAGAATTTATAAAATCCGGAAGAAAGCAGAAAAAGCCGCCCAACAAAAAACGCCGCAAACTGATTGCGCGTATTGTGTGGATAACCGTGCTTGCCGCGTTCCTCGGAGGTATAGCCTTCGGGGTTTGGAAGTTATTCATGCAGCCGGAAGAGGTTTTTTTTGAAACGAGTTTTCTGTATAACGGAATGCTTGAGAACACCGCCACGGGTTGGGGTTATGTAAGACCCGCCAAGTCGGCGGATATTGCCATAATTCAGGGCGGCACAGTTCTCGATGTGCTTGTTTCAGAGGGGGATTTGGTGTCGGAGGGCGACCTTTTGTACATACTTGACTCCGAAGCTCTCGATAAAACTATCGCGGATTTGAAAAAACAGATAGAAGACCTTGAAAAAGAAAACGATGAAATTCGCGAACAGCAGAGCAAGGCTATTTCGCAAACGTCTATAACCGTGCCGTTTGCAGGGAAGCTACAGGATGTCGGAGACAAGAGCGTTGGGGATTTTGTCTATCCGGGCGACAGATTAGGCACACTTATTGACGACAGCACGATGCTTTTAACCCTCTATTATTCTTATGCTTATGAAGACGATATTAACAAGGGTATGTCCGCTCAGATATCTATCCCGTCAAGTATGTCTGTCATTGAGGGGGTTGTCAGCAACGTTGAAAAAGTCAGGCGCGTTACCCCCGAGGGTATCGTGTTGTTTGAGGTCGAGTTCGCGGTCAAGAATCCGGGTGCGTTGGCAAAGGATATGATGGCGACCGCCGTTATGTACACGCAGGGCGGCGAGGAGATGATTCCGGCGGATGCCGGAAAACTCCGCAACAACCGCGAACAGGCGATTGTATCCGAGACAACGGGCAAGATTACGCAGTATAATATGCGCGACTATCACAGCTACTCCGCAGGGGCGTTATTGTGTAAGGTTGAGTATACCTCAGATAATTCGCGTATCGAGGCGAATAATGAAATTATAAAACAGAGGTTGGAGCAAATCGAGACTGAAGAAAAGAAATATGAGAACCTTCAAAAAACCTCACCCATAAGCGGCACGATTATGTACTGCCGTATGCTTCCGGGTGAGAAAGTCGAGCCGTCCGGGCAGGCGGTCATATCAATATCACAGCTCGATCAGATGGTTATCGAGGCACAGATTGACGAGAGATACATCAGCGGCGTTGCGCCCGGACAAATGGCACAGCTTGAACAATGGACGCAGGACGGAACACAGTATTTCTTTGGAATGGTAGAGAGCGTTGAGTTTTCCGCGAAAAATGACGGGTGGTACTCATACTTCCCCGCTATAATAGCGGCGGACAACTACAGCGGGACACTGCTGCCGAACATGAGCGTTCAGTACACCATAACGACAGAGCAGCGGTTTGATATAATTGTCGCGCCGACCAACGCCGTTAAAATGACACCCATGGGTACTGTTTTGTTCATAAAAACAGACGAACGCCCCGAAAACGCGGTGGATATGCCCGACGACGTGCCAACGCCCGCCGGCTTCTTTGCCGTTCCGATTACTACCGGCATGGCGACTGCCGCCGGGGTTGAGATAACCTCAGGCGCATGGGAAGGCGCGGAGGTCTTTACCCAAGAACTGGATTATGACCCCAACGCGGGAATGGGCGGCGGATATGGCGGCGGCGGCGTTGTACGCATAGGGTAACGGAATGTCAAAACTTATACAAATACATAAAGTTTATAAGATTTACGGCGAAGGACAGGAGAGCGAAGTTCGCGCTCTTAACGGCGTGACGCTCGACATTGACAGCGGCGAATATGTCGCCATAGTCGGGCCGTCCGGTTCAGGCAAATCCACGCTGATGAATATGCTGGGGCTGCTCGACATACCCACCTACGGGCGGTATTACTTAAAAGGCGAGCTTGTCAGCGAGCTGTCAGACACAAAACTGGCACGGGTAAGAAATCACGAAATTGGATTTATCTTTCAAGGATTTAATCTATTAGGAAGTCTTACGGCACTGGAAAATGTTGAATTGCCGCTGATTTATCAGGGCATACGAGCCTCGAAACGCTATGATATGGCGGAAGACGCGCTTAGGCGCGTTGGGCTTGATAACAGAATGCACCACAGACCGTCTGAGATGTCGGGCGGTCAGCAGCAGCGCGTGGCAATCGCGCGGGCGATTGCAACCAATCCGAGTATTATAATGGCCGACGAGCCGACCGGAAACCTTGACTCGAAAACCGGGGCGCACGTTATCGAGATACTTAAAAGTCTGCACGCCGGGGGTTCAACTATCATACTCATTACACATGACGAGAAAATCGCTCAGTTTGCCAAACGCCGCATTCATGTACACGACGGAAAAATAACGGAGGAACTATGAACCTATTTCAAGCGTTCAGAATGTCTATAAAAGCCATAATGGGCAAAAAAGCCCGCAGTTTTTTGACAATGCTGGGTATAATCATCGGCGTTGCCGCTGTTATCGTACTTGTATCGCTCACGCAAGCGTCAAACGATAAAAACATGGAGTGGATGCGCTCTTTCGGGACGAACATTGTAAACGTGTATCTCGACCCGTGGAGGAATCCAAGAGTTAGTCAAGAGCTTGAGGATTATATTGCCGTTGAGATTGCCGGGCTTACGAGGGGCATGACACCCAATTCGAGTATGTGGGGTTCTCGTGTTTCCTACGGCGCGAAAGCGATGGAGGAGCTCCAGTTATATTTCGGCTCGGCTGATTTCAGCATATGCAACAACTATAAAATCGCCAAGGGTCGCGATTTGAGCTATATGGATATTCAGCGGAACACTAGGGCGGTCGTTCTGGGCGCGAAAGTGGCGGACGAGATTTTTAACTATATGAATCCCATCGGCGAACAGATTCGTATTAACGGCGAGATTTTCACCGTTGTCGGTATATATCAGGCAAGAGTTACCGACCCGAATATGTGGGACGGCTATGACAAAATGGTAGTCGTGCCGTATACGCAGACGCGCCTTTTGAACCGCAACAACAGGATAAGCGAGTATGCCATAAAGGCAAAGGACGCGGAGAGTACACAGGAAGTCGTCACACTGCTGCAAAAATTCCTATCTACAAAATATGACGATGAATGGTCTTACGGAGTTTACACATCCGACACTTGGATGTCGCAGATTGACGAGGCGAACCGCTCGAACCTTATAATGCTTGGCAGTATCGCGGGAATATCGCTGATAGTCGGCGGTATCGGAATAATGAACATCATGCTCGTTACCGTTACCGAGCGGACGCGCGAGATTGGCATCCGCAAGGCAATCGGGGCGCAGAGACGCACGATTATAGCACAGTTTCTAATCGAGGCTTCCGTGCTGTCACTAATCGGCGGATTTGTCGGGCTGATTTTCGGGTTTTTAATAACGGTCTTCTGGGGCAAGATGACATATGATATGCTCGTTTTACCGAACATGATGATAACGCTGATTGCGTTGGTTGTATCTATCGGGCTGGGGGTCGGCTTCGGATTATATCCCGCCGTTAAGGCATCGGCACTTCAACCTGTTGTGGCGTTAAGAAATGAGTAAGGGACGCGCCCCCGCGCGTTCCGAATTTTCAAAATATACAGGAGGAACTCACCATGAAAAAGAGATTGCTGTCCGTCATTGCCGCGATTCTGCTTACCTTTTCGGTATTGTCCGCCGCGTTGGCGGCAAACTTTGCCGATGTGACGGATAAAGAGACAAAGAGAGCTGTCGATTTGCTGTACAGTCTGGGCGTTGTATCGGCGGCGGAGAAATTTAACCCCGATCAGCCGCTGACACGCGCGATGTTCTGCGCGGTTGCCGTACAATTACAGGGCATAACGGATGTTGACCAGTACAAGACGTATACATTGTTCCCCGATGTGCGCTCTAATCACTGGGCCATGGGATACGTCAACGCCGCTGTTGACCTTAAACTATTCGCGCCTCTGCCCGATGGCACGTTCGCGCCGGATCGCGCGATTACATATAACGAGGCCGTGACGATACTTGTAAAAATGCTCAAATACACCGAAGCGGACGTGGGCTACAACTGGCCGAAAAACTATACACTGAAAGCGCAGTCTATAGGGCTGACCGCAGGAGTTGCCGCATCGGAGAATCTAACGCGCGGGCAGGGTATGAAGCTGTTTTACAATTTGCTGTACTCGCCCGTGAAAGACTCTGTGGGAGCTGACGGCGCGACTGACGGCGGTACTTTTATTGAAAAGGTTTTCGGATTGAAGCAGGTGTCGGACGCGATAATCACAGAGATTAACGTCTACTCCGGCGGTAGGCTCGGTCTGCGAACGGCTGACGGCACATTTTATCCGACGCTGAAAGAGACCGACGCATCGATGCTCGACCGCCGTGTCGAACTGCTACGGAACAGGCATGGTTCTGTGCTTGGCATTGAGCCGCATGAGCAGAAATTTGAGACAATAACCGTACAAAGCGCGCGTGAAGGGTTTATACTTGACACATGGGATAAAGAGATTGATGTTCCCTCACTGACACAGATTATAGGCTATGGCGAATCAAATCTGTACTCCAATGTTTGGGAGAGCATTTCCCGCAGGGACACATTAAAAGCGGCGTACTTGCCTAACGGTGCTTTGGATTACCTTGTGTGGCAGCGCGGGGACACGACCCATATCAACAATGTCATTATTATGAACTTGAACGCCGTTGATGACGAGGGTTTTTCGGGAATTTATGTTGACAGGGGCGGCGATGCGCGGTTCTATCCGACACGTGTAAGGCTTGACGCAGAAGTTTTGGGGCGGCGGGTGGATTTGAGCCTTAACAACAGGGGTGAGGTCGTAAAGGTCGATACCCTAAGCCAGAGTATTACATCAACGTCAGTGGACACCGTCACTGCCGCGGGTGTCACGGGCAGCGGCGGGAGCGTCCTTATACCGGGTGATACGGCGGTATATATGAACGGCGGCAAGACTACTTTCTCATCCGTGCGTAACGACATAGAACGCGGCGACACGCTTCGCGCGGTATACAAGAGGAACGGCGAGCTTGATTATGTGGTGTGGACAAAGAGCGGCGGTGACACGAACTTGGTCTATCTGCCGATATTCTATCGCAGTATTTATCATGAAACCGGAACAGTTTCTATATCAGGCAATTCGTTTACTCTATCTCCCGAAGCCACTCTCCAAGCGGCGAGCTTTAAGACAGGTGACCGCGTTACCTTGGTGCTGACTTCAACGGGGCAAGTTCGGGCGGTAAACGGCGGATTTTCGGGCGGCGCGTTTGGGATTCTGACCGCAAACGATACTGTGATTCTAAGCAACGGGCTTGAGGTGAACATCAAGCCGCCGGAATTTACGTTATACGGTTGGCGTGTTGCCGTTTTCGGGAATTGGGAATTTGAGCTTGTAATTGAGTAGGGGACGCTGTCCTCAGCGTCCCGCACATAAAATTAATCGTAATGGGGCGGATGAAAATCCGCCCCGTTCACATTATACAGGGCGGTCATGATTTGTTTAGCTATGCCTCCCGTCTGTGTCAATCCCCGCAGCCTAAATGGTTGCGGGGATTGGTTGTTATATCTATATATTGAGCCATTTAGGTCATTTCTTGTATCGAGAAAACAAGTTTTATTAATCGCAAGACTGCTTGCTTTTCAGAAATTGACCTTCCGTTAAGCTGATGGAATATCTGAACGGCAATTTCGTCTGTCTCTCTATTAGGTTCAATATTAGCAACGCTAAAGAACTCCGCAAGTGATATATTGAGAGCCCGACAAACTTTTTCAAGGGTATACACAGTAATATTTTTCGTGCCGCGTTCCACCTGTCCCAGATATGCGGGAGTTATGTCAGCAATGTGTGCAACTTGCTCCTGAGATAATGCCCGATTATTACGGAGTTGCCGCAGTCTGTTACCTAAACTAAAGTTGCTCATAAAAACAATCACCCTATTTTAGGATAGGGGATTGCAATTTCACTTTCAACGTGTTATAGTTATTATTATATATTGTAACTATAATAACTTGAGGAGGTGAACAGTGTGTCAATCATTCGTGATACTAGCGGCAATATGGCCGGGCGCGTTGACGGTCAGCATTTGCGTGATGCTTTCGGCAACTGGGTTGGAGATGTCCGTGGCAGCCGTCTGTACGACACGGGCGGCAACTACATAGGCGAGCTTCGCGGGGATCATTTGTATGATGCTAGTGGGGTTCGGCAGGGAGAAATTCGGGGCAATTTGCTTTATGACGTTTATGGAAATTTGAAATATAGGGTGGAGTAAAGAAAGGAGAAAGGCACAAAATGGACAAACAAAAGAGATTGATGATTATTTGGTGGAGCATATGCTTTAGTCTCACAATGATAATGGGAGTAATAGGAGGTGTGTTTTATGAGGAGGATGTTGGTATTTTTTTTGGGGGATTGGCTTGGATAGCAGGTATAATTGCTTTTATTATAACTGTTCGCTACAGGAAAAAAAAGAGAGCTATATTAAACGTAGGAAACCCCAAATGCAAATTATGCGGAAGAAGCTATGATTTTATGGCTGCCGCAAAATGGGGTGCAGAACATGGCTATTGTTCGAGAGATTGCACTATGCGTAGCAAATGGTAGTATTGTCTGTATGTCGTTACCACATATAATGTTGTAATACAATGCGTCATTGCATTAATGATGACGGCGTTTTAACAGCGAAGATACGCTTGCCTTTGAATAACAAGAACCACCTCATACACGCGGCACGCACGGCGGCGTGTAAAAGTTTTCTAATTATTTTGAAAATAATGCTTGACAAACATTTTTCACGGTGCTATACTGACGGAGCGTCCTTAAGCGGGAAGGGTCGAAATGGGTCAGTAAAACGCGAAGCAAAAAGACACTAAAAGCGGGCGCAAACTAACCACCGCGTAT
>WRJE01000037.1 GCA_009782385.1 Oscillospiraceae bacterium | reverse complement strand
GCATATCTCTGATGTTACAATGTGCCTATCAAATACTTAGGATGGTGGGCATGATGTCTGAAAAATACGGCTACGGAAGAGTATCTACAAAAGAGCAAAACACAGACAGACAGTATTTTGCATTTATAGAATTAGGAGTACCAGAGCATAATATTTTCATTGACAAACAAACGGGCAGGGAATTTGACCGCAGGGAATATCAAAGGCTTTTAACGTTGCTAAAACCTAGTGATTTATTGATAATCACAAGCATTGATAGGCTCGGACGTGATTACAAGGCAATTCAAGAACAATGGCGATATATCACGCAAGAGAAACAAGCTCACATTCGTGTAATTGATATGCCGATACTTGATACCACTAATCAAAAAGAGGGCTTGCTAGGGGTGTTTATTTGTGATTTAGTGCTTCAAATCCTTTCATATTTAAGTGAAAGCACTTGGGAAAACATTAAGACAAATCAGCGTCAAGGGATAGAAAGAGCAAGGCAGACGGGTAAACATTTAGGCAGACCCAAAAAGAAACGCCCAAATGGTTTCAAAAATACATATGTCATGTGGAAAAACGGAGAGATAACATCTACTATGGCAATGAAAAAACTTAGACTTAAAAAATCGACATTTTACAGAATGGTTAAGGATGCGGAAAGAGCGGGAATGGGTACAGCGGACAGAACCAACCTAACCTCTTGGGAGTTAACTGCTCCTTAATGCAATTTATTTTCAAAACTCGCTTGGCACATATTGACATAATGTGTTTTATCATATACAATAGCTTGTGAATGAGAGAAAAAGGAGACTTTACTTATGAAATGCCCGTTTTGCGGTTATAATGAGAGCAAAGTTGTAGATTCGCGCCCGACAGACGAGGGCGAGAGCATCCGCCGCCGCCGCGAGTGCCTTACCTGCACTAAACGATTTACTACATACGAAAACATCGAGAGCCTGCCGCTTATGGTCGTAAAAAAAGACGGTTCGCGCCAGAGTTTTAACAGGCAGAAGCTGCAAACGAGTATGCTCAAATCGTGTGATAAACGCGCGGTATCTATGCAGGAGCTTGACAAGCTGGCGGCTGAGATTGAGCAGACGTTCCTCAACGCCCTTGAACGCGAGGTCTCAACCGTGCAAATCGGCGATTTGGTTATGGAAAGGCTTAAAAATCTGGATAAGGTCGCGTATGTGCGTTTCGCGTCGGTCTACCGCGATTTCACCGATGTGAACTCGTTCTTGACGGAAATAACGAAGTTGGTCGGGGAGAAGTAGCAGGGGCGTGCATTAGGTTTTTTATAAAAATATCGCCATATAGAGGGGCAGACTGTCAAAAGCGTCTGTTCCTCCGATATTTTTTGCGGACAGTTTTATGCCGTGACGAACTCCGTATTTTGTAAAAACTGCATCCATAGATTTAGATTTTGTATTATCAGCCGATTTTACTTCAACCGCCGTTGCCGTTTTGTTCCTGCGGATGAAAAAGTCTATTTCCAGCTTGCCATTCTGCTCGAAATAATACAGTTTCTTGCCCGATTTGCCGAAAATGTCCGAGATGATGTTCTCGTAAATCGCGCCTTTGTATATGCCGAGATTTCCATCGATTACATCTTCCTGCGAACCATCCTCCAACATTGCCATCAACAACCCCGTATCACGCATATAAACTTTGAAAGTGTCGCTTTTGGCGTTACCCTCAAGCGGCAACTCGGGTATTGACAGATTGTAACAGAAATTTATAACACCCGCGTCATACAACCACATCAAGCTGCCGCCGAATTTGCGCGCCGTTCCCCCGCGTTCCACAATGCTGTATTGAAACTTTTTGTAATCCTTTGATAAATGCTTAGGTATTGAATGAAAACACGCCCTTGCTTTTGCCTTTTCCGAATCTTTTGCATATTTGGCTATGTCGTCTTCATAATCGGCAATGATGCCCCTTTGGATTTTCAATACGTTGGCGAAATTGTGGGTGTTAACAAACTCGTCTACCGCTCGGGGCATACCGCCGACAACGATGTATTCCTTAAAAAGTTCCATCATGCGTTCGTGCATTGAAGCCGGTATGGCTTTCTTCTTATCAAAATATTCCCGAATATCGGCAACGGAAGCGGACGTTACGCCGTTAGCCCACAAAAATTCTTCAAAATCGAGGGAGTGCATTTCCAAATGCTCGACATATCCAACAGGATATGAAGGGACATCTCTATAGTTGATGCCAAGCAAAGAACCGGACGCAATCACGTCAAAGCGTCCGTCCTGTGTCAGAAATTTAAGTGCTGTACGGGCGCGAGGACAGTCCTGTATTTCATCAAGAAAGAGCAGTGTTTCTCCCGGAATAAGTTCCGCCCCCGGTACGCGCAAGGAAATTTGCTTTATGAGAGTTTCGGTGTCTAAAGCTCCGTCAAATATAGCTGTGTATGCCGGATTTTGTACAAAGTTCATTATAATGCTATGTTTGTAATTCTCACGGGCGAATAGTTCAATGATAAATGTCTTGCCGACTTGTCTCGCGCCTTTTATTACCAAGCACCGTTTATTCTCGCGGGACTTCCACCGCGTAAGTTCATCGTATATTTTTCGTTTGAGCATTTCCGAAGCCTCTCTTTCCTTTGTATTGCTGATTATACAACGGTTTGCGGAGTTTGTCAAGCAATTATCGCAGATTTTACCCGCGAATAATACTCTTATGTTGCATATTTCACCCGCGAATAATGTGATTTTGTTACAGATTTTACCCGCGAATACAGTGTTCAGTATAGAATAACGGGTGGAACGTCATGTTCCACCCGTTATTATTGTTTATCTACGCCAACGACAGCAGCGGCGCGCCTGTATCGACTTTCGCGCCCTGTGTTACGGCTATGCTTGCCACAGTTCCGTCACGCGGTGAGAGTATTTCGTTTTCCATTTTCATGGCCTCAAGGGTGAGAAGAGCTTGCCCTTTTTTTACCGTGTCTCCCGTGCTGACGGCGACTTTAACGATTGTACCCGGCATCGGCGCAGAGACGACTTCACCCGATAACGCGGGAGCGGGAGCAGGAGTAGCGGGAGCAACGGGTACGAGAGCTGCGACAGGTATCGGAGCGGGAGCGGGAGCGGCGGCGACAGGCACAGGCGCGGCAGTCGGAGCATCATTTACGCTGACTAAGACAGCCTCGCCGCGCTCGACTTCAACTTCATATACCTTGCCGTTTAATGTAACATCATATTTCATATTATTCCTCCTATTTCTCGCGGATTGAGTTGAATTTGAGTTCGTTAAGCGGAACTTTCATTTCGTCCGCTACAATCGCCATTATCATCGCCGCTGTTTTAGGTTCGACATTGTAAATTTTAATTTCACCCTGCGACCCCTCAGCAGGAATCATTCTCGCTATCGGCGGGGCGGCGGCAACAGCGGTCGGCGGTTGATAGGCAATCGGCGCGGGTGCCGCTTGGATAACGACAGGAGCATCGACCTCGCTCTTTTTGCCAGACAAGACAGAGAATATTTTAATAACATACACCAAAATCATAAACCCGATAATAAGAACTACTAACCCCATCGAGGCCAGCAAATTGACATCAATAGTGACAGTGTTAAGGTACATCGCCTAACCCACCTTTACTATGGAGTATTTTACTTTGTTTTCGTTTACTTCATCACGCTTTTTGAAGAATGACTCGGCAATCTGCGGGAACATGGCATATGTTAGAACATCCTCGTCACTCTTGGCAATCGCGGCGCACTCTTTCTTGAGTTTTTCGTACTCCGGATCTAAGAGATCCGCCGGACGGCAGGTAATCGGTTCTTCATCGCCGATTATTTTTTTGCGGAATTCATCGCTGATCGGCGCGGGTGTCTTGCCGTACTCGCCTTTAACCATCGCCTTGAACTCTTTTGTTACGGTTTTGTACCTCTCTCCGTTGATGATATTGAACGCGGCCTGTGTTCCGACAATCTGTGAGGTCGGTGTTACGAGCGGCGGGAATCCCGATTCCTCGCGCACTCTGGGTACTTCTTTTAGAACTTCGATGAACTGGTCGGCTTTGCCGGCCTGTTTTAGTTGGGAGAGCAGGTTCGAGAGCATTCCGCCCGGCACTTGATAAATGAGGGCGTTTGCGTCAACTGCCAGCATGGACTGGTCGAGCAGCCCGTTATCGAGATATTTCTTGCGGAGCTTCATAAAATACTCCCTGATTTCAGTCAGAAGCACCAAGTCAAGCCCCGTGTCGTACTCCGTACCCGCAAACGCGGCGACCATCGACTCCGTGGGCGCGTGAGAAGTCCCGCCCGCCAAAGGCGACATTGAGGTGTCAATCATTTCCGCGCCGGCCTCTACTCCTTTTATCAGGCACATTGAGGCAAGACCGGATGTGTAGTGCGTATGGATTTGAATCGGAAGTTTAACCTCCGCTTTAATGGCTTTTACAAGTTTTTCCGTGTTATACGGGGTGAGCAGAGCCGCCATATCTTTTATGCAGATTGAATCCGCGCCCTCGGCTTCTATTTGCTTGCAGTAATCGACAAAGTATTTATCCGTGAATATTCCGCCTGTCGTATAGGAGACGGCGACTTGCGCGTGCGCCCCTTTTTCTTTCTTCGCGGCGGCGATTGCGCGTTTGAGGTTGCGTATGTCGTTCAGCGCGTCAAAAATCCTTATTATATCTATGCCGTTTGCCACTGACTTCTGAACGAAATAGTCAAGCACATCATCGGCATAGTGGCGGTAGCCGAGCATATTCTGACCTCTGAAAAGCATTTGCAGTTTGGTATTCGGCAGGTTTTTCTTTAGAACGCGCAGTCTCTCCCATGGGTCTTCGTTCAGAAAACGTATGCAGGAATCAAACGTCGCGCCGCCCCAGCACTCTATTGAGTGGAAGCCCGCCTTGTCCATCAGCGGCAGGATCGGCAGCATTTCTTCGAGCGTCATGCGCGTTGCGAGAAGTGATTGGTGCGCGTCACGCAGAACGGTTTCGGTTATTTGCACTTTTGGCATATAAAAACCTCCTGATAGATATTTAACATTTATGGGATATTTTATCATATAGCAGTCGGAAAAGCTATTCAATTCTTGCGAGACATTTATCTTTGTGCATTATGACGGTTATCACAGGGTTTTTCGGCGTGATTTTGGTAAATGACATATGTAGGGCGCGATGTCATCATCGCGCCGATGGTATCGAACCACATCGTTTTCGTAGGGGCGGCGTTTCGCCGTCCGCATCAAATTGAATGAACTCTAAAAAAACGGACGGCCAATGGCCGCCCCTACATGGCTGTATGTTGTATTTAACACGGCGCGGTGATGACACCGCGCCCTACTTGACTTTACCACCGCTCTAAGTTACAATGTCTGTATCAATATTACGGCGGTGATTTATGAAACTCCTCTGGCGTTTGGGGCGCGAAGCCATCAAATATAAATTCCTTTACATAATCGCTATAATGTCAACGCTTGCGCTGACATTTGTAAACCTTGCCGCTCCGCGCATACTCTCCGAAATGACGAGAGCGGCGCAAAACGGCATTTCAGACCTGCGGCAAATCGGTATTATGACACTGCTTTTGGCTGTTTTATACCTCATGCGCGTTTTATTCCGCTTTTTATCGAACTATTTGGCGCATATAGCGGCATGGAATCTGGTCGAGGAGACGCGCGTTAAACTCTATGATAAGCTCCAAAGTCTCTCCATGAGCTACTATCACGACAAGCAGACCGGAGAGCTTATGAGCCGCGTTGTCAACGACTCATCTAACCTTGAAAACCTTTACGCGCATTTAATTCCCGACACCATCACGAATTTTATAACCGTTGCGGGAGTGGTAATTATTCTGCTCAACATCAACGTGACACTCGCGCTGCTGACGTGCATACCCGTGCCATTTATTATTGCAGGAGGCTTGGTTTTCTCGAAAAAAATACGCCCTAACTTTCAAAAGGCGCAGAAGGCGACAGGTGAGCTTAACGCGAAATTGCAGGACAATTTTTCCGGCATACGCGAGATTCAATCATTCGGGCGCGAGGACAACGAATCCGGCAACGTTTCGTCACACGCGAGAAAATATACGACCTCGATACTCTACGCGCTGAAATTATCAGGTTTCTTCCACCCGTTTGTCGAGTTTCTTTCCTCTGCGGGCACTGTGATTGTAGTCGGAGCGGGAGGAATCCTCGCCTTTCGCGGTAATCTCGATGTCCCCGATATTGTCGCGTTTTTGCTCTATCTCGGGTTGTTTTACGCGCCTGTCTCCGGGCTTGCCCACTTGCTTGAAAGTATGCAGCAGGCATACGCGGGCGCGGAACGTGTCATGCAGATTCTGGATACAGGCAGAGATATTAAAGACGCGGACGGCGCGATAGATATTGGGAAAGCGGACGGCGCGATAGAGTTTCGGGATGTTGAGTTCCATTATCAGAACGAAGTCCCGGTGCTGAAAAATATCAGTTTTTCATGCGAAGCGGGGCGTATGGTGGCGTTGGTCGGTCCGACAGGCGTTGGCAAAACAACGCTGACACAGCTCATAAGCCGTTTCTATGACCCGACCGCCGGAACTGTTTTGATAGATGATACCGATATTAGAAATGTAACGTTGGAGTCACTAAGGCGCAATATCGCTCCGGTGTTGCAGGATACATATCTTTTCAACGGCACAATAGCGGAAAATATAGCGTATTCAAAACCCGCGGCATCAATGGATGAGATAGTTGAGGCCGCAAAGGCGGCGCGTATACACGAGAGTATTCTCGAAATGCCGGACGGCTATGAAACGCAGGTGGGCGAGCGCGGCTTGCGCCTCTCGGGCGGTCAGAAACAGCGCGTTGCCATAGCGCGGGCTATTCTAAGGCGTTCCCCTATTATTATACTCGACGAGGCGACCGCGTCGGTCGATACCGAAACGGAGCGCGAAATACAGGCGGCTATTAGCAATCTTGCCAAGGGGCGCACGATTGTCGCCATAGCGCACAGGCTCTCGACTATACACCGCGCGGATATGATTTTAGTGCTTGAAGAGGGCGAAATCGTACAGCGCGGCACACATGAGGAACTGATAAATCAGGACGGATTATATAAAAGATTGTCGGAATCGCAAGGGACAATGTAAATTATACTATTATCTATTGACATTATTTGTAATTGTGATATATTATTGCTATTCCATTTATAAAAGGAGTATTAATTATGTTAAGCCAAGAGTTTTTGAAGCAGATTAAACAGTCAAATGTATGCGTTGACGCAGAAAAGACAAAAGCGCGTATGAAAGAGGAGTTTTCAGCCGCGCCCAAAGACATAAAAGCCGCGATTACCGCTCAGACAACGCAGAACCGCAACACCATATACCGCGCTCAGGACACCGGAAGAGCATCGGGGCGCATTGTTCTCGCTTTTGCCGAAATCCTTAACATAACGCCGTACTATTTTACAGGCGCGGTTGATTCAAAAGACCCTTGCACAGACGAACTGACGGCAAAATTCCTTAAAGAACACGGATACGGTAAATTGCTGAAAGGCAAGCGGAATCCAATTAAAAAAGTTCCCAAAGTAAAAGAAGTCCCCGTCCCCCAAGAAAAGGGACGTGAACTTAAACCCGCTGTTGCCGGGGAAATACACCCCACTGTATTCCGCGTTACCATCAACGATTCGGGAAAAATGCGCGGAATGGTTGACGAACTGGATTACGATGGGGCTGCGCGTCTGCTCGAAGCGTTGTTCATACGCGCGAAGGCGGGCGGAAACGCCGAGCAGCTCTGCGAAATTGTCAAGTATTGCTTGCTGGCGTAGGAGGGGTAACCGTTCGGGGCGATGCTTGCATCGCCCCCTATTTTTGTGAATTACTTGAAATTTGCTCTATATACTCCCCAACCGCTTTAATGAATATTTTAGCGTTTTCTATTTGATGGTTTACATCCATTCTTGAAATTATATAAAAATCCTCATAATCACTGGAGTTTCTAACCTCAAAAGCATCGCCTATAATGTCAGAAAAAACAGAGTTGAACTTCCCTGTCTTTATATATCTTTGACGAAAGGCTGATATTATACCCGAATGTTTCTTTGAATCAATTTTATCTAAAGCGAGTATTGCCCGGATACAATGGAATATGCAGTAATACGACCTATTAGCCGCGTCTTTATATAACTCCGCTTCGGCTGAAACTTCAGCTGATTGCAAACAATCTCGAGCCTGTTCAAGTCTAAACTCGACTAAAGCTCTAATTTCTCTGTCAAGCATTCAATAACACTCCCTCGCGCAAGACACTCTGATAAAAGGGCAATATATTTTGAAAACGGTTAAATACCTCAGCTCCTGTGACGTGTAAACATACAGTCAAGTCATATTCAATATCTATCCCCGGTAAACGCTTGCGTATATCCCCGCGCCGTTTGTTTGCTTCTTCTTGGGACACATGGGCAATAATTAAGAAATCTATGTCTGATTCGCTGTCAAAGTCTCCGCGGGCATAAGAGCCGAATAAAATAACCCTGTCCAATCTGTCTCCCAAGGTATCTTGCGCGGCTTTAATTACTTTTTTAATTACTTCGTTTACACGTGTGTCAGATGTTTGGGTCACAATATCATCTCCCTTTAATATCAATAACCACTATTTCCGGCGGGTTGAATATACGCGGAATACCAAGATTGTTCCCTTGGGCGAAACCCCTGCTGACTATCATTGTTTTGTTGCCGACCGTATACTTTCCCCCGGTATATTCCGGAAACCAACCCTGATTCGGCGCGTACAGACCGTTGATAATGAACGGTACGCGCCACTCCCCTCCGTGCGCGTGTCCCGCTGTTATCAGGCAGTTTTGCGGGTACTGATATACGCGGTCGGGTCTGTGCGCCATGAAAATCGTAAAGATGCCGCCGTTCAGTCGGTCACGAACACGGTCAAGCTGTGTGTTATATGCTTCCGTGCCGACTTGAGGGTCGTCAACACCGCAAATGTTTATCATCTGACCGTTAACTGAAACTGTTTCCAAATCACCATCTAGCACAACAACGCCGTATTCGCGCATTATGGCTTTTACTTCTTTACCGAAATTTGCGTTCCAAATCTCATGGTTGCCCGTCACATAGAAGCACGGGTACTTGTGCGCGATACCGTCTAACAGCGCGATTGCGCCGTCATTCGGATGCCTGTAGTCCGCTATATCGCCCGACATCAAAATGATGTCGGGCTTTTGCGCGTCAATTTTCTTTATAAGTTTTTCTTGGTTTTCACCGAAAAAGCCGCTGTGTAAGTCCGCCAGTAAAACGGCTCTTACAGGCTCACTCAGCTTATCCGTCTCAATCGTGTACCGTCTGACGAATATCCCGTTATACAGCGCGGCAAAAACAACCGCCCCAATAACAGCCAGTGCAATCGATATGCGAAATACCCGTCTTCTTCCCATTGTTAATTGTTAATTATAATTATAATTGTTAATTGTTAACTGTTAATTGTTAACTAATCGTATATCCGCCCGACACGAACACGGTTACGTCAGCCGTTGCCTTGAAACCGCGTCCGGCTATGGTCGCGAGATATAAATGGTTCTTTTCCAACACTTTATCCGCCGCGAGGTCGCCGCCTGTCGTCAGATTTATAAGTCCGGGCGAACCGCTCGCAACGCACGTCGCGCTCCCGAGCCTCAGCACAATAGATGAACCTAACTCCAAAGACAGCGTTTTGCCGTTCGCCACTTCAACTTTTGCCATTCCTCCGGCTGTGCCGCCGCCGGAAGATGTTACGGGCATCTGTTCAATGACCGCCGCCGCTATGGCGTTTATAAAGTCGGGATCGATTATCAGGCTTGACGTGTTAAACGAACTGCCGCCGGACTGCGATGCCAACTGATTTATCTTCGCGTTCATTTCCCCGGCGTAATCATCGGTCACTTTTTTAACGACATCTTCAATCTTCCGCATGATTTGCGGCTGAAACTCTTCCGTTATGTAGCTCTGTGATATGACCGGGTCTGCCTGCGAACCCGTTTCCGCCGCGTATGCCACCAATACGCCGACCAGCAGCGAAAGCACCAGAAACGCCGTTACACCGATAGTCCATCTCTTTTTAACCATTATAAAATACCTCCAAAAAATATATGATATATGTAGGGCGCGGCATCCCTGACGCGCCGTTGTTTAACACATTGTACCGATAATATCGGCGCGTCAGGGATGCCGCGCCCTACGTTATTTATTTACAATCCGAAACTGACCGACAGCGCGGAATCGACTTCGTGCATACGGTCATCGTCAAGCCGTCCCATGCGTTCTTTCAGTCTGCGCTTGTCCAATGTGCGTACCTGCTCGAGCAGCACGACCGAGTCGCGCGATAACCCGTATACTCTGGCATTAAGTTCGATGTGCGTGGGTAAACGCGCCTTATTAATTTGAGATGTAATGGCGGCCGCTATGACCGTGGGGCTGTGCTTATTGCCAACGTTGTTTTGAATTATCAGCACCGGGCGTATGCCGCCCTGCTCACTGCCCACCACAGGGCTCAAATCCGCGTAAAAAATATCTCCGCGTCTGACCGGGGTCTCGCTCGTTACTTGCGAAATATTGGTAATCGCATCCACGAATATCACCTCGTGGATATATTGCCCCATAACGCAATGTTTTAATCATAAAATCTCGGAACTCTGTCGCTTACGGCGCATAAAAGCTCGTATGATATTGTTCCCGCCAGTTCCGCAAGCCTTGCCGCGCTAAGTTTTTCCGAGCCGAACAGCGTTACCGAATCTCCCACCTTTGCTCTGTCTGCATCGGACACATCCAACATCAGCATATCCATACATACGCGCCCGATAACGGGTACAATAACGCCGTTATAGTCGGCAACGCCTTTGTTTGACAGGCTTCTCAAATATCCATCGGCATACCCGGCGCACACCACGGCGGCTTTCATGCCGCGTCCTGCGGTGAAAGTACGCCCGTAACTGACCGTATCGCCTTTGCGTACATCGATTATCTGCGCTATCCTCGCCCTAAGCCGCATGACCGGACGAAAATCCCCATCCGCGCCGAAAAGCAGAATACCGGAACGCGCCATATCAAACAAGCTCTCTCTGTAGTATAACACGCCGCCGCTGTTAGCGCAATGGGTTATGGGAAATTTTATGTCAATTAAATCGGCTTTTATAGAATTGAATGCTTCAAGCTGTTTTGAGACGAATGCTCCGCCCGGCGTATCCGCGTCCGCCAGATGCGTGTACAACCCCTCGGGGCGCAAATGCTTGAGACGCGCTATTTCTCTGACCTCACGCGCAGTCTTAACCCCAAGCCTGTTCATGCCTGTATCAACTTTTATGTGTATTTTTAGCTCCCTGCTAAGGTTTTTTGACAAGGCTTCCGCATACTCCGTGTCAAAAACCGCCTGTGTTATGTCAAGCTCCGCAAGCATATCCGCGTGTTCGGCGGGAGTATATCCCATTACCAGAATCGGCGTTTTTATATCATTGTGGCGCAGTTCAAGAGCCTCTGACAAACACGCCACGGCAAAGTAATCCGCGCCGCAGCACTCAAGACGGCGCGCCGTTTGAAGCGCGCCGTGACCGTAGGCGTTAGCCTTTATTACCGCCATATGCTTAACATCGCCGAGTATCTCTTTGACCCTCAGCGCGTTGTGTTCAAGGGCGTTGAGGTCGATGTCGGCCCAGATGCGCCCGTCAATATTACTATGAAAACTCACAGGTTATAACCAGCCTTCCGTCTACCAATGTTTCGCCGCGTATAGGCGCGAGCGTTTCAACGTCAAACCACGCTTGCTGTTCGACAACCGCGTTGTCAACCGTTTGCGAATATGTAAGGCGATAGCACTTTACACCTTCCCAACGCTCCGTTCCCGCTTCGCTCATATATCCGTTTGACCAAGCGGACAGCATTGACGGTATCGCGTCAATCGGTGTGAGGGCAGTTCCCGCCAGCTTGCCTGTTTCAAGTATCAGCCCGTCATATTCAAGCGTTCCGCCGCCATCTTCAGTAATAGTCGCGGTGATTCCGGCAATTTCGGCGGGGCGCAGGATTGTAATCAAACCGTTCCCCTGCTCGTCCCGCTCGTAGGTTACAGAGTATGTGCTGACGCGGTCGCCGAAGTCCGCCATTATATCCGCCGCCAGTTTCAACTCGCCGGATTCGTATTTCTCTCTGACAAGTTCCGCCGCGTCTTGCGCTCCGCCCAGACCGCACGCGGTTAGAAATATGCAAATTATAGTTATACCGCACAGAACGCGGCACTGTGTTTTTATTTTCATATCCAACCCTCCATGTCCCATTATATAAAGGACATGGGATAAATAGAATAATAATATCCTTATAACTGTAAAACATTGCGTTTTGTAGGGGCGGCTATTAGCCGCCCGCGGACGACCAAAGGTCGCCCCTACGACCGTAACGCTCTCGAATTATACTTCTTGAACGCATCGAGCATCTTCTCGTTGGGTTCAAAATACAACAGCAGTTTTCCACCCATTTTTGAAGGACCGACCGCAAACCAACGCGGGTTCGCGTTTGACGAAGCGTCTATTGTCTGCTTAAATTCCGCTTTGGCATAGGGGGAGAAATTGCTCTCGTTATCAGGAGCTATTATCTCGAAATTCCTTGAATCCACGGTTAACAGGCGTTTGCGTCTGCGCTTTCCGCTGATACGGTCAACGTCAAGTTCTCCGTTTGTTATTATATACTCAAACTCGATATCCAGATGCCTTATAAGTATGATAACAAGCCAAATGCCGCCGATTACAGCCGCCGGTATCAGAAAAGACAGAATCGGCACAACAAAAGTGACCGTTATTACAAACAGAAGCGCGGTAATATACGCCATGCTTAAAAGCCTTGCTTTAATGTCTCTGCCGCGTGTAACCAAATGCTCTATAAAAATATCACCCATATTAACTGACCTCAACCTTTAATAATTCAATCCGCCGACTTAATACTGCGCTTGTAGGGGCGGCTATTAGCCGCCCGCGGACGACCAAAGGTCGCCCCTACATGGGATTCCCGCAATATTTAACCGATTTTCAATATTTGACAATTTATAGTATAACATAATCAAATATTACGCGCAACTACTTTTTAGGGGTTGACAAAAACAAAATAATTTGCTATATTACAAACTGTGCTTCCGTGGCTCAGTCGGTAGAGCGATTCACTCGTAATGAATAGGTCGCCGGTTCGATTCCGGCCGGAAGCTCCAAACAAGCGGCAAGGCTCTCGCCTTGCCGTTATTCTTGTGTGCGCGTGGAGAACGCGAAAATTATTGTTTACAATGCGGTGGATTTGTAGTATACTAATGACGGGGTGATTAATGTGTCTAACAACACAACTTATAATATCCGTATTGATTCTCGAATTAAAAAAGAAGCCGATACGCTTTATAAAAGCATGGGTATGTCGCTCTCGTCAGCGGTGAATCTATTTCTTACTCAGTCGGTTATACAGCGGCGGCTTCCTATTGATGATGTAATTGCCGAACCTCTCGGCGAACCGCCCATCGATAACGAGTACAACTCCTTTGAAACTTGGGAACAAGCAAAGGAGTGGTTAAATGCTTAAGCCCGAATTATCCAATCGGTTTAAGCGGGATTATGATTTGCTGATACGCCGTGGCTATGACATTACAAAGCTCGATGGGGTTGTTATTTTACTGTTACGGCAAACCCCGCTTGAACCACGGCATCGTGACCACCCGCTCAAGGGGAAATGGCGCGGCTATCGCGGCTGTCATGTTGCCGATGATTGGGTGTTGGTGTATAAGGTTGACAGTGACAGACTAAAACTTATGCTTTCCCGTACCGGGACACACGTTGACGTATACGGGCAATAAATATAACACCTCAGCGGCGCGGCTTTTCAGCCGCGCCGTTTAGATTGTCGATAATCCCATCATAGCGGGCGGGGAGCTGTACTTACCCTATATTCGTCCACTCAATGCCCTCTTTACCGGGCGTTTTTCCGTTTTTAGTCTCGTATGCCGTACCCCATCCGTACTCAAAAGGCAATACTTTACCTGCCGCCCACACTTCCCACTCATCGTCTCTCTTGAATACAATGCTGTCGAAGATATACCATTCGTCTCCTTCAAACATCATCTTCCCGCTCTTTGCGGTTGCCTTTGAGCGGAACTCGTATTCAACGCCGCCCGATTTCGGGGCTTTGAATCCTCCCCACTTTTCATCGCCTTTCAGCCGGAACTGCAATGCTTTGGAAGGTCTGAACTTTCCGTACTCGGTGATGTTAATCTCTCTGTCCCTCTCCATCTCGCTGTACAGTTCCATCATGCCCGTGCCGCGATAGGCGAGTTCCCAATACACCGGGCATGAGGCGGGCTTCTTACCCATCGGCACTATTTGATACGAGGCTTCCAAGCAGTCATCGTCCAACATACTGGTAATACTGATTATTGCTTCGCTTTTGTTCTTAGCGGTTTCAACCGACACTATGCCGTTATAGAAACGCGGGTCTTCAAAAACCGCTCCGGCTACAAGTTTTAATGTCTCTTTCTTGTAGTCTGCCTTCATCGCTTTTGGCTTAATGTAACTGCTGACAGCCAGTTTCGCGGGTTTTGATGCCGGGTAATATGTGCCGCCGTCTATATAAGGAACCGCGCTGACAAAGTAATTTTCCTTAATCGATCTGTACGAGATTCTCTCGCTGTATTCGCTTTCGCTGAATTTAACACCGCCGTTATCTTCGTCAGATTCGGGTATCGGAATACCCTCAGTCCCCAAGTTGTAGTATCTGTCAAAATAATCGGGCTTTCCTGTTTGCTTGGTATAGCCCTGATTATCCTCTCGCGTACCTCCGTAGCGGTATATATAGCCCCCGCGCAGCGGTTCGCTGCTGCCCTTTTCCACGGGCAGCCACAGATTTTCATCGCCGAACTCAAACGCCAAAACGCCGTTTACCATATGCGCCAGTTGGTAATTCACTTCAAGTTTTGCTGTTTTCTGCCGCTTGCCGACCTGCGGGAACTTGATAATTTTCGCGTCTTCCGGCATATCCTTTTTCACGGGACTTTTGTCGGAGAGCCACAGCTCAAACCCTTTGTTAAACACTTTGTTATATCCTTGCTGTCCGTTTTTATCTCTTTTTGCATAATTGCTTAACTCGCTAATCGGCTTCCATTTTTTACCTCCGTCAATGGAGAAGTATGATGTCGCCGTTGCCGCCTCGACCGTCTCGCCGTATATGAATATGCGGTAATATTCGTTGAGCAAATCGGGGTCGTTTACGGAGAGCGGCTTTATAGGCATTTCACCCGGGAGCATATCGTAAAGAACACCGTTAAACATCTCGAACTGATATATGTCAACTGTTTCACTTCCGCGCCTAACTTGCAGAAGATATGTTCCGTCATCAGGTTTTGAATCAATAGTAACATTGATGAAGTATCGAACTGGTCCTTGTGGATTCCATCCTCCAAGTATACCTGTATCAACCGTAGCAATACTTGTCAGTGTACCGTTCTCAGCCGTTTTCCCAATCGAAGTGCTATCTGCGGAATCTTTATCAACGAGGTACAGTTCAACATTGTGGTCGAAATCCTCGTTAGCTACACTGACAATGGCTACAAGCATACCGGATACTTTATCCTCTCCTTTGCTCCACCCAATGATAGCCCCCTCAGAAGAGTAAGGGAGAACTTCGGCTTTTCGCGGCGTTCCGTATGTTAGTCCAAACGGCAATTTGCCGCCCAGAATCCGCAGATACGCTAAATCCTGAGATTTATCGCCCTTTGTATACCTTAATATGTAACCGCCGTTCAAATTCGGAATAGAATGTGTCGTAGTACCTGCGGCATTTATGGCGATGGTATAAACGATATTAGTCTCGTCACCGCGCTTTACCAGCTCGATTTTTGTGCTGCCTTCGATTACCGAATGCGCGGTCAACGTAAAAGTTGAGCCAAAATAACCGGCGTTGACACTCGCATACGGGCGTATTGGGTCAAGCCCACGGAAGCTGTCGAAGTATCCCGTTCTGTTACTTGCTCGCCAGCATTTGTTGTCGGTCATCGGACTAAGCCCGTCCACGAAGAACCAGAGGTTGAAGTCGCCTATGCCGTAAAGAATATCGGTATCAAACAAGCATTTCCAAAATGTACCCTCACCCTCCATCATTTTCATACTGGAATCGGTGGCGGTCGGTTTTTCCGCTCCCGCAGGGACAACCGCAACATATACCTCGTCGATATTTGCAACGGAGGCGCGTTTGCCTATATTAAATATTACATTAAGCGAGGTTTGACCGGCTACAAATCTGCTTATTATAGTTTGCGAAACAGAAACGCGGTCATCCGAAGTCACCGCCGCTTTTGCCTGAACCTCAATAATCGGAAGCGTTATAAACAGCAGTGAAATGAAACAGCATATAAATCGTTTCATCAACTTACCTCCTCCGTCTTTTTATGTAATATCATATGCGTCAACAGCCCTTTGTCAAGTGCTTTGCGCTCAAATATCGCAATGCACTCACATATTAGGCATAATTTTCACAGAAACCTCACAGGGATTAAGAATTTACCTATACCGTTTCATCCAATGTCATCCCTAAATCTATATACAGCTTACGCCGTGCCGCGCGGTCGGCTGTCATCTCACGCGCCGCCCACTTCGCCACGTCCAAAGTCAACTCTGACGGCACAACCACCACGCCGTCACCATCGGCGACCACCAAATCGCCGGGAGTTACGCAGACACCATCGCAGTTAATCTTTGTGTTGTGGCTCTCATACTGGATTCGCGCCTGATCCATCGGCTGCGCGATTTTCGTAGACCAGAACGGGATTTTTTGCAGAATAATCTCATCGGTATCCCGCACGCCGCCGAACGCGATATATCCCGCCGCGCCGTCACGGATGCCTTCCATCGTGTTGTTAGAACCCATCAGCCCAACGGCTAAGTTGGACATATCAATAACGGGGAAATCGTGCTTCTGAATCTCGCTCATCCACGGATACACGCAGACATTCCCGTAATACCAGTTCGACCACTCCGTGTACTCATCGCCCTTAATATCGGGGCGAGGTTTGTCATAGGGTATGTAACGCGCGGTCTTGGCAAAGCCTATGGCGCGTGTGCGCCACAGCGGGCGCATATCGCAGCTCATGCTGCCGTAATGGTGATACCCCATCCAATCCAAGCCATCGCGCGTATCGGTAACGCGCAGTTTGTCGTATAGATTCAAAATTTCCTCGCGCTGAGATTGAGTGCGTTCCATAAAAATACCCTCCATAAATATTAAAATATGTATGTTGATATTATATATTAGTATATCGTTATAATCAAGGTAAATCTTAAATCCCGAGGTCTGGGCGGTAAAAAAATCCGAACGCCTCGCCGATGAGTTTTACATCGGGAGAGTTCGGATTATCATGTCGTGGTGCCGGTGGTGGGACTCGAACCCACACGGTTTCCCTCGCGATTTTGAGTCGCGCGTGTCTGCCATTCCACCACACCGGCAAAAACTGAAATAAGAATAACACACATTTTAACATTTGTAAAGCACATTGTTTTGGAGTTCGCCGAAATTACACGCAGGAATCTCTCTAATCGCAAAGATTTATGACATTAAACTTGTTTTTTTCACGCGCTTGCTGTATAATCAAATCATAATTTACTCTGTTATGCGGTTATGCCGGATTCTCTGTAAAGGGTGGAAGCGATTATGCTGAATAAAAACAAAGAAATACTAACAGCGAAAGAAACGGAACTGGAAAAACTCAACGAAACCGTCAAGGCACAGGCGGCCGAATTGCGGGACGAGTATGAGCGCACAAAACTCTTGCTTGACGCGACCCCGCTCGCCTGCCGCCTGATGAAGAAAGTGGAACACGGCAGATTTGAGTTGTTTGACTGCAACAAGGAGTCCGCCATATTATTCGGGTTCAGGGACAAACAGGAATTTATGGAGCGGTATTTCGAGACTTATCCCGAATATCAGCCCGACGGTAAATACTCCATCGAAGAGGGTCAGCGGTTATTTGAAAAGGCGTATACCGAAGGCAGAAGCGTCAGTAATTTTCATTTTCAAATCCCGGACGGTACGCCGATTCCCTGCGAGGTTACACTTGTCCGCGTAAAATACGGGAATGATTTTGTAGTTGCGGGCTATACGCGCGACCTTAGAGAGCATAACAAGATGATGGAGGAAATAGAGCGGCGCGATATTCTTCTCAGCGCGGCGAATCAGGCATCGGGTATGCTGCTAAGGTCGGAAATGGCCGATTTCACGGACGATTTACACGCTTGTATGGGTATGCTTGCGGATACCGTGGGGGTTGACCGTATTTCGATATGGAAGAATTTTGTCGAGAACGATCAGCTTCATTATTACAATCAGGTTTTTGAATGGGCGGGCGGAACAGGTTTCCCCGAGGATGATGTCACGCATAACAGCGTAAAAGAACCGAGATGCTACGACTTGATTGTTCCGACTTGGGAGGAGATTCTTTCAAGAGGTGAATGTATAAACAGGCGCATAAACGATATGCCGCCTTATGAGCGGCCGCATTTTACCAAGCAGGGAATCAAATCCGTTTTCGTTTCTCCGGTATTCATCGAGAATCAGTTCTGGGGATTTGTCGGTTATGACAATTACCATCAGGAGAGGGATTTTACCGAAAACGAGCAAATGATTATGAACTCTACCGGAATTATGATTGCAAACGCCCTGCTCCGCAATGAAATGATGCAGAAACTCCAATTCGCCAACCAAGCAAAGAGCGACTTCTTGGCAAAGATGAGCCATGAAATGCGAACGCCGCTCAACGCCATTATCGGTCTGTCCGCGCTTGCGCTTGAGGACGAGACGGTCAACGAGGAAACGCGCCTGAATATTGAAAAGGTCAGCAACGCGGGTGACATCCTTCTCTCAACGGTCAACGACATATTAGACCTCTCCAAAATAGAAGCGGGTAAACTGGAGCTTGTTCCTGTCAGATATGATATGCCCAGTTTACTCAATGACACCGTAACGCAGAGCGTCATGCACATCGGGGAAAAACCGATTGAGTTCATTCTTGATATAGACGAAACGCTGCCCGCGCTGCTCTTCGGCGATGATTTGCGTATTAAGCAGTTGTTTAACAACCTGCTGTCCAACGCTTTTAAGTATACGAAGGAAGGCACGGTTGAGCTTGGTGTGCGATGTGAACGCGAAGGCGCGGAAACTGTCTGGATGACGGCATGGGTCAAGGACACCGGGGTCGGTATCAAGCCGGAGAAGCTCGCGTCATTATTCGATGAATTTATGCAGGCCGATAAGCATATCAACCGCCATGTCGTGGGAACGGGGCTGGGGCTTTCCATCACCAAGAAAATGGCGGAATTGATGGGCGGCGGCATAACCGTGGAGAGCGATTACGGCAAAGGCAGCACCTTTACGGTTAGGCTGAAGCAAGGTTTTGTGACAGACGCGCATATCGGTTCGGACGTTGTTGACAACCTAAAGAGCTTCAAATATTCCGAGCATAAACGCCGCCGCGATGCCAAGTATGTGCGCCCCAAGCTGCCATACGCCCGCGTACTGGTCGTTGACGACAATGTGACAAATCTCGATGTGGCGCGGGGTTTGATGAAACCCTATAACATGAAACAGGTGGACTGCGTAACCGGAGGGCAGGACGCGATAGATGCCGTTCGCGAAGAAAAGATAATGTACAACGCGATATTAATGGATCATATGATGCCGGAAATGGACGGTATAGAGGCAACGCGGCGTATACGCGACATCGGAACGGAATACGCTAAAAACATTCCGATTATCGCCTGTACCGCCAACGCCATCGCCGGAAACGAGCAGATGTTCTTGGACAACGGGTTTCAGGCCTTCATATCAAAGCCGCTTGAAATCGGTCGCCTTGACGATATAATCAAGCGGTGGGTACGCGGCAAAGAGCAGGAGAAACATCACGATGAACAGCGTGATTTTACGGAAGAGAATCACGCAAACGAAGCTCTGCGACGAATCTTTGATAACGCGGTCATTCCGGGGCTTGATGTTCAAAGCGGCATAGACCGATTTGACGGTGACGCAGAATCGTATTTGAACGTCTTGCGTTCTTATGCCAACAATATCGAGCCTTCTCTTAAAAAAATTGAGACGGTTGACAGGGATAGATTATCCGAGTATACCATCATAGTTCACGGGATTAAAGGTTCAAGCCGCAGTATTTGCGCCGAGCCGACGGGCGATTTGGCGGAGAAGCTGGAAAGAGCGTCGGAAGCCGGAGATTACGATTTCGTGATGAAAAACAACGAGGCATTTGTTAAACTCACCCAAGCTCTCAGCATTGATATACTTAATCTGATTAGCGAAATAGACGCGGCAAATCAGAAACCTCATAGAGACAGACCGGATAAGGAAGTGCTGATAAAGCTGTTAATAGCCTGCGGAACTTATCATATGGATGTCGTGTACGCCGCCGTAAGGGAGCTTGAAAGGTATACATACGAGTTCGACGGCGACCTTGTGCCTTGGCTTAGTGAGAACGTGGAGCAGTTCAATATTGATGATGTTGTCGAGAGAGTGACGCTTTATGTCAGTGAAAACGAGGGTTAGAAAGAGGAGGGACAAGAAATGAAAAACATCTGTTGCTTTGATTTGGCAGTCCTTTTGGCGAAAGGGGATTTGAATGTCCGTCACGCGGCTGACTCCGACCCGTCTCTCACGGTAGGAGAGTATTTTGATATGCTGTCGAAGTTTTCGGATATGACACCCGATGCTATAATCGCCTTGCAGAAATTCGCCGAAATAAACGAAGAAAAGAAAGACTGGCGGAACATCGAGGCAATAATTCCTTTACTTGATGACTTAGGAGGCAGCAAGTATCTGACCGACCTTTACGCGCTGAGTAACGCTCGCGGTAAGGGTGACTCGAGATTAGCCGCTTTGCACGCTAAAGCAATTATAGACGACTTTGAACGCTTCTCTGAACAGATTATATCCGCGAAAACAGACGCTTTGCCCAACGGCGCACCCGGCGAGCAAGCGTCATTAAAGAAGCTGATACAATTTCTGGACGATGAAGAAGCTAATCGCAAAATGCTGGTTCTTGCCGTTGATGATTCACCTGATATACTAACGGCCGTGGCGGCCGTACTGAGCAAAACCTATAATGTTTTTAAGCTGCCGAAGCCGGAAATGCTCGAAAACGTTTTGGCGCAGGTAACACCCGATTTGTTCCTGCTCGATTATAAAATGCCGGGTCTGAACGGATTTGAACTAATTCCAATCATACGAAATTTTGAGAAGCATAAAGACACCCCGATTATATTCCTGACATCCGAGCGGACAATGGATCATTTATCAGCCGCCATCGCGCTTGGAGCGTGCGATTTTATTGTAAAACCGTTCCAAGCGGATATGTTATGCCAAAAAGTCGCGAAACATATTTGTAGGGACGCGATACATCGCGTCCGCTGACTGTGATATATCATGTAGGGACGCGATATATCGCGTCCCTACAATCGCGGATTTCTATATTTTTCATAGCACAGTTTATCTATCGCGGCAACATCATCCGCATTTATAACATACGGCGTACACCCTTCGGATAATCTCACGCGCAGTTCCTCGATAAACCTCTCAACGTCCATGTCCGGCAGCAGCTCGTTAAGATTAGTTACACGTGAGGATACGGAACGTATTCCCCTGCCACGGTATTTCTCCTCACTAAAACGCAGCAAACCCTCCATTTGGCTAACATCCGCCGAAAAGAGGAGCGTACCGTGGTAAATCGCGCGGTTTCCCAAACAGGCATGGGCGCAGCCTGATATTTTTTTGCCCTTTACCAAAATATCGTTGCGTCCCGACAGTTCGGCGGTAACGCCTAAGTCCGCCAGCACATTTATCAGAAGTTTCGCGAACGGTTCAAAGCTCATTTCATGTTTGCCGTCAAATGTAAACATATAGGTAAAATTGACATTTCCTAAATCATGAAAAACCGCGCCGCCTCCGGTCATACGGCGCACAACGGGAATCCCGAGCGAAGCCGCGCGGTCTGTGTCAACCTCGGCTTCCAAATCTTGATTTTTCCCTATAATAACGCTCCGGCTGTTGCGCCACAGCATGAATATCGTCTCGTCACGGGTAGACAGAAAATATTCCTCCGCCGCTAAATTCCACGGCGGGTCGGTTCGATTCATCTCAATCCACAGCGGCATACTCAGACAATCCCCCGCAACGCCTTAATTCTTTCCTCCATCGTCCCGCTCATATGCAAATACCCGCCCATGACATCCCTTGTCACAGCCGCCTCATGCCCAATCAACGCCCATGTAGAGTCATACAGATTCTTAAACAGCGGGTCGCGCAACGCCTCGCAGACAAACGGCTGAGACGGCGAGTTTATATCCTCGCCGCATATCTGTAGCATCTGATACTTGTCACATAAAGCCTTAAGGCGCAGCAGCTGTTCGCGCGTGTTGCGCGACGGCATATAAGTAATGGCGCGGATACCGATGTCATGCAGGATTTCCATCAGTTCATCCAGATACAAATCCTCAAATTCCTGCGCTTTTTTATCTCCGGTGACGCTAACGGTCACGTTTCCCAAGTACGGATAGGCGGTGATTATGCCGTTCGCGTCAGCGAACGCCAAAGCGGCTTCTATATCGGGGCATTCATCCCGTCCGGCGGGGATATAATCCTGAAATTCGGCTTTCAGCCGTCCAAGTTCCGCGTAATCGCCATTGGCAAGCGCGAAGAGAATGTGCCGCTCAGTCACCGATCCGCCTTTAGCGTGCATGGACAGCGGCAGAACATCTCGCTCATAATCCAAGCCCAACCGCTCGCACATCGCCCTGTTGCGAAGGCCGCGAGCCTCGCGGACAGGGCGCAGAAACTCCGTCACCTCGTCAAACCGATTGTGCGGAACGCCGTGGAAAGTAAGATAAGATATGTCCGTCTGGTCGGGGTGATTCGTGCGGCGATTGCCGATTGCGGTGTGCGCGTGGTACACGCGCGTCTCAAAACCCACAGTCACAGGCAGTCCTATCCGCTTCCCCTCGGCGATAAACTCAGTCGCACCCGCAACGGTGTCATGGTCTACAATTCCCGCCGCCGCCAACCCGGACTCCTTAGCTTTCCTTACAGCCAACGCGGGCGTATACGGCGAAAATGAATATGTCGTGTGTATATGATTGTTAACATCCCGCCTCATAACGCTCGCCTCCCGTTATTTTCACTTAACACTTAGCACTTAACACTTAACACTTATCTAACCATCACTTGTCCGCCCGTGACGGGTATCGCCTGTCCCGTCTCGTACTGCTGTTCCGCGCAGTACATAATAGCCCGTGCTACATCTAACGGTACACAGCCGCGCTTAATCGGAGTTTTCGCCTCATAGAACGCTTTAATGTCCGCAACGGTCTTTGCGCCCGGCACTTTTCCCGCGCGTAAGTACTGGATGAACAGCCCGTTCTCCGGGTCGCTCCACAGCGGCCCATCGTAGTAGTTACCCGGGCATACAGCGTTAACTTTTATTCCGTATTCCGCCAGTTCAAGCGCAAATGACTGTACCAGTCCGATTCCGCCGAACTTGCTCCCTGCATAGGCGAAATTCTTGTTAGAACCCTCCAGACCGGACTTGCTGTTAATCTGGATGATGTCAAAAGTGCGGTCGGGGTGTTCTTTTCTCTGTTCTTTCATTACCCGCGCCGCCGCCTTGGCGCAGAGAAAAAACGCCTTGTAATTGACCTTAGTCACAAGCTCAAAGTCTTCAACGCTCATTTCGTTCAAGCCGCCCGCTTTTAATATCCCCGCGTTGGAGATAAACATATCCAGTCTGCCGTACCGCTCCATAACGGTGTTACAGAGCTGTTCGACATCCCGCTCCTTAGTCACATCGGTGATGATGCCGCCTTTTAAGTCGGCAACCGCGACAGCCGCCCCCTCGTCCGTCAGGCATTCCGCGATACC
>WRJE01000036.1 GCA_009782385.1 Oscillospiraceae bacterium | reverse complement strand
CGATAACCTCCGGCGGCATTTCGGTGTTTCTGATTTCAAAGTCCTTTATGCTTCCGAAAGGTATTCGCAACAGGTGAGCGACCAACCGCTGTAACAAATTCGGGTTTTTCACGAACAGCAACTTGCACAATATATCGGTCTTGAACGTGTTTTTGAGTTTTGACATAGCGGCACTCCTTAATCCCTTATGACATTATATTACCACATTCTCCGCGAAACCGCAAGTAAAAAATGAAAGACCATCAGCGGGCGCGAAATGCCCGCTGACTCTACTCAAAAGAAGATAAAATCAATCAGAAGGAGATGATTGTATGACCACCTATGGATACGTTTGGGTAAGTTCCGCCGACCAATGCGAGGACAGGCAGATGATAGCGATGCAAGAGCTGAATATTCCCCCGACGCAGATATACATAGATAAAATCAGCGGAAAGGATTTATCTAAAGTAAGATAACGATACATTTTCATCGGGGAGCGCCGTTGGCCTCAGACAACGACGCTCATAACTCTGCATCCGCGAAGTGGGCGATTACACCGACCTCTACAATTACGACCGGGGGCTGGATGTGGATTGTGAGAATGAGGAAGTCCGGGCGGTGTATGAAATCATCCTCGAAAAATACAACTAAACCCAACGCCGAGCGCGTCCCCGATCCGGGGGCGCGTTTCTGTAAGCCGGATGGGACGCGCCAGTTCCGCACGGCCTATGTGAATGTACCCAAGAAGAACGGCATAGGCAGTTTGATGTTAAGTATAACTGCGATACGCCGAAATATTCCGATGAATACGGTTGTGCCGAGGGTTGGATTTACGAAAAGGACATCGCCGCCGTGGTGCTGCTTGCGCTTCAACGTCAAATCATGTTCGCCGACGAAGCGCGAAAAATGCTCGAAGCTAATAATGAGCGGTTGATACCGAATATTGAAAAACTGCGCGGCGAGGTTCTGCGGCTCCAAAAGCTGATAGAGAAAGCCAAGACCGGCAAGATGGGGCTTTGGGAAAAGTATCACAACAGGGCTATATCTGCGGAAGCGTTCCAACGTGAAACCGAAAAAGCCAACGAGCAGATAGAAAAATACACCGCGAAGATACCCGAAATCCAAGCGCGGATACATGAGCTTGAAATGGAAACGGGGCGCGAGAATTTATTTGTTGAACGGTTCAGTCGGCAGGTCGGCATACAGGAACTCACGCGGAAAACGGTGGACGAGTTTATCAGCGAGGTGCGGGTTTACTCTGCTGACCGTATTGAGGTCGTTTTCAACTTCGCCGACGAATACGCCAAGATTGCCGCGCTGTTTGATAAGCCAAAACGGAAACGCAAAGCATCGTAGTAAAAAAGGTTTCGGGCGGTTGTTCAATACCGCCCGAAACCGTCTAAAAAAATCTTAAATATTTTTGCGGTTTTTACTTGACACAAGCTGACGATGGGTACTCTGGGACAAATTTTGACCGCCCTGGGTGGCAGGAATTGGTATCCCGCATTGAGAACGGCGAGGTTTCTACGCTGATTCTCAAAGACTCAAGCCGTATGGCTCGCAACTACCTTCAGGCCGGATTATACCGTCAAATGTTTCAGGAAAAAGGCGTCCGCCTGATATGTATTAACGACGGCACCGATACGGCTTTGAAAGAGGATGATTTTCTTCCGTTCAGGGAAATCATGGCAGAATGGCACGCCCGCGACACATCGAGAAAAATCAAATCCGTCATCACCGCCAAAGGGAAAAGCGGGAAACCGACAAGCAACATCGCCATATACGGTTTTATAAAAGACCCTGACGATAAAAACCGCTGGTTGATTGACGAACCCGCCGCCGCCGTGGTCAGGCGTATCTTTCAAATGACGATGGACGGTATCGGCCCGTATGAAATCGCCCGGACGCTGACAGAAGAAAAGGTGGAGCGCCCCTCGTATTATCTCGGTTCGCGCGGGCGCGGAAAGCACAAAAACAGTTATGACGGCGAGCATCCGTACACATGGTGGTGTTCCACCATCACGCACATACTCTCCATGCCGGAATACTGCGGGCACACGGTTAATTTCAGAACACGGCGCG
Organism: Oscillospiraceae bacterium; assembly: GCA_009782385.1. Classification (GTDB taxonomy): domain Bacteria; phylum Bacillota; class Clostridia; order Oscillospirales; family UBA929; genus WRMG01. Next base: position 22,583 of record WRJE01000036.1, on the reverse strand, counting down.
AGAATTTCAAGAGCAAAAAAGCGACACAGATACCGGCGGAGGAATGGCTGATTTTTGAAAATGCCCATGACGCGATTATCAGCCAAGAGGTCTTTGATACGGTGCAGAAACTGCGCGGCACTCCGCGCCGCATTGACCGTTTCGGAGACGCCAATCCCCTCACGGGACTGCTATGGTGCAAAGACTGTGGGGCGAAGATGTACAACCACCGTAAGACAAAGCCGACGCTCCATAAAAATGGGAACGGTAAAACATACGAAGAGCGGCCGCAGGACATCTATCAATGCTCGGCGTGGAAGCTGAATAAAACGAAGTTCGCCGCCAAATGTTCCGCGCATCATATCCAAACGAAAGCCGTCCGCGAAATCATTCTTGAGGTTCTCCGAAAGACGGCGGGATATGTCCGTGACCATGAAGATGAGTTTGTGGAACTTGTCCGCGCGTCATCAGCGGTGAAGCAGGGCGAAACGGCGAAGTCGTATAAGAAGCAAATCGCCAAAAATGAAAAGCGCGTTGCCGAACTCAGCAAGGTGTTCCGCAGTCTATATGAGGACAAGGCTCTCTGTAAATTATCGGAGGAGCGGTTTGAGGAAATGACCGCCGGATATGAGCAAGAGGAGGCTGACCTCAAGGCACAAACGGACAGGCTTCAATCTGAACTGGACGCTTTCAACAGCGACAGCGTTCGCGCCGATAAGTTTATCGAACTTGTGCGACGGTATACGCGGTTCGAGGAGCTGACAAACGCTATGATAAATGAGTTTATCGAGCGCGTGGAAATCCACGAAGGCGTGTGGTCTGAAAGCGGCGGTCAATACAAGGGAACGCGTCGTCAGGATGTTGATGTTTACTTAAAATACGTCGGCAAGTTCATCGCCCCTGATATGCGCTCGCAAGAGGAAATCGAAGCGGAGCGCATTGCCGAAGAAAAAGCGGAACGGGAGCGCACCCGCCGCCGCGAAAACGCGCGAAAGAGAACAGAGGAAAAACGCGAAGCCGAAGCCGTGCCCGCACCGCCGAAACCCGCCGCGTAATTTCTCCCCCCGCAGGTAATCCCGCGACCGCAGTCGCAAACAAAAACGGAGTATGTTGCCGCAAGGTGATATGCTCCGTTTTTGCGTTGACGGAGGAAATGTACAGCGCTGTGCGGTGAACATTTACGATGGCAACGGCGCTGTCCGCAGACAGCGCAATCCCCCGCGGGAGCGCCCACGGCACTATCTCGCTTGCGAGATAGTGTATGAGTGGGTCACACACTATCTTCGATAGGGTGTGAAAAACGCGGTAATCGCAGCACTTGTCGGCGATAATTCCGCAATCAGTATAACACGCCGACAGCCAAAAATCCACAACAATATTTTGAGAGGAGCTTTGATTTATATGAGCGACAAACAACATTTTACCATTGTCCGCAATGCTGGCTACACCGCGACGGAGTTCAAGACGCGCCAGCGTCATAACGAGCGTCAGAATGAGAATTATCATAACGGCGACATCGTGGCAAAGCGGTCGGAGCTGAACCACCATTATCTGCAATATCGTTTCCCCGACGGCAGCCCCGTGACCTATGAGGAAAGGTTTAATCAACTGCTCACTGGCGACATAATCGCCAAGCGCGGATTGAAGCCGGACGCGAAGGTTTTTGCGGAGTTGGTGTTCGGTGTGAACAGCGAATACTTTGAGCAAAACGGCGGATATGATTATGCCGTGAAATTCTTTGATGAAGCATACCGTTTGGCGGTCAAGGAAGTCGGCGATGAACGGTACATACTGTCCGCCGTCCTCCATGCCAACGAGCGGAACAAGGAAATATCGGAGCGGCTTGGGCATGATGTTTTCCATTATCACCTGCACGTCATGTATGTCCCTGTTGTTGAGAAGAAAGTGTACTACCGCAAGGATATGAAGGACAAAGAAAAAGCGGGGACGCTGAAAGAGGTTATTCCGCAGATTTCCCATTCCAAGAAGTGGCCGATTAAAGTCCCGGTGGAGCGCGACGGAAAAACAATCACGGTCAATTCCTACTCGCTTCTTCAAGACCGTTATCACGAGCATATGGCAGCGGCGGGATTCCCCGACCTCCAGCGCGGTGAGCGCGGCTCGACGGCGGAGCATTTGGACGTGCTGGATTTCAAAATCCAACAGGACAAAAAGCGGCTTGCCGATGTTTCCTCGCAGGTGGAAAAGAAGGAACTCCGGCGCGATAAACTGGATGAGCAAATCACCGTCAAGGAAAAGGCGAAAGCGACCATCAAAGAGGTTGACTCGATGGGCAAACCGCAGACAATCGGCAACGGCTTCATTGTTACTGCTGACGAGTTGAAAAAACTCAAATCTCTTGCGAAAAAAGGCGTTGGCATTGATAAGCGGGCGGAGGAATACAAAGAGAAAATCGCCGCGCTGGAAGTGAGCATCCGCGACCTGAAAAGTCAGATAACATCATTGGAATCAGATGTCAGAGTTATTGCCCGTGACCGCGATACTTGGAAAGCCAATTACGACCGTCTTTGGGGTGAGGTCAAGGACTTCATCAAGGCTATCCGAACCGCGCCGCAGAGGTTACTCGCGTTCATCCGAGAAAACATACAGCAGAATAAAAATCAGGAGGTTTCACGGTGATGGAAAACAACATAATTTCCCCGGTCTGGGCGGCGAGTGTTCCCGATAAACCGCTTGACTGGTTTTATCCCAACGTCTTTGTTCGCGGGGAGCTGAACGGCATACAGGGGATGCCGGGAGACGGCAAGACGTGGCTCATGTGTGAAATCGCCGCGCAGACGAGTATTGGCGGTATTGTGCAGGGCGTTGTTGACGAAAGCGACTGCGCCGAACTGCCCTGCGGGAATGTGCTGTACCTACCCGGCGACGACGCGCCCGAACGCATCAAGGAACGGCTTGTTTCACGCGGTGCTGACCTCTCTAAAGTCGCGTTCGCGCCGGACGGCAGTCTGCCGCAAATAGGCTCGCCGGAACTGGAGCAGCTTTTCGAGCAAACCGCGCCAACATTATGCGTAATTGACACGCTCCAACATTTTTGCGGCAAGGCGAGCGCAAGCGATATGACAGCGATTACAACGGCGTTACAGCCGCTCCAAACACTGGCGCGGAAGCACAATACCGCTGTCGTAGTTATAATGCACGTTTCAAAACACGCGGCGACGGGCAACGGTGGCGACAGTACGAGTTACCCCATCGGCAGTTACGCGATTGCGGGCATATATCGGACGCTATGGACGCTTGGGCGGCTGAAAGAAGTTGACGGCAAGCCATCGCCGACCCGTGCGCTGTGCCAATCGAAAAACAATTACGCCGAGTTTGACCCGCCCGCGCTGTTGTTTGAACTCCGCGACGGTTTCCGATGGGTCGGTGTGGACGCGGATTTGACAGCGGAGGATTTGTACAATAAATCCAAGCGTCAGCGCGGCAGACCTGCGTAGAAAAAAGATGGGGTGAAGTCTGAAATTCTGCGCTTGCTTGACGGCGGCGCGGCGATTCCGTCTGCGGAGCTTGAAGTGGAAGTGTGTGCCGCGACGGGTTGCCACGCTAACACGTTCGCCGCTGTGAAAAAGGAGCTTGGTGTGGAGAGCTATCAGTCCGGGCGGCAATGGTTCTCGCGCCTGCCCGGTCAGAACACAGAAAATGCTCAGGACACAATAAATGCCGTGGAGCCGGAAAGCCTGTAATCACAGGCTTTCCCCGCGGGTCAGGAGGGTCAGACCACAATAATTGCCACGGCATTATGAATTATTGTGGTCTGACGGGGGTGGGGGGGCGTACACGATGTATATCGGTGCTTAACATTTTGGTTTTTGATGTGTCCGTAGTATATGCTGAGCGAGGGCGTGGTGTAAGAATTAAAATATTTGAGCAACTGTTCTTTTGGTATCACTATCAGGAAGCCCCATCCTCTTGAAAAAGCAAGCATACACAAGAGCAAATAATGGCAGATATAGTTTATCACTATCTCCCCATTCAATCGTGCCAGAATGTGTTTTCATGTTTCTTAGTTTCACAAAACTCCCTATGCTTTCAAGTGTAAGTTCGGGACAAGACCATTTTTTTGCGATGGAATCAACTATATCTCTGTTTTCATTGTATAGAAAGAATATTTTGTCTTTCAATGTATAATCTAAATATTGAAATGCGCTGCTTATTGTCGTTTGGTTATAAACATCAATTTCGGTGTGTGTGTCAAGAAAATGTGCGATTGTAGAGTTAATTTCTTTTTTCAATTCTTCAATTGCTGAATCCTTCTTAGGCTTTCCCTTTACTTTATTATACTCGACTTCTAACGCCGTACATAAATCCTGCACATTTGTAATGGTGATACGAGATAGGTTTTTATTACTCCGAGGGAGCAAACTCAAAATTGCATCCGCTTCATTTTTACTAACCATTTCTATCATATGAGGTAAATAAGGGGTAAAAGCACCAAGGGAAATAACACTGTGGTATTGGCGTTTTGAATAATCGTCAAAACCATCATTAACTCTGCAAATGCCTGTTTTAACAAATTGACCGGAATTGTTTTTTTGATGCAGAGATACAGAAAAACCAATATTATTTTGCCTTGTTAATAATGCTAAAGCGGAACGTATTACTATGTAATGCCGTTCTATTGATGTAAAATCTTGAGGATTCTCAAATTCCAGGCGAATAATTGAAGCCAAAGAACCTATTTCTGTAGTTTTTAGGTTTTCTTCTCCGCTGTTTTGTGAAACTGATATTGTTACTTTTATCTTTTGCTCGTCAATGATGACATCAGCCGTGTGTGTATATTCGCTGAATGGTTTTATCTCGATTGTACGCGCGCCACTTGAACTATTTGCGTACTCATTGATTTCATCGCGGCTTTTACGTTTAAGTGCAACAATCTTTGGATTATAAACATCATTAATATTTCCACCTACAAATGCGATTGCATCAAACTTCGTCCAATCTTTGGTAAGTTGTTCGTAGAATCCGTGCATATTCCCTACGCTCTGAATAACAATCGGCGCACCAAAACTGGTGCAGTTCCAAACCCCTATCACATCTTTGAAATCTGTTTGGCGGAGTAACGCTATTTCGTAATTCCATTCATCAACCCCAAATAAAAATTCTGGTGTTTCTGCCTTTCGTCTTTGTATATTCCACACGCTGCTCCCAATGCTTTTGCTATCATCGTGAGCAGGAAGCAACTTCACAGTATGACCTGTGACGCTACAAACAAAAACATCATCGTCAATACTAATATAGCCACAAAAGCTGTGAGGTATTTCTCTCATAAAACAGCGTCCTTTCTCGTATTTATTCCAACGATGCTCAACCCGCTAAAATTTTTGCTTGTAGACTTATTGTCTGTAGACTTATTGTGTTCGATATGTAAAAATAGGGGTGGTATTTTTTATCTAAGAGGTGATAGCATGAGCTTGATTCATATTTTTGCGACTAATCTTAGAAAATATCGAACAGAGCAAAATATGTCGCAGGAGTATCTCGCGGAACTGGCTGGATTACACCGAACATACATAAGTGCTGTAGAGCGTGAGCAACGAAATATATCCATTGAAAACATTCAACGCATATCTGATGCTTTGAAAATCGAGCCGTATCGCTTGTTTATTGAAGAATCGGATTAATTTTGATTAACGAGGATGGTTTGATTATGCCAAATATAGAAAGAAAAAGCAAGGCGCGGATAAAACAATCGGCACTGCTTCCACCCAATCCTGAACCTAATGCTCTTGTAGATAGGGACGTGTGGATTGAACAGGCTTCTCAAGGATTTATAACAAACAGTAGTGCCAACAAAGGTATATACAGAGTTATCCTCGAAACATTATGGCCCAAAGGTCATGGTATTCCTGGACCCGTTATTGACAGGGACTCTATTCGTAGAGCCGTTGATAAGGCTAAAGGAAAGCCCTATTTGGATGTATTTCGTCGTCTACGCGAATTGCAAGGTGACGAAGGATTTCTCGGCGTTGTTAAGCAAGGCAATCAGTATCAACTTATTGACTTAAATGTTTATGCCAAGAAAACGCCACGAGCACAACTACCTGATGATAAGTGGAGTTTGGTAGTTGCACACTATAATAATGTTTGCGCCGTTTGCGGAAGTGTTCCCGACGAAAAGGGCTTCCAGCAAGACCACAAAGTTCCTCGTGCGCGTGGCGGAACAGATGCTACAACAAATTGGCAACCCCTTTGTGACTCATGTAATAATATGAAAAGTGTTGCGTGTAGGGCGTGTAAAGAAGATTGTACAAAATGCGGTTACGCTTATCCTGAGTTTTATAAACCGTTAAAATTACCGGGGTCTACTCTTCGTCTGTTACATCAGTATACGAATGAACGAAAACTTGACGCTAACGTATTGGTTTCTGACTGGATACTCGAAAGAATAAATGCCAAGTAAGGTTTATTAAGAGCCTGAAAACAGGATGTTCTAACATTTATACAGCCGCGTTTATATGTTTTTTGTTGCTATTCCCGGTATTTACTTATAGCGACATCGTTGGCTAAAACCATATTTGTAATTCTATCTAAAGCCATTCCTAAAGCTCGCCCTACGAGCGGGGGGATGGCATTACCAATTTGTGCATTTCTCGGAACGTCAATACCTCGTGCAGGGCCATTTAATGTATAACGACCATAAAATGCAAAATCATCAGGGAACGATTGCAACCTCGCCATTTCTCTGAGTGTCACAACTCTTGCGTGTTTATAATGGATTAGTTCCTCGGGAGCCGTTGTTAATGTGGAAGAGGGTTTACTTATGTCAAGCACAAAACGTTTGTTAGAATGGCATCCGTTTTCATACAAAAACTCCTTGCTTAACCGCCCTACAGGTTGCGTTTTCAGTGCTTTTTTATAAAGCTCTATGGTTTTATTGCTGTGGTTATTAAAACGATGACAGTTAGGGATTATTTGTGGAGAAATATTTTTTCTCATCAACTCTTGGTATGTGCTTTGCACAGGAAGATATTCGCACGTTTTATATCCATGAAACTCCGGGTCATCAACTTGACTATCCCCAGCTAAATCGCTAATAGCCTCTCCAACATTGACGTATCTATCGGTCGAAAGTCGTAAAGCAGTTCGTTGCTCCTTTCCAACTACATTCAACGCATCATGTAATAATGCTTCCGCAGAAAGCGAACCGGCAAAGTCTTTCGATATTGCAAACAGGATGATACGCTTTCTTATTTGAGGTACACCATAATCAGCCGCATTGATAGTCACCTTCCCGACATTATAGCCGAGTTGCTTCATCTCTTTTATTGCGTCTTCCGCGACGCTTATTGACATTCCATCTATCGGACTATTGACAAATTTCCGTTCAAATCCGCCAACGTTTTCGATAATACCATAAATTGGTCGTAATAGGCCAATCGCTTGAACTTGCTTAAATACAAGGAAGTTGCGTGGGTCATTGCCATTACGAGCGCCTGCCACTGAAAAGCCCTGACATGGCGGTCCCCCTGCAATAAGTGTTACGTGTCCCTTATATTTTTCAATATGTTTAAGAGTGGTTGAATCCTCTAATACATCCTCAATAGAATGAGCGTCTTTACTTAGCCAATTTGGCCAATCCTTATAATGTCTATAGGGCGCATCATTAGCAACAAGATTGTGATAGAACGTTGAATAAGCCATAGGATCCTTTTCTATGGCAAAAATACCTTTCCAACTGGCGAAGCCTAATCCTAAAGACAAGCCGCCACATCCGGAAAAAAAGTCGATATATGTTTTTGCCAACGCGGCGACTTTATCTTTCTTCATGGCAAGACCTCTTTTTCAATAACGCTTTCGAGTTCTTTCAATTTTGCGATTACTGTGTGACCGGTTGTCGTCACTATGTAACCGCTTTTTTTATTATTTATTGCAACACAATTTGCATCTTTGAGATTTTCAATCCAATGAAATATTGTCGTTGCACTTACACCATATGCTTTTGCCAATTGCGGCTGCGACATACGGACAACTTGATTCCCGTTCAACTCTACACATGGCTGTTCAACGAGCCATTGCAAAAAACGATACTCTTTTGAAGTAAACAAATTTATTGGTTTTTCAGCCATCAGAGCATCACCTCTTGTAATATACTGTTTTTATTTATATTAAAATAAGCCAACGCACAAGTCTATTATACTATAAATATTTGTAGTGTCAAGAAATATTTCTTTATCGCCATTTGACCTCTTGACAACGAGTTACAGAAGAGAAACGAAACCCCGCCGATGGCGGGGTTTTTTGTATGTGTAGGGGCGGTCATTGGCCGCCCGTGTTACCCAACCGAGGTGTTTTGTAAATTTTAACCGCGCGGATGCGTTATAAGCCTTGATATCGGCTGACCTTTTGCGAAAAATTTGCTCTCATACTCCGTCATCGGTTCATCGGCGGCACGCAACGGGTCGCCGTGCCAGTCCCTTGAAATCTCCGGAATTTCCCATCCCGATGCTTCGAGTTCCTCAAGGGTAAACTCAAAAAGCGGCACATTGTCGGTTTTGAAGACAAGTATGCCGTTGGGTGATAACAGTTTTGAATATATACTTAAAAAGTTTCGGTGTGTAAGGCGGCGTTTGCCCTGCTTTTTTTTATGCCACGGGTCGCAGAACTGAATATAAAGGCGGTTTATTGACCCCGGCGCGAACCATTGCTCCAGCTCCGCCGCGTCACGGCGTATGAACCTTATATTCTGAATGCCGTCCGCGCGTTCCGCCGCAACGACTATAGCCTCGGATATCCGTTCAATCGCGGCGACAAAGATATTTTGGTTTTCCCGTGCCGTTGCCGTAGCGAACGTTCCCATGCCGCAACCCAGTTCGACCCACAGCTCGCGCTCGCCGCGTACCGTGTGCAGCTCCTCGGGTGTTTCGCAGAACATATGGGATACGGCATCAAGCCGCGGAATCAGATTTTTCTTTTTCCGCATTCGCATACTGTACAAACTCCTCTAACGTCCAGCCGTTGTCATAAATTATCCGCGCTATGTCGCAGCCGACATACCTGAAATGCCACGGTTCGTAGATAACTCCGGTTATATGCGTAGTATTGTCAGGGTATCTGAGTATGAACCCGTATGTATGCGCGTTATCGGCGAGCCACTTTCCGGCGGAAGTGTCGCCGAACGAGCGGGTCAGCGAGCCGTTGGCTATATCAACCGTGTTGCCCAGCTGGTGTTCGCTCTGCCCCGGGCGGGCGACCACACGCGCCGCCATTTCCCGCGCCTTGTCGCCGTATGTGGATTTATAGGCGTTAACCTTGCGCTCATGCAAAGTGTGCTGAGTATCGAATGAGCGGTACGCGCTCTGTAGGCGCAGATATTTATGACCCGCAGCTCTAGCGGCATCCATGAGCTGAAGGTATGCGTCAAGCGTTTCCTGTTCGAGGTAAAAATATGTACCCGGGACATTAACTAAGTCGGGGACATAATCCCTCGGTGTGTTATTCTCAAAGTTCGCAATCACGGGGATGTCGTATGCGGTCAAATCCATGGGGTTCGCATACGGGGGCGGTTGGGGTATAACCAATGATGTAATTGCAAGTATCGAGAAGAGTAACTTCATATTGGCTTCTCCTTGATGTTTACATAATATATGTTATTGTAACATATTATGTCAATATGTGTCAAGCCTTTTGACGGTATTTTTACCGCCCCTGATTTTTGACCGCATATTATGTAGGGCGCGATGTCCTCACCGCGCCGCGTTTCCCCGTAGGGAACGCCGCCCTCGGCGTTCCGTTATACACAAAACGGCGTGACGCGGGCGGACGAACGGCCGCCCCTACGGATTTATAAATTTCAGCCATTCACCTATCATAGTATCCATATTTGCGCCATATATATCTTCCATCAGGTTAATATCATCAAAAAATCGCATGAAATCCTCTTTTGTACCCTTATGCTCCAATAAGTAGTAAATAAATGAAGCGGCTGTTTCGTATGACATTAACTGCGGATAAACCGCTCCGAACTCATCCTCGTTCTCGAAATTTTTATGAAATTTGAACATCTTCAGAGCTGCCTTATGTAAATAATTTTCCATATTTTCTTTGCTCTTTCCGTATCTGTTCGTATCATACTGATGATTAGTTTCCAGAAAGAACAAATAATCGATTACGTTACAAAGACCTTCCTCTAAAAACATTGGGCCGTTTTCATTCGGCAACGGAAAATTTGACATACGACCCTGCATTCGCAGAATTGAATGCGTTGTCTCGTGAACAATTATTGACGGCGTAAGTTTATTACTCATGTTGATAAATACCTCGCCTTCAAACGCGCCACCGCCGTCCCATATTCCTTGTATAAATGAATCCGGGTTTGTCTTAGATTTATATTTTTTATTTCCGAAAATAAAGGCAATCGGTTTCTCCTCGGTATATCCCAGCCAGTCTTTCGCGAATTTTAGCCCATCTTCACTTACGGAAATAAGTTTCTGCATAGATTTATCAGTCCATTTCCCCGGAGTAAAATAATACTCCCCACGTCCGCCGTGCGAGAAATACATCACTTCTTCGGTAATATAACCGTTAAGAAACTTGTAAAGCTGATTGTCCGCGAATTGTATGTTGTCAGGCAAGCTCTTATCCGCGCAAGCGGTCAAAAAAAACGTAACCAGAAAAACTGTTAAAACTCTTAATCGTTTCATTGTACTCCTCCAACAAAATTAATATTTCTATTTATTATAATATAAGAATATGTACATAATATTAAGGTTTTCTTACAGTTTTCTTACAATTACGCTTGTGATAATTAAAAATTTCTTACAAATAGATGTAGGGCGCGGTGTCCTCACCGCGCCGTGTTTTCCCGTATGGAACGCCGCCCTCGGCGTTCCGTTATACACAAAACGGCGGGACGCAGGGTGACGCGGGCGGACGAACGGCCGCCCCTACGAACGGGGATTGAAACGGGGTAACGCGGGCGGGTATGGAAACCCGCCCCTACTTTTTCTTAATGGGTATCCAAATTTCGCTGACACCGTTGCCGGAATCCCCTCTGCCATAGCCATAGTACATCTCAAATGACGGGGCTTCGGCCTGTTCGTATTCACTGGTTGGAAACCATTCCGAGTAAATGCGCCGCCATATGTCGTGCATTTTGTTGTTCGATCCGTCTGCCGCAGGAAAGATTGCCCATGTCTGTGCCTGAACACTCAACCGGGTATAGTTTTCCGGTATTTCCAAACCCGGCGGCGTGTAATAGCAAATCATGTACTTAAAAGTCGTGTCGGTGTGTCCGAACAGTGCCGCGTGATACCATGTATCATGCGGTCTGCCCAATAAGTCGTTAAAACTGTCCCACGTCCCTTTTTCCAACTCTTTTGTAACAAACTCCGACACATCGGTGAACGCCTTTTCCATGTTCGAGCCGACGGTGCCGTAAACGCCGAACACCTCAAACGCTTCTCTCTGTTCAATGCGATAGTTCATTTCAACATCTCCTTTAATTGTGATATGAAAAGTCATCTTGGGATAGGCTTTAAGCGAAACGCCAATATCACGCGCGGATACGGGCATAACTCCGTGCAGTTTTTTGAACGCCCTGCTGAACGCTTCCGGCGACTCGTATCCGTACTTCATCGCCGTGTCGATAACCTTGCAATTCCCGGTTTGCAGCTCGAAAGCGGCTAATGTCAACCGTCTGCGCCGGATGTATTCCGATAGCGGAACTCCCGTGATGTATGAAAACATCCGTTGAAAATGATAGGTTGAGCAACACGCGATTTGCGCGGCGCGGTCATAGGAAATTTCATTCGCCAAATGCGTTTCGATGTATTCTATCGCCGCGTTCATATTATCAAGCCAATCCACTAAATTCCCTCCCTTCAAAATGAATACTACCACAATGAAAATGTCCGCGCCTTGCATTTCATGCACCAAATTATCATGATTCGTAACCGTATTGAAACGGCGTGCCGGGGTCGTCACGCCCTACACATATGCCGCCCCCTCACGGGGGCGGCATAACAAACAATATTATTCTATTTTTTCAGTTTTTCAACCATATCCGTTCTCTCCCACGGCAGGTCAACGTCTGTTCTTCCGAAATGCCCGTATGCGGCGGTTTTGGTATAGATTGGCCGCCTCAAATCGAGATGTTCGATTATAGCGGCGGGACGCAGGTCGAACACGCGCGTAATGAGTGCCGACAGTTCCGCATCGGGCATAACGCCCGTTCCCGAGGTGTCCGCCATGACGGACACGGGACGCGCAACCCCTATGGCATAGGCAAGCTCGAGCATACAACTCCGCGCAAGCCCTGCCGCCACAATGTTTTTAGCAATATAACGCGCCATATAAGTGGCGGAGCGGTCAACCTTTGTCGGGTCTTTGCCGGAGAACGCGCCGCCGCCGTGCGGCGCGTAGCCGCCGTAGGTATCAACGATTATTTTGCGTCCCGTAAGTCCCGAATCGCCGTGCGGTCCGCCGACTACAAAACGCCCTGTGGGATTGACATAAATCTTTGTATTCTTGTCAATAAGTCCTTCGGGAATTATGGGCTTTATAACAGTTTCAAGAATCCCCTCGCGTACTTTTTTAATATCGGCTTTCGCGCTGTGCTGAGTGGAAACAACAATAGCTTCACAACGCGCGACTTTACCATCGCCGTCATACTCAATCGTCACCTGTGACTTGCCGTCCGGCAATACCCAATCCAGAATCCCCTGTTTTCTCACTTCGGCAAGCCGTTGAGTGAGCTTGTGCGCCCATGAAATAGGCGCGGGCATAAGCTCCGGGGTCTGGTCGCAGGCGTAGCCGAACATCATGCCCTGATCGCCCGCGCCCACGCGCTCATAATCATCGCTGCTGCTCTTATACTCATATGATTTGTTAACGCCCATAGATATATCCGGGCTTTGCTCGTCAATCGCAGTCAAAACGGCACAGGATTTGCCGTCAAACCCCTGTGAATGGTCGTTATAGCCGATACGGCTGATTGTGCCGCGCACAACCTCGGGTATGTCAACATAGCACGATGTGGAAATCTCGCCCATGACGAGAGCCATTCCGGTTGTGCAGATACTCTCACACGCCACACGCGCGTTAGGGTCTTTGGCTATAATCGCGTCAAGCACAGAGTCAGATATCTGGTCGCACACCTTGTCCGGATGCCCCTCGGTAACAGATTCTGATGTAAATAATTTCAAAATTTTATCCTCCTTTTTTGTAGGGCGCGCCCTTTGGTCGCCCGTCCATCACCCAAACAAATATTTGTGCTGTTCCTCTGTCAATACATCCAACCCGATGTTGCAGGCGGAGAGCTTAATAGCGGAAACTCTCGCGTCAATCTCAGGTTCAACGTCATATACGCCTTTTTCAAGTTTTGTGCCGTGTTTGGCGAGATATTCGAGAGCCAGAGCCTGTACCCCGAAGCTCATATCCATAATTTCTACCGGATGCCCGTTTCCTCCCGCAAGGTTCACAAGCCTTCCCTCACACAAAACGTTTAGAATTCTGCCGTCCGCCTGAACATAACCCTCGATTTGCGGGCGGCGCATTATACGTTCCTTGGAGTTGTTTCTAAGCCATGCCACATCGACCTCACAGTCGAAATGCCCGGCGTTTGACAGGAAAGCGTTGTTTTTCATCTTGGCGAAGTGGCGGTCAACAATAACGCCCTTGCAGCCCGTGATGGTGCAGAAAAAGTCGCCCAACGGAGCGGCATCGTCCATTTTCATAACGCGGAATCCGTCCATGACGGCCTCTATTGCCTTAACCGGGTCGATTTCAGTCACGATGACATTCGCGCCCAACCCGGCGGCTCGCATCGCAACGCCGCGTCCGCACCAGCCATAGCCGGCAACGACAACGGTTTTGCCCGAAATTTGTATGTTTGTGGTCTGCATTATGCCGTCCCAGACGGATTCACCCGTACCGTAGCGGTTGTCAAAGAGGTGTTTCATGTCCGCATCGTTGACGGCGATAACGGGGAAATTGAGCTGTCCTTTCGCGGCGCGTTGTTTGTGAAGCATAACGCCAGTGGTCGTCTCTTCCGTTGCCCCGATAAGACGGTCGCTGAACTCGCGGCAGCTTCCGTGCAGTATATCCGTTAAATCGCCGCCGTCGTCAAGTATTAAATGCGGGTGGCAGGACAGAGCCGCCGTATGGTGTTCCTTGTACTCCTCGGGTGTGCAGTTGTGCCACGCCCAGACATTAACCCCCAGAGTGGAAAGTCCCGCGCAGATGTCGTCTTTCGTTGAAAGCGGATTACTGCCTGTTACATGGACATCCGCGCCTCCGGCTGCAAGAAGCAGAGCGAGGTTTGCCGTCTTCGCCTCAAGGTGGACGCTTACGGTAATGGATAACCCTTTGAACGGTTTTGTTTTGGAATATTCTTTCTCAAGCTCATTAAGCACAGGCATGAATGACTTGGCCCATTCGATTTTGCGCCGCCCCATCTCCGCCAAGCCAATATCACGAATAATACTCAAGGCAAGACCCCCTTAATATTGTTTGAGGCTATTATATACAAAGGGATTGAAAATGTCAAACATTGTAGAGCGGAAATTTGGGGGTACATAATCTTACATCTCCGATTCCGTCAGTAATTTCTTAGAAACAAACGAGATAGCAACGGTAAAAAGGCAAGCACCTAAGACCGGAACGTACACCAACCCGCTGAATTGCTCGAACGCAATGCCGTACATCGCCATACCCAACGGGGCGGCGCACTGCGCCACCGCCATAATGATAGCCATAACCTTGCCTAACATTTCGTTCGGCGTTACTTTTTGAACCGATGTAATGGCGAAAATGTTGATTGCCGTAATCAAAACCATAACGACCGCGTTGAACCCCATCAGTATGCCAAATGACGGCCAGTATCCCGCCCCTAAAACCAAAGGCGTGACCGCAAATGCCATAGGCAGCATGACGGCCGCTATGACAAGCAAAACCTTATATAGGTCGGAAAGAACCAGTTTCTTGGTAATCACCCCGGTCAGAACCGCGCCGAGTATGGTGCTGAACTGCATCAACCCCATGCCGATTCCGTACATATTCTCGCTGCTGTCCAGTGTGATACGGAGTATGTAAGGAATCCCAACGATGAAGAACGGCGTTAACAGCATATTAAGACCCGCGGCAAGTATAATAATCTTGCGGATTGCCGGTTTTTCCCGGACAACATAGCGCAGTCCCAGCTTCATGTCGTCTATGATGGTGGGAACAAGTTTTTTCTCACGCGCCTGTTTGACAAACGGGATACGAATAAAAATTTCCATGACCGCCGACAGGAAGAACATCACACAGCTTGCGGCAACCAATGCGTTCAGACCGACAATACCGTACAGCACCCCGCCGAGAACGGGACCGAGCAGGCCGGACAGCGCACCCACCCCGGTAACGACACCGTTGCCGGAGGCAAGCTGTTCCTCAACAACCAAAACCGGGACGCTCGCCTGCACGGTGGGTTGGTACATGGAACTGATGACGGACAGAACCGCGAGTATGACACCAATCACGGCAATGGGCGCGTTTCCCGTACTAAGCAGGAAGATTAAAACCAGTACGACCGCGCCGCTTGAAAAATCGAAGATGACCATTAGATTTCGGCGGCTGAAACGGTCGGCAATCGCGCCGCCGAGCGGTGTAAACATTATTGCGGGAATCGCCGACACCGCAATCAGCAGACCGAAAATATCGGCTCTCCCTGTGACATCCAGAACATACAGGTTCAACGCGAAGCGCAGCACGGCTGAACCGAGGACAGAGACTATCTGCCCGAGTACCATCAGACTGAAATCCCTTGAAAATAACCTTTTACTCATCTATGCGACCTCCCGCCAAGAATTGAAAACTGCCCGATTCCGCGCCCAATACGGAGAGTATGTAATATTCACCGATGGAATTAATGCGGAACATTTTTCCTAAACCGCCGATACAGAATAACAGACTGTCTTCTTAAAGTCAAGATATTTTTATTATTTGGAGGTTCCCCATTTTGACAGGTAGGGGACGCTGTCCTCAGCGTCCCGAATATATAGAGATTCCAATCCTTCTAACGGGTCGCAGAGGACTGCGACCCCTACATCGGTGCAGACCATTGTGCGAAATTACAAGTTGAATCTTGACGTAACGCGCCGATTATAGTACAATCATATCAGTGCTGAATTACAGGAGGAACAATTATGAAGAGTATTGGTATAAGATTAACATCAATCATGCTGGCTGTTCTCCTTTTTGGAATTGCCGTAACCGTTGGGATTGCTGTGTCTATCTCAGGAAATATGCTGGTGAGAGAATCGCTCTCCAAGATGAACAAAAGCACTCTTTACGAGGCAAAGAGGATGGACGAGTGGCTTTCTGTCCGGGCGGGCGTTATTGATGGAACGGCCAATACTCTGGCGGGAATGGATAACCTTGCCGCTATACTGACCTCCCAATCCGGCACGGGTACTTTTGAGGATCAGACCGAAGATATTCTTCGGGGTTCACTAAAGCGAGTGATGGACAACACCGAAGATTTTTTTGAGATATACATGGGCTTTGCCGATGGGACGGCGGTAACAGGCAGCGGCTATCAGTTCGATTATACCGGGGCAAACGGTCCGGCATGGTCTGCCCCCGAACGCGGTTGGTATAAACTTGCTTTGACCGATACCTCCTCCGTACACATCACCGCTCCCTATGTGGACGCGCAAACCAATGACTTGTGTATTTCAGCTGTACGCGCCATTGTCCATGAGGGTACTCTCATAGGCGTTTTGGGCGCGGACATTTTCGTGACCGAGCTGCAAAACATCACGCTGTCCGCGACATTGGACGCTACGGGATACTCCATGCTGACGGACAAAAACGGTGATATTTTTATCCATCCCGACGCGGCTTATGCCCCGGACGACAAGGGAGACCTCAGAAACATGAGTACCGTCAAAAACGGAGCGCACGCCGAGATGTGGCGTACTGTTTCGGCTAAACCCGATGTTTACAAGTTCCCTAGAGCGGATTCTATAGAACATTACTATAACGCCATTCCGCTTTCCTCTACGGGTTGGTACTTCATTTCGGCTCTTCCCGCCAAAACGGTGACGCAGCCCACTCAAAATATAATTATTCTTATTATCGTGATTGCGGTTGTTATCCTTCTTCTTGCCTCGCTGCTGGTTTACTTGACGGTGCGGAACATAATCAGCAAACCGCTTGTCACCCTTTCCACTTTCATGAAAAAGGCGGGAACTACCGGAGATATAACCCTTAGCCAATCGGATGTGGAAATAATCGGAGTATTCGCGAAAGCGCGGGACGAGATAGGCGAGACAATTAGCAACAGTGCCGCCTTTGTAGGTCATATTACCAATGTCGCGGCGGAGTTGGAGCGCATTTCAAACGGCGACTTACGCAGTGAGGTAAAACTGCTTTCTGAGGCCGACACCATCGGTCTGTCTCTGCGGAAAACATTGGAAAACCTTAACAATATGTTTGCCGAGATTAACAAATCCACCACGCAGGTTTCCTCCGGCTCAAAGCAAATCGCGGGCGGCGCGCAAACGTTGGCGCAGGGTTCGACTGAACAGGC
The DNA here is from genome assembly GCA_009782385.1 of Oscillospiraceae bacterium. Lineage (GTDB taxonomy): Bacteria > Bacillota > Clostridia > Oscillospirales > UBA929 > WRMG01. Next base: position 5,071 of record WRJE01000036.1, on the reverse strand, counting down.
CGCCTCGGTTGAACAGCTGTCGTCTTCTATCTCAGATATAGCGAATAAGACGAAAGAAAACGCGGATAAGGCCGTCCACGCGGCAAATCTCGCAAACACCATCAAAGACAACGCCGAAAAGGGCAGCCGCCAGATGGACGAAATGATGTCGGCAGTCAAGGACATTAACGCCGCCAGCCAGAGTATCAGCAAGGTCATAAAGGTTATAGACGACATCGCGTTCCAGACCAATATACTGGCTCTCAACGCCGCCGTTGAAGCCGCCCGCGCCGGACAGCACGGAAAGGGCTTTGCCGTTGTCGCGGAAGAAGTCCGCAGTCTGGCATCCAAAAGTGCCGAAGCGGCAAGGGACACCGGAGGTCTAATCGCAAACTCGATGGAGAAGGCGGAATTAGGTTCACGTATCGCGCACGAGACATCTACGAGCCTTACCGAAATTGTGACAGGAATCAACGAAAGCGCGAAGATTGTCACCGAGATTTCTCATTCCAGTGAAGAGCAGTCGCTTGAGATACGTCAGATAAATCAAGGCATCGACCAAGTGGCTCAGGTGGTTCAGCAAAACAGCGCGACAGCCGAGGAGAGCGCGGCATCAGCCGAGGAAATGAGCGGTCAGTCGGAATTACTGCAAGACTTGATTTTACGGTTCAAGCTGAGAGACGAAAACACCCTGTCTTCCGGTTCGAGTAATAAACGGTTTGCTATGCCGGACAGATCTGACAATTCGGACAGCTTCGGAAAGTATTAGGTTATAAATTAAAGTGAAGAAAACGCCGCCCCCGACAAGGCTTGTGATTGCCTTGTCGGGCGGTGATTTTTTTAAGTTTTTTTATATGCTGACCTCTTGACTTTTTGTATCATTGGCTGTATAATGAATATTACGATAATCGTACAATACGAAAGCGAGGCGAATTTATGAATAATAATATTGAGATAGATTGTGCGATTGCAAGTATGTGGATAGACATTCTTATGAAAAGCTCAACCACAGATGATGTTGGAAAGTATGGGCAATTAAGCAATTACACACCAACGGAAATCAATTTGATTCTGCTTGTTGGAAATACTCAGAATATGTTGCTTCGTGAATTTTTGGAAATTCTAAAGATACCCAAAAGCACATTGACAAGCATTATCAATCGTTTAGAAAAGAGGGAATATATAAACAGGGTAATAAACCAACGGGATAAACGCTCTTTCGGTTTGAAATTAACTGAAAGAGGAAAGCAATTCATGGAATTATATACGGATTATCAAAAAGAAATGGGTACTAAAATATTAAGGGGACTTAATTCCGAGGAACAACAGCAATTATTTCATTTGCTGAAAAAAATATCCGCTTGCGTTATACCCCCAAAAATTGAAAGTGAGGAAAAGGAAAATGATTGAAATTGCAAACGCCGTGAAGACATACGGCACAGGTGAAAACGCCACCGCCGCGTTGAAAGGCGTGTCACTGGCGGTAAACAACGGGGATTTCACGGTGTTGCTCGGCGCGTCAGGCTCAGGGAAGTCAACACTTCTGCATATTGCGTCCGGCTTGGAACGCCCCGACAGCGGAACGGTAAGATATGACGGCATTGATATAGCCGCCTTGCCTGACAAGGAGCTGACCGCGTTTAGAAAGGAAAAAGTCGGTTTCATCTTTCAGCAATATTATCTGCTCCCCAATCTGAACGTGGATAAGAACGTGAAAATGGGCGCGGACTTGGTTGGGAATAACAGCTATCGGGACATCATAGAGGCGGTCGGACTTGGCGATAAACGGAATAAATTCCCCTCCGAACTCAGCGGAGGGGAACAACAGCGCGTGTCCATCGCGCGGGCATTGGCGAAGAAACCCGGTGTTCTGTTTTTAGACGAACCGACCGGAGCGTTGGACGAGGAAACAGGCAGACAGATATTGGATTACATATGCGCCCTGCAAAGGGAGCGCGGTTTTTCCATGGTTATGGTGACGCACAACGCGAACATCGCGGAGATTGCAAACACAGTCGTCAAAATGAACAGCGGTAAAATTGTCGAGACGCAGAGCAACGATACGCGGAAAACCGCCTATGAGATTGGGTGGTGAGGTTATGATTATCCGACCGAAAGATGCCGCAAAACTGTTTGGTATTTGTATTATGTGTTTCTGCGCGGTTTTGATTTGCGCTATGTTCATGAACTCCAACATCGACATGGCGCGGATTAAAGACCAAATCACAGACCCCGATACTATGCTTATATATGACTTGACTGTTTCCGGTGGAAATGTAACCGTTGCCGTGACCGGGGGCGCGCTCGCCCTAACCACCGTTATCATGCTGCTTTTCTATATCAAGCATTATATCGACACACACAAATCGGAGCTTGGCATATTAAAAGCGTTGGGATATTCAAATTGGAAAATCGCAAGGAGCTTTTGGGTATTCGGATTGAGCGTGCTGACGGGAGCGGTTGTCGGTTTCGGCGGCGCGTTCGCCCTAATGCCCGCTTTCTATAGGACAATGAGAAACGACGGCGTTTTACCCGACACGCCGCTGCATTTTAATCCCATATTGATTGTGTATTTAGTCGCTCTCCCCGCGCTCGTCTTTGCCGTGTTGGCAGTGCTGTACGGCAATCTCAAGCTGAAACGCCCGGCATTGGAGCTTATCAGAGGAAAATCTTCCCCAAGGGCGGCGACCCGCCGCCCGCGTTCAACGGACACAGACACTCTGTTCTTGCGCGAGTTGAAACAAAGCACTGTCAGAAGCAAATTTTCATTGGTGTTCTTTGTTTGGTTCGGCGGTTTTGTCTACGCATCCTCTGTGGTAATGTCGTTCAGTATATCTGAGGTCGGCGGCAGTGATATGATGGCGGTATTGATGGCGGGAATCGGCGTTGTTTTGGCAATTACGACCTTGTTTCTCGCGGTAACAACTGTGATAAAGGGCAACTCGAAAACAATCGCCATGCTGAGGGTGTTCGGGTATTCCGACCGCGAGTGCGCCGTGGCAATATTAAGCGGCTACCGCCCGATAACCTATGTGGGGTTCGCGCTTGGAAGCGCGTATCAGCACGGTTTAATGAAGATGATGATGTCGCTGTTTTATGACAACGATGTACTTGGTCTGCCCGATTACAGCTTTAATTGGCAGGCGTGTATTATAGCGTTCATTTCATTTGCGGTGATATATGAGATTTTTATGCGTGTCTATTCTGAAAGGATTAAGCGGATTCCGCTCAAAGAGGTTATGATGGAGGAATAGGGTTTGTTGTCACGGGTCGGATTCGCTTGCGGCAAACAATTTTATCCGCCGTTAATCAACCGTACACTTGACATGAACATGGCAATATGTGATAATCTATATAAATACTGTATATACCACATTATAGGAGGGCTATTCAATGGTAAAAACGTTCAAGAGGTCAATCGCGATTCTCTGCTGTTTGGCAATCACACTGTCCCCGATGGTATCGGTCACTCCCGCTCAAGCATCGGGCGTTGACTTGGTCGTAAGGCTTGGCGGCTCGGAAAACCCGTGGCCCGTACACGCGGAGGATGAAATTAAGCTGGAATTTGAAGGGCCTCCCGTTCCGTTCAACATCACCAGAGAGTTTACCGCACTGGGCGTAAGTCTGCTCTCAGCTAATCTTAGGCTGCATACGGCGGACTCGGAGAATAACTTCTATATAGATGATATATTCATCTCGGTAGGCGGTGACGTAATCTACGATATGCAGACCGACTCCCTAGTCCCCGAAATCGGCGAATCGCTGGGCAGCGGCGGCGGCAGCACCATGGTAATCAATGACAACGCGAAAGTTACGATAGTGGAGTACGAGGGCAAGAAGTCGCTGTACTGCACGAACAGACCCGCCAACTGGCACGCTATTTCAGTACGTTATGAGGCGTTAAAAGCTCTTGTCGGGGATAACGACTGCACATTAACCATCTTAGGGCGCGTTGAACCCGAAGAAGCACCCGAACCCGGCCCCGATGATGTTATGTGGAATGACGTTCCGTCACTGAAAGATACTTATAAAGACTATTTCTTAATAGGCAACATCAGTAACCCCGGTATTACCATACGCGGGGAAGCTAACGAAATCATGACCGAAATGTTTTCGTATCACTACAACTCCGTGACAGGAGAGAACCACTTCAAGCCGGATTCATACCGCAGTTCCAAGGGCGGAAAGTACGATTTCGCCAATAAGGACGATACCATGGCTTGGGCGAAAGATAACGGGTTGCAGGTCTACGGTCACGCGCTGGCGTGGCACTCGCAGTCCGCGCCGTGGCTGCACCCAGAGGGAACTACCCGCGCCGAAGCAAGGGCGAACATGGAGGAATTTTTCAGTCAAATCGCGGGGCATTTTGAGGCTATGTATGACCACTCATCGCCGAATAGCTTCGGTAACTTGGCGGCGTGGGATGTGCTGAACGAAGCTCATTTGGAGCGCAGTGCCAACTGGAGGGAAAACCTTAGAACCGATAACGACGGCGATGATTCCTCGCCTTGGTACGCGGCATATGAAAACGGCGCGGACACGGCGGCGGGAGAGAGCGGCGCGGATTATATCTATGATATGTTTGTCCTCGCGCGTAAGTATGCCCCAAGCTCCACTTCGTACTACAGCGATTTCAACGATGATAACGCCACCAAAAGCGCGGCAATCGCCGCTATGGTTAACGAGCTGAACGCCCAGTGGGCAAAAGATACGGATAACAACCCCGATGCGGGGGATTTCAACGGCTCTGACGACCGCGCCGTTGTACAGGCGTATCTCGATGCCGGAGGGCGGCTGTTGATAGAGGGTATAGCAATGCAGGCTCATTACAACACACAAGTAAGACCTGAGAATGTCAGGGCTTCGCTTGAGCGTTTCGCGGCAACCGGGGCAATGGTAAGCATTACCGAACTGGACATCACAATAGACCCGGATCACGTGGGTGAAAACGAAGACAAGATACAGGCATTGCTCTACGCCGAATTGTTCGCAATATACAAAGAGTTCAAGGATGTTGTCGAGCGCGTTACGTTCTGGGGCTTGCGCGATAACATGAGTTGGCGTTCACAGGGAAATCCATTGATTTTCGAGG
>WRJE01000035.1 GCA_009782385.1 Oscillospiraceae bacterium | reverse complement strand
AAGGGATTCGAGCTTGTCCACAAACGCTTGAATCAACGCCGCCGTGTTTTCGCTTTTGTAAATTGTGACTATATCTTTAACCGGAATTTGCAATTTGCGAAGAACGATAATTTGTTTCAATCGCTCCAATGCGTCAGCGTCGTAATATCTCTGCGATTTATTATCAGGATGACTGCTCCGCAACAGTCCCATTTCCTCATAATACCTCAATGTCCTGCTTGATATTCCATAATTGTCAACGACATCGTTTATTCTTATCAAGTCCAAGAGCATCACCTCCATATATATTATACAAGTTGACGCAACGTCAATGTCAACACTTTTGTGAAAAATATTTGAAAAATTTTTTTAGCTGAAATTTTTGATTTTTACCTATTGCAATCTAATAAAACATATGTTATAATGTCCCTCGTGCCTAGCACAGAATACTGAATAAAGGAGGTGGTTGACTTGCCGAATATCAAGTCTGCCAAAAAGCGCGTTTTAGTAACGGCCGCAAAAGCCGCACAAAACAAAAGCGAAAGAACTAGCTTAAAAACCGCTATCAAGAAGGTGCATCTCTCTGTGGCAGAAGGCGATAATTCTAAGGCGGGTCAGGCGTATTTAGTCGCCCAATCCTCAATAGATAAGGCCGCACAGCATGGACTTATTCATAAAAACACAGCCGCTCGCCGCAAGAGCAAACTTGCGCGAGCCGTTTCCGGGATGTAATTATTGGCAGACAGAAGCGCGGCGTTGACAACGCCGCGCTTTTTTATTTTACACCGTTCCCTACTACTGTATAACATCTAAAACTTGTCACCCTGAACGAAGTGAAGGGTCTTCATTCCAAAGATTCTTCGCTACGCTCAGAATGACAGAATTGTCATATTATAGAAGTTATACGGTACTCCTTGGAAGACTACAAAACATCCTCTATCGAAAGCGTTGTGTTTTTCAGACCTTGATAGTAATTGACCGTTTCGGCGGTGAACTTGAAAACACTGTAATCTTCATCGTCAACACCTTTCGGATAATATGTCCAAGATTTTTCATTCCATAGCAACGCCCTTGTATCATGGTCGGTGCAGACCTCTATAGTACCCGTAAATAAAGCACCCTTAAATCCCCCTGCGGTTTCGCAGTAGTAAACCGATGCCTTAGGATTTTTGAGGAATTGCCCTACCCGCTTCGAGCTTGTGTTTGTGGAAAAATAATGCGTCTTCACGCTCTCGTGTTCGAGAACCATCATCGCCTTTACCTGCGGATACCCCTCTTCGTTTACCGAAGCAACGTATGCAATGCCGCTGTTTTCGCGCAACGCGCGAATCTCGGATTTAATATTGCCGTTCATTTCGCTCTCCTTACCGTTCATTTTTTACTATTATATCACATCAAACACGACACCTGTATGCCGTGTTTGAAAAAGTCCGGCTTTCAAACCGGACTTTTTTTATGTCACCTTGTTTTTACAAAATATTACCGTCCGCCTTTGTATAATGGACAGGTAAGCATCACCCAAATACCGATTAACAGGTTGCGCGTTATGAATGTTATCTACATAGACAGTCTTTTCGCTCTGAACTTCATATTGAATTACCTCCTCCTCCTCTTGTCCGCAAGGCTGACCGGCGCGCCTCTCGCGCGTTGGCGGCTCTTGACGGGCGCGGCGTTGGGCGCGGGATACGCCGTGCTGACCGTCTTACCCGCGCTTAGTTGGACAGGTTCGGTTCTTGTTAAGATTGCCGTTACACTGCCCATTGCCGCCGTCTCGCGCGGTATCGGACGCGGCTTCCTGCGTTTTCTGACACTGTTTTGGCTGTCAAGTTTCCTGCTGGCAGGTATAGTTCTGGGGTTAGGGCTGATGATAAGCGGCTCGCCGTATATTCACATTCCTGTCGAAGTTCTGCTCCTTACAGCTTCAATAGTTTACTTTGTACTGTCAGTGGCTCTCAAAGGCATAACGCGGTTCGGCGGTCTGAAATCCAAACTCGTTCCGGTTGAAATATCCTTTAGAGGGCGGCAAGTTACATTCAACGCCCTTGCGGACACCGGGCATACACTGACCGACCCAATGACCGGGCAAAGCGTTCTGGTAGCCGATAAAGACAGTGTTCTACCGCTGCTGCCGCGCGATGTACGCGCACTGCTCAACACGGTCACAAACCCCGTGGAGCTGGTGGAGCAAGTACCGCTCGTTGACAACGCCATGCTGTTCAGGCTGATACCCTATCAAGCGATAGGTATTCAAACGGGATGGCTTGCGGCGTTCAGACCCGACAGCGTTACAGTCGGTGGAATAAAACATAATAAGGCGTTAGTAGCGTTCTCGACCCTATCATCTGATAAAGCATACCGTGCGTTAGTCAGCGCATGAACGGAGGTTAACATATGATTTTGAAAGTCGTAATTCTCAAATGGCAAATATTTCTCGCAAGGATTGGAATCCGTACATACGAGGATATTTTCTACATCGGCGGCAGCGAAACGCTGCCCCCGCCTTTGACGCGCGATGAGGAGACGTATCTTATAAGCCGCTATGCCGAGAATGATGAAGGCGTTAAATCTGTGCTGATAGAGCGCAATCTGCGGCTCGTTGTGTATATAGCGCGGCGTTTTGAGAATACGGGGATTTATATAGAGGACTTGATTTCCATCGGCACAATCGGTCTTATTAAGGCCATCAACACCTACGACCCATGCAAGAACATAAAATTGGCGACATACGCTTCGCGCTGTATTGAGAATGAGATACTCATGTATTTGCGGAAAAATTCCGGTCAGCGCATTGAAATATCCATAGACGAACCGCTGAACACAGACTATGACGGTAACGAGCTGCTGCTGTCGGACATACTTGGCACAGACCCGGATTCTGTCATGCGCCCAATCGAGGAGGATGTGGAAAAACAGCTTCTGACAGCCGCCATCGGTCGTCTGTCCTCACGCGAACAGGACATTATAAAACTGCGGTTCGGCATCGGGGGAAGTGATGAAAAAACACAGAAAGAAGTCGCGGATATAATGGGGATATCACAATCTTACATATCAAGACTTGAGAAAAAAATAATTCAGAGGTTAAAAAGAGACATATCACGGTTGATTTAGGGTTGGGGATGTGTTATAATATAAAAAACTATTTATAGCTAAATTTGAGTTTTTAATGTATGGATTTAATTTTTCGACTTTCAAAATAATGTTTGACACATGAATCCATCTGTGTTATAATGTAAGTGTATCAAGAGGGTCATATTTACGTATGATGAAAAATATTGTTCGCTCCCCGATATGCGGCTTAAAATGGTCGGGATAAAAATATTGTTCGCTCCCCGATATGCGGCTTAAAATGGTCGGGATAAAAATATTGTTTATGTAGCCTCATCAAATTGATGGGGCTACATAAATGTAAAGGATGTTGTACATATGAGCAGTTGGCAGTTCTGTTTTTTATCTGATCAATATTATATTGATTTCCCGGACAAGAATCTTATGAAAAACAAGGAATTTGTTTATGGTCAATTCATTGACAGACCTTGTTTCTTTGCGTTTAAGGATGTACAGAATCCGGACATAATGTGGCTAATACCTATATCATCTAAGTATGACAAATACAAGAATATTTATGATAAAAATGTTAAACGCTATGGTAAATGCACAATAATACGTTTTGGAGAAGTGTTAGGAAGACAAGCAGCTTTTCTTATACAAAATATGTGTCCGGCAACAGAGAAGTATATAAGAGAGGTTTATGTTGATAAAAATAATGTACCAATCAATATAGACAATCGGATTATTCATGATGTCATGACTAATGCGAAAGATGTTCTTGGCAAGGTTAATAGAGGAACAAAGTTGATTTTCCCTGATGTGTTGAATATTAAAAAGTCTTTGCTTCTTCAGTTGGAAAGTGCGAAAAATGAAGATTCAAACGAGACACCAACATAACCCTCCCAACTAAACAAGGCGACATATCAAGATTGATTTAGCGAGAGTGGTGTGTTATAATAACACAAAGGCATAAAAGGATGGTATTACGAATGTGCAAAAAGTTGGTGAAATAAATCCGGCTCATTTTGAAAACATTTTTTTGATTTCAACGAATGATGTTGTCATTACAGAAGAACGGATAGAGCATATAAAAGAACGTCATCCACTGGATTATGAGCGTTACGCGGAGTACATACCGAAAGTTCTGAAAGAACCTGATTACATAATTGAAGCGAATAGACCAAACAGCGCGGTATTGTTGAAAGAGTTTACAGATGATGAAAAATGCTTTAAGTTAGTATTAAGACTAAGAGCAAATAATGAAAAAAGCAGATTTTCAAATTCTATTATATCTTTTTGGAAGATAGATAAAAAGGATTGGAATCGTTTAATCGCGAATAAAAAAATTCTTTACAAATCTGAATAGGTATGTTATAATGCAAATACAATAGGGATAGGCATTTGAGGTGGTAAAATTCGTACAGACCACACGCCGATGGTACGACAGGCGCAAGCCGAGAGATGCGGGAGAGGTGTACGCCCGCCAAATGCCTAAAAAACCGCTCTTTACAGGGCGGTTTTCCTTGAAAAGGAGTCGCAATCCCATGACTAACCCCCGAACTATGACCCGTATGGCTCTCATTGCCGCCGTGTATGCCGTGCTGACGCTCGCTTTCGCGCCCATCAGCTTCGGTCCGCTTCAGATACGCATTGCCGAAGCAATGACAATCCTGCCGTTCCTGTTCCCGGAGGCAATCTGGGGACTGTTCATCGGCTGTTTCATTTCCAACACAATCGGTACGATGCTCGGCGTATCACTGGGCGTGTTCGATATCGTGTTCGGCTCACTTGCTACACTGCTGGCGGCTTATCTAACCTCAAAAACTAAAAAAATATGGCTCGCGCCGCTGCCTCCGGTCATCGTGAACGCCGTTGTTATCGGCACTCTGCTGACCGTTGTCCTCGCGCCGGAAGCCGGTATCGCGGCATTCCCGCTGTTTGCCGGAGAGGTTGCGCTTGGGCAGATTTTGTCATGCTTCGGCTTGGGTATACCGCTCTTAATCGCGGTTAAAAAGCTCGCGCCGGGTCTAAGAGGAAACTGACCGTGGCGCGTTACGGATTCCGGGGCGCGGTCCCCGAGACGAAGATTCTAACGCTCTATGCCCTGTCGTGCCTGACTGTTCCGGTTACGACAGACAGGCTCGCGGACATCATTACGATAGACGAAGGCGTGGACTACTTTAATTACTGTCAGGCTCTGTCGGAGATGGTCGAGAGCGCGCACGTGCTTACAAATGAGGAAAAAGGTCAGACATATTATTCCATATCGCCGAGGGGCTACGAAGTCTCCGAGCTGATGGACAAGCAGCTCCCTTTCACCCTCAAAACCGCTGTGCGTCAAGGCGCACAGATGTTTGAGCGCAATGTCGAGCGCGATGCTTTCATATCCACCGAGGCGTTCTCGCGCGGCGGCGTGCCATCGGTATGCTGTGTGCTGACAGACGGCGCAGATCCCGTTCTTCACATAGAACTGATGGCACCCGACCGTCCAACGTGCGGTCTTATAGCGAAAAACTTCCGCAAGAACGCCGACACTATTTATGAAAAAATATTGGAGATATTGATATGCGAATGAATGAAATCGGTGCGCGTATGCGCGAGATACGCGACATCTGCGGTTTTGAACCCGAAGAGGTCGCAAAAGGATTGGAGATACCTCTTGAGGTTTACCTTGGCTATGAGCAGAGCGGCGCGGACATACCGATAAGCGTGATGTACCATGTTGCGAACCTTTGCGGCGTGGACTTAAACGAGCTGCTGACAGGTGTCGGAAGCCATCTCGACTCGCTGTGCGTGGTAAAGCGCGGCACGGGGCTATCAGTTGATAGGTATACAGGCTACAGCTTTGAAAATCTGGCGTATACCTTTAAGCGCAAGATGATGGAACCGCTGCTTGTCACGGTTGAGCCGAGCGCGGACGACCCGAAACTCGTATCGCACGGGGGGCAGGAGTTCAACATGGTGTTGGAGGGTGAGATTGAACTGCTGTTTGAAAATAAGCGCGTCTTGCTGACTTCCGGCGACAGCGTTTACTTCGACCCGCGCCGCCCGCACGGTCAAAAAGCCATCGGCACACGCGCAAGATTCCTAACGGTAATAGCCGAGTAGGGCGCGGTGTCCTCACCGCGCCGTTTATTACGAATGTGAGGTGTTTCATTGTGATACCAAATGAAAAAATACAATATTGGTTCGACTTAGCTGACGAAGATTTATCTGTTGCCAAAATATTGATTGATAACAATAAATTGCTTTACGCGGCGTTTATGTGTCATCAAGTTGTTGAAAAAGCGTTGAAAGGTATCATTGCGCGTGATTGTGCGGAAGATGAGATACCGCCCAAAATCCACCATCTCACGAAACTAGCCAAACGCGCATTACTTTTTGAAAAATTAACCGAAGAACAAAAATCCTTGTTGGCTGACATAAACCCGCTTAACATTGAAGCCCGTTATCCTGAGTATAAGCGGATGATAGCGGATTCCCTGACATTAGAAAAATTAAGAAAATTGATTGCCGAAACGGAGGAATTGTTATGTTGGATAAAAACGCAGTTATAACGGCTGCACAGCAATATGCAAATGCGGTAACGCAGGAACTGTCCCCTGCTTCAATCGTTCTTTTTGGATCATACGTTAAGGGATTGCCGAATGATGACAGCGATATTGATGTTGCCGTTATATTTGACGGGTTTTCCGGAGATTGGCTGAAAACCTCGAATAGACTGTGGCGTTTAATAGAGAACGTCAGCTTTGACATTGAGCCGCATATGCTCGATATAAAAGACGATAAAAGCGGGTTTGCGGCTCATATCTATAAAACCGGACAAATTATTTATAAAGCCCCGTAGGGGACGCTGTCCTCAGCGTCCCGCAGACGACCGGACGACCCGTCCCCACAAAAGTTACAAAGGAGCAAAGAATTAACAATGCTTGATAAATACCTTCCGAGAACGAACTTTAACTCATATGAAGATTTCAAGGAAAACTATAAAGTGAACATACCCGACAACTTCAACTTCGGTTACGATGTCGTGGACGAGTGGGCGCGTGTTGACCCGGACAAGCCCGCGCTCGTCTGGTGCGATGACCACGGCGGCGAGGAGTATTTTACATTCGGCGATATTTCAAACGAATCCAATCTAATCGCCAACGCCTTGAAAACTCTGGGTTTATCTAAGGGCGATGCCGTCATGCTCATTCTGCGCCAGCGTTATGAATACTGGCACATCGTCACCGCGCTGCACAAGCTCGGCGCGGTCGCCATCCCCGCGAGCCTTCAGCTTACATCGAAAGATATAACATACCGCGTGAAAGCGGCGGACGTGAAACTGCTCATTTGTCTGGACAATGACTATGTTATCCGTCAGGTCAACGAATCCGAATATACCGGGCGTAAAATAAAGCTCGGAAGCGAGAGCGGCGGATGGCTATCACTTGATAGGGTTCTGGACGGCGCGTCTGAAAACTTTGAGCGCGTTCACACGCGCTCTGACGACCTCATGCTGATGTACTTCACATCCGGCACGACCGGAATGCCCAAAATGGTGCGGCACACTTACGAGCATCCTCTGGGACATATTGTGACCGCCAAATACTGGCAAAAAGTTGAGGACGGAAAACCGCATATGTCATACGGAGACTCGGGCTGGGCTAAGTTCGGTTGGGGCAAGATTTACGGGCAGTGGATATGCGGCGCGGCAGTTTTCGCCTATGACTGGGACAAGTTTGTACCTAAACTCCTGCTTGAGAAAATCGGCAAATATAAGCTCACGACTTTCTGCGTCCCGCCCACAATGTATCGGTTTATGCTGCAAGAAGACTTGTCAGAATTTGACCTGTCAAGCGTTAAGCACTGCTGCAACGCGGGAGAGCCGCTGAATCCCGAAACCTACAACCGATTTTACGAGCTGACGGGACTGCGCCTTACCGAAGGCTTCGGGCAGTCGGAATCCAGTGTTATGATTGCCAACTTTGAGTGGTTCGAGCCGCGCCCCGGCTCTATGGGAAAGCCTTCGCCGCTCTACGACATCGACCTCATTGACACGGAGGGGAAATCCTGCCCGGCGGGTGTCGAGGGCGAAATCATAATACGCGGTTTCGGCGAAAAGCACCCCTGCGGATTATTCCACGGCTACCACAACGACCCGGAGTATAACGCGCGGACGATTCACGGCGGCATTTACTACACGGGCGATGTCGCGTGGCGCGATGATGACGGCTACTACTGGTTTGTCGGGCGCAACGATGATGTTATCAAGTGTTCGGGTTACCGTATAGGTCCGTTTGAGGTCGAGAGCGCGTTAATCGAGCATCCCGATGTGGTGGAGTGCGCCGTCACCGCCGCGCCCGACCCCGTGCGCGGTCAAATCGTAAAGGCATCTATAGTGCTGAGAGCGGGCGCAACGGGCAGTCCCGAATTAGTCAAAGAGTTGCAGAATCATGTTAAAAAGCTGACCGCGCCATATAAATACCCGAGAATAATTGACTTTGTTGACGAACTGCCGAAAACCGTCAGCGGTAAAATAAAGCGCAAGCAAATACGCGATGAAGACGCGGGAAATTAAAAGCCGCATCTATCTCGCGCCCATGGCGGGCGTTACGGATTGGGCGTTCCGCACGGTATGCCGCAATTTCGCGCCGCTGATTACCGTCACGGAGATGGTGTCGTCCAAGGCATTGGTATATCAGGATTCCAAGACGGTGCGCCTTTTGAAAACCGATGGAAATCCCTGCGGCGTTCAGCTCTTCGGAAGCGAGCCGGACACGATGGCAAAAGCGGCTGTGTTGGCGGTTGAGCGTTCGGGCGCGGATTTTATAGATATAAACATGGGCTGTCCCACGCCGAAAATCGTCCGCAACGGCGATGGCTGCGCCCTTATGCGGAATCCGGAGCTGTGCGGTGAAATCGTTGCGGCGGTCGCCGCCGCCGTGAATGTTCCGGTCACGGTAAAAATGCGGCTCGGTTGGGACAGGGGTTCATTGAATGCTGTCGAGGTCGCCGTAATATGCGAAAAAGCGGGCGCGGCGGCGGTTTGCGTACACGGACGCACACGGACGCAGCAGTACGGCGGACGCGCCGACTGGGACGCTGTCGCCGATGTAAAAAACGCGGTGAAAATCCCAGTTATCGTAAACGGCGACATTTGCTCGGCTGAATCCGCGATACGCGCCATGAGCCGCTCAAAGGCCGACACCGTAATGGTCGGACGCGCCGCTTTGGGAAATCCGTTTGTGCTTGAAGAGGTATATAACGCGCTGAACGGCGCGATTGACCGCCCGCCGTTACCGGACATCGAAAGCCGCGCGTATTGGGCGGGCGAGCAGTTCAAGTTGATGCTTGAGGACAAGGGCGAGCGTGTGGCGGTATTAGAGGCACGGAAGCATTTTTGCTGGTATTTGCACGGATTGACGCGCACACAGGGATTAAAAAAAGAGATAATCGCGATGGAGACAAAAGAAGACGCTTATGGTGTCTTGAAAAAATTCAAACCGTAGGGGATGATGCGGGGTGGTGATACGTTGGATGAACTTGTAAAACGCGCGAAGGACGGCGACAATGACGCTTTTGAGCAGCTTGTCAAGGACAATCAGCGCGGGGTCTATACCCTCGCGTTAAGATATATCGGTAACCATGACGATGCTCTGGATATTTCGCAGGAGGCATTTTTACGCGCGTACAGGGGGCTGAAATTCTTTCAGGGCGACAGCTCTTTTTCGACATGGCTGTACAGGCTCACCGTCAACGCCTCCATTGATTACCTGAGGAAGGCGAAACGCCGCCGCGCCATACCGTTTTCCGCGCTCGGAGAACCCGATCAAGTGATAGGTATACCGGATACGAAAGATTCACCGGAGCAGACAGCGGAGTTGTCTGAGCTCAAAAACGCGCTTAACGAAGCGTTGCAAATGCTTAAATACGAACACCGCACGGTATTCATCCTGCGCTGTGTGCATGAGCTGAGTTACACGGAAATCGCGGAAATACTGAATATAGAGGAAGGCACGGTTAAGTCGCGTCTCTCGCGGGCGCGTGATAGGCTAAAAGAAATACTCAAAGGGAACTTTTCGGATTCGCCTCCGTCAAAACATAGTAGGAAAGGGGGAAGAGCGGTATGAAGTATGATTTTACAGACGAACAAATAGACATCGCGGCAAAGGAGCTTATGACAGACGCGCCGGATGAACTCCTCAAAAGCGTTATGTACCATGTAAAAAAAGGCTCGCGCCCCCAACAGAGGAGGTTCGCTTTCGGGAGCTTTACGGCAATCGGGACGGTTGCCGCCGCCGTTCTTATCCTCATAACCATATACGGGAACGACCTGCTGCCTGACGTTAACATGAACTTCGGCGCAAGCAGTTCCGAAAACGGCACCCAAGCCGCACCCAATGAAGCTCCCGCGCCGGAAGCCGCCGCGGGCGGAATCGCGGCGATGATAACAGAAGAAAACGCCGCCTATGACAGCGGCGGCGCGTCTTGGATTACCGATGATAACACGGCTTTTTTTGCCGAACCGTCCGAATCATACGATTTGAACAGAACGGACACTCTTCTGCCCGCTCCCGAAATATCCGTTGGGGCGCAAGCGGATTCCGCATCTGCGCCGATTGAGTATTCGCCGTTGGAGTTGGAATTATATAACTGGATGGTTAATTATTCCGACAGTTTAATCTCGTTAAGAATCGAATCAATGACAGACGATGAACTGATAGCGGTTGTCGTCTATGAAGATGAAACTATTGAGGTTACTGTCACTGTTCGGGGTGAGGAGTATGTTGTTTCATATGCCGCAATTCAAGACTGACAAACAGTATCGCCAGCGACATGGCGACCGCGTCCGCTATAGGGCCGGCGTAGAGTATGCCGTCAATGCCGAATATCAGCGGCAGGAGCAGCAGCAGCGGCACAAGGCAAATGAGCTGGCGCGTCGCTATGATGAACACACCCTTTACCGCCTTGCCGATTGACGTGAAAAAGTTGCCGCAGAACGGCTGTATGCCGTTTATGAACGCGAACATCAGGAATATCCTGTAATAGCGGACGGCAAATTCAAAGTACAGTTCATCGCCCGAGCCGAAGATTGATATGAGCTGTCTCGGGAATATTTGGTAGCACAGAAACGATATTACGGATACGGAAGTGGCCGCGAGCAGACCGAGTTTTAGTGTCTGACTTACGCGGTCATATTTTTTCGCGCCGTAATTGAAGCCGATAATGGGCTGACAGCCCTGCGAAATACCGATAACGACACTGAAAAACAGCATATTCGTCTTCATGATTACGCCCGAAACGGCAATGGGAATTTCCGCGCCGTAGACAGACTGCGCTCCGTAGTGTTTCAAGGAATTATTCATTGCAACAAGAACAACTGTTGATGATATATGGTTTATGAACGGCGCGATACCCAGTTTTAGGATTTCGAGCGTTGTCTTTATCGCGGGCAAGAAGCACCTTGGCGTGAGCTTAACCTGCTTCATATGCAAGATGAAAAACAGAGCCATTGAAGCGGACACAAACTGCCCGATTATGGAGGCAAGTGCCGCGCCTGTCATGCCCATTTTGAACCCGAAGATAAACACCGCGTCCAGTATCACGTTCAATACGCAGCCCGTTATCATTATGAACATGGACAGCTTTGGCCGTCCGTCCGCGCGTATGGCGTAACTAAGTCCCGCTGAGAGCATTGCGAAACACAGACCGAACGCCATGATTCCGCCATATTCCATCGCGTATGGCAGCACTTCATCGGTCGCGCCGAGCAGGAGCAGCAGCGGTTTTAGGAAAATTCGCACACCCAGAACCAGTAAGACACCTATTACGGCAATCCAGAAAACGGCGTTGCCGATATACTTTGCCGCGCGGTCTTTGTCGCCCGCGCCCAAAGCGAGGCTGAAGTTCGCCGTACTTCCGATACCGAACGCCAAGGCAAGCGCGAGCGTGGCGATGGTAATAGGAAAGTCAATATTCGTTGCCGCGTTACCTAAATACCCAACGCTCTGACCTATGAAAATCTGGTCGATGATATTGTACAGCGCACCGATGAGCATACTTATAACGCTGGGCACGGCAAACCGCAGGAGCAGCTTGCCCGGTTTTTCATGCCCCAGAGGGTTATCGTTTTTTGTAATCTTTTCCATGGTTGTAATTATATACCAAATTAAATGTTTTGTCAAATACAGACGAATATACCAATTTATCGTAGGGGCGGCCGTTCCGTCCGCCCGCCGTTCTCTACCACCCTATCAGGTGATAGGGTCAAACGCCTAATTTTTTCAAAATCGCGGCGGCTGACCGTGACGGACCGCGTACAACGCGCTTAACGCGGTGCAGGCTCTCCGGTTCGCCGCTTTTGATTGTGGTAACGCCCTCCTCGCTGCAAACGCACATTTTCATGCCGCCTGAAAGCAGTACGGGATACGCCCAAGATTCTTCCGCGCCGAAAGGAATGGCGAACGCCACGGGTGTCTTGCCTGTGTGATACGTGACCTTTTCGTTGAGTTTTTTCAGGTCATCGGAGAACGCGCGGGCATAGTCGTCCCTGCTCTCGCCGCTCTTGCGGCGGATACCGTGGCGGGAACTGTTGAGCCTGTGCATATCCCATGTATGGTTCTGAATTTCAAAGCAATCGGGTATTTTCTCCATCCTTTCCCACGTTATATATGAGTAACTTGGATTTTCAACATTTTCCTTTGTTGATTTCTCGGAAAACTGTCCCACCACGAAAATCGCCGCTTTCATGCAGTATTTCTCCAGTAAAGGCGCGGCATAGTGTATATTATTGTAAAAACCGTCGTCAAAAGTCAGAAAAATCGGCTTTTCGGGGAGCGGTGTCCCGTTTTCGGCAAAGTCCAATATTTCCTTTGTGCCGACTGTGGTGTAGCCGTTGTCGCGCAGATAAATCAGATCCTGCTCAAAAGCGTTGGGAGATATGGTGTAGATGTCCCCCGCGTTTTTCAGTATCCGGTGATACATTAGGACGGGCAGTTTTACGGAGGTTCTTTCAGTTGCGGCGGAAGCGGCGGTCATCTGCGGCATTCCGAACGATATAGCTATACTAAGCAGCAAAGATAAGACAAATTTCATGGTATTCTCCTATTGACATAATTATTAGCGCGTGCTAACATTTATGCGAAAGATAAAAATATTTTTGTTGGGGCGGTCTTTTATTAGATGAAATTATCAAAATTACGGACGGGGCAGAGCTGTGTTATCACAAAAATCAGCGGCGAGGACGCGCTGCGTATGCGCCTTCTCGACATGGGGCTGACACCGAAAACCCTTGTGTATCTGCGGCATACCGCGCCGATGGGCGACCCGATGGAGCTTAGACTGCGCGGATACTCTTTGAGTTTAAGACGCTCCGACGCGGAGCTTGTGGAAGTCGAGGCGGTGGAATGACGTTTGCGTTAGCGGGGAATCAGAACAGCGGTAAAACGACACTTTTCAACAAGTTAACCGGGGCTAACCAACGTGTGGGAAATTGGCCGGGCGTGACTGTTGAAAAGAAGGAGGGTACGTTCGCGAAAAGCGAAAAATTGGTTGACCTTCCGGGAGTTTATTCGCTCACTCCGTACTCGTTGGAGGAGAAAATTACAAGGGAATTTATCCTCGGGTCGGAGACGGACGCGATAATCAACATTGTGGACGCGACAAACATTGAACGCAACCTCTATCTTTCACTGCAACTGAGCGAGTTGGGCAAGCCGATGCTCATCGCGGTCAACATGATAGACGAGTTCAACAAGAGCGGCGGCAGGCTGGACGTAAAATTACTTGAACAACTGATAGGTATCCCAGTCGTACCCATTTCGGCGCGTACAGGGGAAGGTATCAGCGAACTGGTACGCCGCGCCGTTGAATTGAACAGCTTGCCGCAAACGCCGAAATTCAGCAACAGCTATTCGGATTACGCGGAGCTTGCCGATGCGCGTTATGCCTTTATCGAGAGCGTTTTGGCTCAGTGCCTGTTTCTCGTCCGCGCGGGTGAGTCCACAAAATCTAATAAACTCGATGATATTTTAACCCATAGATTCTG
The DNA here is from genome assembly GCA_009782385.1 of Oscillospiraceae bacterium. GTDB lineage: Bacteria > Bacillota > Clostridia > Oscillospirales > UBA929 > WRMG01. The sequence continues at coordinate 10,934 of WRJE01000035.1, read as the reverse complement.
GGCTATACCGATTTTTATCGCAATTTTAGGTTTAGTTTTCTGGGTGACATTCGGGCCGCTCGGCTCATTCATCACCGACAGCTTCGCGAAAATGGTAGAATATGGAATTGAACGCGCGGGGGCGTTGCTTGACAACACCGGAGCTTCGGCATGGACGCGCGGACTGCTTGTTGACGGAATTTTAACGGGAGTGGGCGCGGTTCTGCGGTTTCTGCCGCTGATTCTAATATTGTTTCTGTGCTTCTCACTCTTGGAGGACAGCGGCTATATGGCGCGGGCGGCATACGTTCTCGACTACATCCTAAAGCCCACGGGGTTATCGGGTCGGTCGGTCATTCCAATGGTTATGGGGTTCGGATGCACCGTCCCGGCGGTCATGGGCTGCCGCTCACTGCAAAATGAGCGCGACAGGCGGCTGACGATTTTCATAACGCCGTTTCTGTCCTGCGGCGCGAAAGTGCCGATTTACGCGATGGTTACGGCGGCGTTTTTCCCGCGTCACGGCGCGTTGGTTTTCGGGTTTGTGTACTTACTCGGCGTTGCCGCCGCAATCGGGTCGGCGGCAGTGTTGGGAAGATTAAAGCATTTTAAGGGCAAAATTTCGCCGTTCATTTTGGAACTGCCGCCGTACAGGATACCCGAACCGCGCTCTGTCGCGCTGCTGATAGCGCACAAGGCGGGCGGATTCGTCAAACGCGCTTTTACGCTGATACTGCTTGGAACGGTCATTATCTGGCTGTTGAGCAACTTCGATTTCAGGCTTAGAACCGCCGCCGCGCAGGACAGTATGCTGGCGGCAATCAGCGGAGTTATCGCGTATATCTTCAAGCCATTGGGCTTTGGAAACTGGCAGGCGACAACGGCCGTTCTGGCGGGATTCACTGCCAAAGAGGCGGTAGTCGGGACGCTTGCGGTCATCTATGAGGTCGGCACGGACGCGCTCCCCGCGCATATTCCGGAGCATTTCACTGCGGCGGCGGCGTTGAGCTTTATCGTTTTCAATCTGCTGTGTATGCCGTGTGTCGCGGCGGTGTCGTGCATAAGGCGTGAACTGGGGAGTTGGAAAATCACATTCGCGGCTCTGGGGTATCAAACAGGGTTGGCGTGGGTTTTAGCGTTTTTTGTATATCACTTGATAGGGTGGTTTGTATGAGCAGTAAAATAACGCCGTCGCTTGAAGATTATATCGAAACGATTTACTCTCTCGGAGGGGCGAACGACCCCGTGCGTCTCACCGATATATCTTCGGCGTTGGGACTTAGCAAGGCCAGCGCGTCACGCGCCGTGCAGACGCTTAGGGGCGAGGGACTGGTCGAGCATGAGCGGTACGGAATGTTTATGCTTTCGGCCTTGGGACTGGCAAAGGCAAAGGAAGTCGTACACCGCCACGCGATATTTAAGCGTTTTCTTATGGAAACACTGCAGCTGCCGGAGGAAATCGCGGAGCGGGACGCTTGCAGAATAGAACACGTAATCAGCCCGCAGACGGTTGCCGCGCTGGAGAGATTTTTGGATTGACATAGCATAACTTTTGTGATAAATTATGCAGGTGAATGATTTCGCCGTGCGGTCAGACCGCGCTAGTCGGGGAGATAGCGGTGCCCTGTCGCCTGCAACCCGCTGCAGCAGGGATGAATCCCCCGCATAGGAATCACCATGTGCCGTCTGCCCCGCGTAAGCAGTGATGACGAAACGGTCCCGCGCAACGGAGTCCCGCGAACCATGTCAGGCGGGGAACCGAGCAGCATTAAGCGGATCGCTCCGTGTGCCGTGGGAGTGCCGTTTCCGAGCCGGCTGCGCGGGTAACGGGCATATGGGAGGTTTCAAAGCGGGGTGCGCGGTCTGACCGCACGGCGAAACGCGCGGCGAAGCCGGCGTTTCGCCGGACGCAGTGCTAAGTGCTAAGTTTTGAGTGCTAAGTGCTGTCCGTTTCCAACTTAGCACTTAACACTTAACACTTAACACTTAACACTTAACACTCGATAGGTGATTCTATGTACCAAGCGTTTTATCGAAAATATCGGCCCATGATTTTTTCGGATGTCGTGGGACAGAATGCCATCACCGACACGCTGCGCTCGCAGGTATCGAACGGCAGGCTTTCGCACGCCTATCTCTTCACAGGCACGCGCGGCACGGGCAAGACGACTTGCGCCAAAATTCTGGCGCGGGCGGCTAACTGTCTCGCTCCGACCGCCGGAAACCCCTGCAACATCTGCGCCCCGTGCGTTGGAGCTATTGAGGGTTCGCTTTTAGACGTTATTGAGATAGACGCGGCATCAAACTCCGGGGTTGACAACATCCGCTCACTGCGCGATGAGGCGGCGTATGTGCCGACTGTCGCCAAAAAGCGCGTCTACATCATAGACGAGGTGCATATGCTCAGTACGGGCGCGTTTAACGCGCTGTTGAAGACGCTTGAAGAGCCGCCGCCACACGTTTTGTTTATATTGGCGACAACCGAAACGCACAAAGTACCCGCCACGATACTCTCGCGCTGTCAGCGTTTCGCGTTCCGCCGCTTGAGCGAGCGCGACATAGCCGACCGGCTGCTGTATATATCGGAACAAGAAAAACTTTCGCTTACAAAGCCCGCCGCCGCGCTGTTGGCGCGGCTTGCGGACGGTGCGTTACGCGATGGTCTGTCGCTGTTGGATCAGGTTGCCGCCATTTCGAGCGGCGAAATTGACGAAGCTGAGGTTTATCAAGCACTGGGATTGGCGGGGAACGAGACGTTATCCGGGTGGCTTGAAACGATAATAAGCGGCGATGTTTCCGCCGCTATGGAAATATTTAGGGAACAGGTTGACCTTGGGCGTGATATCGCGTCTTTGTTGGGTGAACTGGCGCAAATGCTGCGCGATAAAATGCTTGCGGGATTGAAAGAAACACCGTCCGTCTCCGATGATGAAAAATTAGAAACCTATCAAGTGATAGGTATGCTGTCGGAAGTCCAAGACGCGCTGTCGAGGATGTCACGCAGTCCTCAGCCGCGCATAGAAGCGGAATTATGCGTTATAAAATTATGCGGTGTAAAACCGACCGCCGTAGGGGCGCCGCTTGCCGCGCCCGTTGTTGCGTCCGTTGCGCCCGTTGTTACGCCGCAAACGACCACCCCCGCCGTAGGGCGCGATGTCCACATCGCGCCGCAAACGCCGCCGTTATCACCGCAAACACCGTTATCACCGCAAACGCCGCCCCAAACGGTTAACGTGGACGCACAATCAATGGCGGACGCGCAATGCGCGCCCCTACAAACGCCGCCGCAAACGCCAAACACGGATATATCGGGCGGATTGCCATCCGCCCCTACAACCATAACCACACCACCCGATACCACACCCGCCGTAGGGCGCGACGACCCCGGCGCGCCGCCAACACCACCGCGTGATTTCATAAAACTTGCCGCCGAGAAGTTGCCAAATTCGCTGAAATCTTTCTTGCTCAACGAACAAATCACCGTAGAAAAAGATAAGGGCATTTGGCGTGTTCAAGTGCCGGATGAAATTACCCTAACGCGGCTGTCACAATCGGCGGCTATAAAAATCTTTGAGGAAGCCGCCGCGGAAATCGAGGGACATACGATAGCCGTTCGTGTAACGCAGAAACCACAGAAAAGCCCGGAATTACAGAGTTTATTTGACAAGTTCGAGTCGTAGGAGGAAAATAAAATGCCGAAAAACTTTTCAGGCGGTGGCGGATTCAACGCCAACATGATGAAGCAAGTTCAAAAAATGCAGCAGGATATGCTGCGTACACAGACCGAGTTGGAGGAGCGCGTATACACCGCCGCATCGGGCGGCGGCGCGGTCAGCGTTACTGTCAACGGCAAGCACGAGGTAACGGAGCTTTCGCTGAACCCGGATGTTGTTGACCGCGATGATGTTGAAATGCTGCAAGATTTGATAATTACCGCCGTGAACGCCGCGATGAAAGAAGCCGATGAGACTGCCGCCCGTGAGATGGGCAAGTTTACCGGCGGCATGAATCTGCCGTTCTGATGAAGCTGTATTCCGCGCCGATAGAACAGTTGATAAACCAGTTCGCGAAGCTGCCGGGCATTGGGCGCAAGTCCGCCGCGCGGCTCGCTTTTCATGTCCTCTCACTGCCCGAAGGCGGAGCGGAACAGCTCGCCAACGCGATTTTGGACGCGCGAAAGCTCGTCACATTCTGCGGTTGCTGTCAGAATCTGACCGACAAGGAGCTCTGCGATATATGCGCGGCAGAGACACGCGACAAGTCAACGGTTTGCGTTGTCGCCGAACCGCGAGACGTTGCGGCGTTTGAGAAAACACGGGAATATCGGGGTGTTTATCATGTCCTGCACGGCGTGTTGTCGCCCATTAACAGAATAGGGCCGGACGATTTGCGGGTGCGGGAATTGCTGGCGCGTCTTGAGAGCGGGGTCGTAAAAGAGGTTATCATGGCGACAAATCCCGACACGGAGGGCGATGCCACCGCGCTGTACATAGCGCGGCTCTTGAAGCCGCTTGGCGTTAAGGTGACGCGGCTCGCGTATGGGATACCGATGGGCGGACATTTGGAATACGCCGATGAACTGACGCTATTGCACGCGCTGACGGGGAGACGGGAGATATGAACAATTAACAGATAACAATTAACAGTTAACAATGATAATTGTTCAATTATCAATTATTGTAGGGCGCGATGACCCCGGCGCGCCGAATTGGCAAATATTTATAAAAAAGTTAACTTTGTCGTAACACATTTGTAACATTTATACATTATAATAAATTTATGGTTCATACCAAAGACAGCCGAAGTGCGGCTGCAAATCTACAAAGCTCAAGGGTTATCCCTTGGGCTTTGACCATTTCACGGATGTTTGCCCGAGCAGTAATGCGGGATACAGTTTGTGCCGTCACAGTATAAGTCATCGCATATCCAGTCGCATACCGTACATTCGCCGTTATCCAATGAAAATGAGCCAACGCAAATAAAATGGAAATCATCGCCGTCGCAGAACGCGAAACACAGCAAGCAGAAATTGTGGGCGGAGGTTGTGCCGCCGCAGAGATAACACGAGAGTTCCGGGGGCGGTGTGGGGGAATCAGTGGGTTCAGGTGACGGGGACGGTGATGGTGATGGGGGCGGCGAGGGAGATGGCGAGGGAACAGGTGATTCTTTAGGTGTGGGTTCAGGTGCGGTCGTGGGAGCGGCGGAGGGTGACACAGGAGTTGCAGATGGCGGTGTGGGGAGAGACGGCGTGAGGGGCGCGGGTGGCGTGGGTGGTGTTGGCGGCGGGGGCGTTGGCGGAGGCGGCGCGGTCGTTTGTTGCGGCGCGTCAGGGATGCCGCGCCCTACGTTTGTATTGATATTTGAATTTATTATGTTCGAGTTTGAGGTCTGAATGACCTCCGCGCCGCTTGCTGTCACGGTCAAAGTGCCTATTGTGCCGCCTTGGAGAATAACGGGGGCGGCGGCGGTTTGGATTATGAGCATACCCGCGTTGCCGTCTATAATAACGCCGTCTTTGCCGCCTGCAACGGTGATGATTTTTACGGAGCTGTTGCTTATTCTGATGCTAACCGCGCCGTTGTCACGGGCGGCGACAATCTCTTCAACGCTTGAACCGCCGCTGATTAAAATCGAATTTCTGCCGCCGCCGCGAGCGACAAGACGGCCTTTGACCGTTACATTTTCCAAAGCGACATTGCCGTTTCCCACGCTTTCGGCGATATACAGGTCGCCGTCAACGGTCGAATTTTTGAGCGTTACACCCGAGGTTGTGATTATGACATTTCCGCCGTAAGAGCCGCTGTTTACGCCGGGAGCTGTTATACGCGCACAAAAAATATCGGTGAGTATGGCTGAGAACTCACCGTTTGTTATATATTCTTGGGGGTGAAGATACAGATTGCCGTCCGCGCCGGGCGTGCCTTTAATAATACTCCGCGATACCAACGCGCCGATTGCGTCAATGTATCGCGGAGACACCGATTTGGCATCTGCAAACTTCAACAGTTGCGCGGCGCGGCCGCCGCCGAGCTTTATTGCTTGAGCGAGAATGAAATACGATTCTTCGCGGGTGATAAAGCCGCTTGACAGTTGAGTTTCATAGGCAAAACCCATGATGTCTGCCAAGTAAAACATGGCATCGGCGAGGGTGAGATATTCTGAATTTTCAGGCATATATTCAGAAAGTGCCGTACCCTGCAAGTAAAACGGCATGAGCAGTAATGATGATATGAGCAGGGACAAGGACTTTTTCATAAATCCGCCTACTTCCATTGATGACTTTTGTCAGCATTATATTATCACAATCGATGTCGAAAATCAATGAAAGATGTCGAAAACTATTAAATTTATCGGAAATATCCCCTTACACGGTGTTATCCGTTAGTATGTAATACTATGCTCAATTATCACCAGATTGCCTGTCCACTATTTTCTGTAGCAGATGGATGACCTCTCCGAACCCAATAAACAACACGCCACCTATGAATCCCGCAATCAGAAGAGCATAATCATCAGCATATGACATTGCTATCACACCAGTGATAGCAACAAGAACACCAATTACCTTTAATGCCGTACCAACAGTATTTCCACCTGTTTTCTTAGGTTCGCTTTGTTCTTCATTTTTATTCGGCTCTTGTTCTTCGTCCATTGGTTTTATTAGGTCAGTAATACCCTTAAAGCGATTTCCCATAGAAAAACACCACCTCTTTCAAGATGGTGTCATTATAACATGAAATATTAAGAAAAACAAGAAAGAAAAGGCTATAGATTAAAATGCCGAAAGACACTCCTAACACGGAGTGTCTTTCCATTAAATCACTCGGAGACCTTGATCCTAAAACCATGATCACCTCTAAATCACTTGAAGATTTTCATCTTCACCTACAGTATAACCCAAAGAGAGAGAAATGTCAACACCTAATTCAAAATATTTTTTACGCCCTCTCTTATGCTTGTTATTTGGTTTGTAGTAAGTTTTATCTCAAAAAAGCCATTAGACTTATTTCCACATCTGTTAAGTCTTTTCTTACTCATGCTCTTTAGAAAAGAAATGCAGGCATAGCACTCTTTTTCTTCGTCTGGAAACCCCGTAACAAAACCTAAGTCTACCAATCCTTCTATATCAATAAAATCAGGCAATCCTTCTTTTTTGGTCGTTAACGGGATAATCAGTGCTGTATATTTGTATTCTTTCAACACTATTCCATAATGCCAACCACCAAACTCACTACCAATATTTTCACCAAAATCTATCCAATAAACACTATACTTATGTTTATTCATGCGCTCATAATCTTTCTTTGGATCAGATTTATTACTAAAAATAAAGTAATTCTTCTCTGTTGTCTCGATAAACCATCTGAGCAAATTATGTGCAGTTCTATATGGTATATTCAACTGGTCGTATTTAAGTAAAGCAGTATTGAGTTCATTGAGTTTGTTTTGGAATCTTGATAAAGACAAGCGTAATCACCCTCATATGTAAGATGACCTTATCTTATCAGATATTCCGACAAAAATCAAGTAAAACTTCTCAAACCATCACGCTCTGCCATAACAACAAGTTAAACATATCCTCTTTGCGGGTTTTGCCTCCTACGTTAGGTTTCGTCAATTTCAACGATGGTGTCAAGGTACTCTTTGCTTTCGGCGTTGCCCATTGTAAGTCTGATTTGTTGGAGCATACGCCATGCTGTTTTATAAGTTACGCCGATTTCGCGTTGGAGTTGCAAGCCGGAGATTCCCTTTTTACCATTGAGAAACATATGGATAGCGTACATCCATTTTCTAAGGTCTGTTGAGGATTTTTCAAAGATGGTGTCCTTAAACGGGGAAAAATTATTGTTGCAGCCGTTGCAATGGAATACCTTGGGATGTTTCATCTCTTGGTACACCTTGATAGATCCGCAATGATTGCAGGATACACCGTTGGGATAACGGACAGTCACATAATAGTCAATGACCTTGTTCTCTGTTGGAAATCTCTTCATCAAATCTAAAAACGTCATACTAAACGACCCTTTCTATTGGTATGTCTAGTATAGCACATTATCCACACCGTGTCAAGGGATAATTTCGAAGTTTTTTCAATTTCCTGCCGTTATCCTCTACAACCCCGCCAATGCCTTGAAATTGTCCTTCAACGCCGGGTACAGTGAGGTGTAGAATTTGTAATACCGCATATATTCCGCCGTGTCTTCGCTGTTCGGGTTCTGCGGACTGCTCGTGGAGATAATAGCGTCACAGCCCTCCTCGACAGTTTTGAATATCTTCGCCGCCACACCCGCGAGTATCGCAACGCCCAGAGCCGGCCCCTCGCCGGAAGTTATCGTTGACACGGGCAGACCGTACACATCCGCGAGCATTTGCCGCCACAGTGGGCTGCGTCCGCCGCCGCCGCACACGAGCATTTCGCGCGGCGCGAGCTTTACTTCCATGATGACTTCCAGACAGTCGCGCAGTGAGTACGAAACGCCCTCCATCAACGCTCTCAGCATATGCGCTTTTGTGTGCAAGGGCGACAGACCGAAGAACACGCCCCGCGCGTTGGGGTCGCAGTGCGGCGTGCGCTCGCCCATTAGATACGGCAGGTACAGCAGATTTTCCGCGCCGATTGGAAGACGCTCCGCCGCCTTGTCTAACAGTTGATAGGGGTCAACGCCCATGTGGATGGATGTCTCTATTTCCGCGTGGCACAAGGTGTCTCTAAACCATTTGAGCGACAAGCCCGCGCCCTGTGTAACTCCCATAACGTGCCACGCCCCCGGCACGGCACAGCAAAACGTGTGTATGCGCCCCTTTTTGTCGATGATGGGGTTGCTCGTATGGGCGAAAATAACTCCCGATGAACCAATCGTTGTAAACGCCTTTCCATCGCGCACTGTGCCTGTACCAACGGCGGCGGCGGCATTGTCGCCCGCGCCACCGACAACGAGCGTACCTTCGGCAAGTCCGGTCACTTTCGCGGCTGACGCGCTGATTTTGCCTGTTATATCAGGGGATTCATAGACTTTTGCCAACATTGAGCGGTCGATTTTCAGCAGCCCGATTACTTCATCCGACCAGCAGCGGTTACGCACATCGAGAAGCTGCATTCCGGAGGCATCGGAGACATCTGTGGCGAACTCGCCCGTCAGCATGAAACGGATATAATCCTTGGGCAGTAAGATATGGCGGCATTTATCGTAAATTTCCGGCTCGTTGTTGCGTACCCATAGGATTTTTGATGCCGTGAAGCCTGTCAGCGCGGGGTTCGCGGTGATGTCCATCAGTTTTTCCGCGCCGATTATTTCTGTCATTTCGTCACATTCCGCGCCTGTGCGCTGATCGCACCAGATGATGGACGGGCGCAGGACATTACCGCCGCCATCGAGCATTACAAGCCCGTGCATTTGCCCGGAAATGCCCACTCCCGCTATCTCCGTGGGGTCAATGACGCTTTTTGAGATAACGGCGGCGGTCGTCTCGCAGACGGCATTCCACCAGTCGAGCGGATGCTGTTCCGCCCAACCGTTGCGGGGCTGATAGAGCGGGTATTCAACGGTATGCGATGCCAATGGTTTTCCGGTCTCATCGTACAGTACGGTTTTTGTGCCGGAAGTGCCGAGGTCGATTCCAAGAAGATATGCCATAGTTTAGTCATCCTTTCTATTAAACTCTCTTTCTGAGTTCTCTGCCGAGGTAAATATCAGCTTTCTTTTGTTAGCTCCGGCGTACTCCAATATGTCTTCGAGTATATGTGTGCTGCCGTTGCGAATCGCGATTTTTATGTCTTCCAGTGAGTTTTGGAACTCGTCGATTTCACACAAATTGTGTTCGCTGTTTTCGATGATTAAGTCGCTCCACAGAGCGGCGTTTACATTTGCCATACGGGTTACATCTCGGAACGCGCCGCTAATCATGGCTTGAGTTATGCCATCTGGAGGCTCGGCGCAGAGCGCGGAGGCGACAATTTGCGGCATATGGCTTGTATAGGCAATCAGCGCGTCATGTTCAGACGGGGTGACGCATTTGATATGCTCCGCGCCGATATAGCGGGCTAATTTCTCAACAAAATCAATGTCTTCACGGTCTGTGTCCTCCAATGGCGTTATAGCGAATCCAACGCCCAGAAACAAATCGGGGCGGGCGTTTTCAAATCCGCCGCTCTCCTTTCCCGCCATAGGGTGGCATGGCACATAGGCAACGCCATCGGGCAGAAGCGAGCGGACGCGCTGTACGATAGGTTCTTTTACGCCGCACACATCGGTGACGAACACACCGGATTTGAAATATTCGGCGTTCTCTTCTACTACACTAACTGTTTGTTCGGGGTGCAGACACAGGATGACTAAATCGGCGCACGTTACGGCTTCGCGCACGTCATCGGTCGCGCGGTCTACGGCTTCGCGGGTGAGTGCGAGACTGCGCGTTTGCTCGTTGGTATCAACGCCGATGATACGCGCGTTGCGGAAACCGCTCAAGGCATATGCCAGTGAGCCGCCGACAAGACCCAGACCGATTATGGCAATGGTATAGCGATTATCGGAGTTTGAACTAAAATCCGCGCCGGAAGCGCGGCTCGCGCAGAGACGCTGCCTGTTTTTGGAAATATTTATTAGCCACTGCATAAACGCGGCGGTATCGGAAATATTCTCGTTGTCCGCGCGTGATACCGCTGCTTCGATGACTTGACGCTCGCGAGCGGTATCGGACAGCGGCAAGTTCGCGGACATTTTGACTTCGGCAATCCGCTCGGACGCTCGCATTCTTTTTTGGAAGAGCTCGACAAGCTCGCGGTCGATTTCATCGATTTGTTCACGCAGTGCGGAGAGTTTTTCATCGTTCATGGTGGTTCTCCCATGGGTATTTGATATACATAACAAGAGCAGTATAGCACAAATAGGGAGGTTAGGTCAATCCTAATACCGTATTCAGCACGGTTGCGGCTTGGGCGCGGGTCACTATGCCTT
>WRJE01000034.1 GCA_009782385.1 Oscillospiraceae bacterium | reverse complement strand
CAGCTTTTGGAGAAGTATCTGGGCGTGATGTAACAAAGCCGCTTTTTTACCTCATATATTTTTTTCGGAGTTTTGTCACCTATCATTGACACTTGTACATGCAAGATTTACAAAAATTTCATTTTAGTCTTGACAAATCCCCAAATGTGTGTTAATTTCTTAAATAGTGCCTATAGTGTCGCTTTCTTGCAGTTTTTACGCTTGACAGCTATGTAGGACAATTACAGACAATGGGAGTGGATAAATTGCCGAAATTACACTGGTCAAACTTTGATGAAACGTTAAAGAATATACATGATATGTATATAGAAGTCAAAAAGGCATACGACAAAAATGGTCATGCGGAAATTGCTTTAGTATTTGCTAGTTATGCCGGGGAACATAACCGTCCTTACTTTTATGATACAGATGAAAATTCCTACAGGGTGGTTATAGACCAAGTTGTTGAAGAAAACGGGAGAGAACTCTACCGCAAATTGGATACACAACGGAGTGTGGATGAATTAAAGGCAAAGGCTGCAAATAATGGTTGTACAGAGTATTACATAACCACCATGCACAACCATCGGACAGGTGCATTTTTTGGGTTTGTGGATATACACACGTTTATCTTAGAAAATTGCATGAAAGAGTTCTTTTTGGATGCTTCAACTTGTATTTGTTGCTTTATCAAACAGCGCGGTAATAAGATGACTAGGCAAGATGCAGATAATTTCGTACAAGAAACAGTCAATCTAATTGATGCAAAGAAAAGAGAACTTGCATTAAGAATTATAGCCGCTTTCGAGAAGGCCGAAAAGATTGAAAACGAGTTAGAAAGATTAAAACTCTTTGGAGAAAACAGGGATGAGGATAGCAAAGAAAGGTTTACAGGTAGATTGAAAAGGGTTTTTTATTTGGAAATGAGAGATTCTATTCACGATGAAATTTTGGATCAGGTAATAAATAAACTTGAATGTAAAATGAATTGGGTTAGGATACCAAAAAGGATATTGACAGCGAAATAGGGTCATATTCGTCTCGTTTTGGCGAAAAAACGGGGTATTTGGCGTTGAAAAAACACACTTGACTTGATGGTTCTTTTAGTGTACAATAAGCATGATTCCCATTGAACGAAGAAGAAGGAGGTATATCTAATGAATTTTAGCAAAGAGGTCGAAGATATTTATGGTAAGTGTATGGCGGCCATTGATTTAGACGAAGATCAAATCAATTTTATTGATGAATGTCGCAAAACAAAAGATGGGGAGTTGCGTAGCTACCCTCTTGATGATATAATGATTCAGACATTTAGGATAACAAAACAAGAGTTGGCTCGTTACACAACGCCCCGGTATGCAGAACACGGTTGTTGGGCTATCCTTGAGGACATTTTGCTTGAAAGGTTAGCCAAGGTGGAAGGATGTAAGCGCACAAGCCTTTTTGGGGAAGCATGATTACAAATTAGAGATTCTTAATAGAAGTGGGCAATATGACATTCAACCCAAAGACTAGCTGTACAAGAACGCAGAGCATTGTGACATTCAACAATATCAAGCACAATAGATTGCCGGGGTAGTGAACGGAATAAACTCATTTACCCACTGGGAACGAAAATCAAATAATGCAAAAAGCCTACTTCGGTGGGCTTTTTTGCTGTGTGATTAAAAAGTCCTTGACAAGTAGCCACAGGCAAAACCGCGAAATCAATCCTCATAAGCTGCGGTGCGCGGCTTGCAAGCGTAACACAGAAAGTGCGTTGGTGTCAACGGTTTTTAGAGAGGATAGAGAAAGCGAAGAAGAGAGGAGATAAACACGCGGTATCGCGGATAAGCGGGTATTGGCGAGTGCCGGTAAAGACAGCATATGATTGGCTGTACAAATGGGATGGGACATATCATAGTTTGATGTCGAAGTCTCATCGTCCGCACAGCCATCCAAAGGCTCATACGGAAGCGGAAATACAGATGATGATTGGCGTTACACGGGAATGTGGGTTTCTGCCGCCGCTGCTGATGTATCAGGAACTGCTTGAGCGTGGATACACGCGCAGCTACGGAGGGATGAAGCGGTTTTACAGGAAACATTTCTCCGCGCCTACGGCTTCACTTGTAAGACCTGAAAAACCGAAAGCATATGACGGTGGGAAGTATCCGGGCGAAAGGGTACAGATTGATGTGAAGTATGTACCGAAAGCGTGTCTGTATGGTGAGAAACTATATCAATACACTTGACGAGTATTCCCGTTGGTGTTACCGAGAGATTCATGCAGAACATAATGAATGTGCTTCCAACTTGTTTATACGTAATGCAGTCAGAGCCGCGCCGTTCAAAATTCACGAGGCACAAACCGACAACGGCAGCGAGTTTACCAATGCCTTGTTTGGGCAAAGACGCGAAGAACTCACACGCTTTGAGATGTCTCTCAAGGAATTTGGCATTAAGTATCGCAGAATCCGTGTCGGAACACCGAAACATAACGGTCGCGTTGAGCGGCAGCACGGTTTAGATATGCAACGGTTTTACAAACGTCAGAAGTTTACATCATTAGAAGAAGCAAGGCAAAAAGTGGCTGCTTACAATGATTGGAGCAATACTCGTATTAAAACGTGTCTTAACTTTCGCTCTCCTATCCAAATCATCAACGACTTTGTATTTTGATTCTTTCACTCATCATTGACACCCGAACAACAGTCTGCCGAAAATTATGCAATATTCCCATTGACAGCCTTACATTTCGGGTGTACAGTAGAATTATTATGGATACAGACGTTTACAAATTACAGCGCAAACGCGCCCTGCGCTATGCAGCTGAAAATAATACCGATGTTTGGGGCGGTATGCTCCCGGTGCTTGAAACTATGCTGCCGAATCTTAATGAGTTGAGCATGGTTTCGCTGGGTGTCGTTGAAGTTCCTGTTTCTAAAATATACGGAACGGTAAACGCCGGGCGTTCACAGGCGTTTTCCGGAAATTTTCTTCCGGCATTGCCTGAAACTTCTGAGTTCGCTATGAAATGGATGTCACTTTACAAGGCGCACGAAAATGTGGGCATACGCGACTCATGCACCGGGCTGGAATATCTCGGGAAATATTACATCGCGGAGGGACACAAGCGCGTCAGTGTACTAAAAGCGGCTGACGCGGCGACCGTTTCAATAGAGGTTCAGCGCGTCATACCTCACGAGAACGCCGATGACGCGGAAACGCTGATATACAGGGAATTTTTGAGCGTAGACCTGCGTTTGCCGCTTCGAGATATGTGGTTTTCCGCTCGCGGGAGTTTCACCGAACTTCATGATATGGCAAAACGCGGAGGCACTCAAAATCCTGTTGACACACTGTTTGACGCATATCATGATTTCCGCGTATGTTACCTCGATATGGGGCTTAAACATTTAACGGTTACCACGGGTGACGCTTTCTTGTCGTACTCGCGCGTGTTCGGGCTGCCGTATTTGAAAAGCCGGGAGGAACTGCTTGGCAACATCAAAAAACTCGAAAAGCGGCTTGACTATATCTACTCCGCAGAGCCGCTTGAAAGACATAACACATTTTACGGAAAGTATACCCTCGCGGCGTTTATACTCGGCGCGTTGGCGGGTTCTCTCAGTCTGACTAACCGTATAGGGTGGAGCGGCGGTATTTTCAGCGAAGATGATATTGAGTGGTTTATAAACGGCGCGAAGATGACAAACAGTCACGCGGAGCTTTTCGGGTCGGACTTTGACGGGAATGACATTGACATCGCTCTGCTGCCGTATTCCGATGATATGCGGGGACCGGGTTTCTCCGGAATGTTTGCGCGGCTTGCGGGTCTGACTGTGCCGCACGGTTATGTAAGCGAGTATTACGCGGCGTTATCGCGGGATTTCGGCGCGTTCTACGCCTTGACAGACTCGGAAGATTTATTGCTTGACGGTGTTGTGCGTAAAGAGCTTGGTCTGGAATCGGGGTTTCTGCGGTTGAGCTTGAACAAGCCCGTACTTTCGCCGCAGACGTTGAAAATTGTTGAAATATTAGGCAAAACGGATTTGTAGAAACCCGTTAGCAGATATATGTGACCTTATCAGCTTCAAAACTACCTCTCTGCGCCGGGGATTCATCGGCATACCCTATCGCAATAACGCAAAACGGAATCTTCGGCTCTTGGATGTTAAATAACTCTCTGATAGAAGCAATTCTCTCATCTCTGGGGTATACTCCGCACCAGCACGTTCCAAGACCCATATCGACCGCTTCGAGCAATATGTTCTGCGTTGCCGCGCCGCAATCCTGAGGGAAATAACCCTCGGGATTTCCTTCTTGAGGTTTTGCCACCACGATAATTGCCGCCGTTGCCGTAGCGGACATCTTGGCGTATGGGTGTATATGCGCTATTTCATCCAGTGTCTCGCGTTTCGTGACGGCGATAAACTCCCATGGTCTGGAGTTGCACGCCGACGGTGCCAGCATTGCCGCGTTCAAAAGCTGATTTAACTGATCTTTTGAAACAGGCTTTCCCGTTAGAAATTTCCTCACACTGCGGCGGTTTTCGATAGCGTTTATCATATCCGCGCCTCCTTAATATATTGATTTTATTACTTGTTACTATCCAAAATTACTCAGATAATCAAGAGCAGCATTGAGCGCATCACTAGGTTCGACCGGAATGTCGGGCCATAGGGTTGTTGGGTCTGCATTCGTGTCCGGTCTGAGAAACTGGATGGTCGATATTATTACGTTAAACCCGGAATACGGCAATACAATTCTAGCAGTTATATTCCCGAAGCAATTTGGACTGTTGCTGCTGGGACTACCGACAATATTTCCAAAGCCGCCGTCTTGTACCCATACGCCCATCATTGTAGCTGAACTATATGTTCCACTATCTGTTAAAACAGACACAACCACGTTATTCGGATTTTCTCCGGTGACATTCATCTGTTTGAGGCTCACGTACTCAACACCAAACCGATTTAGTACGCGGAAGAAGTGCGAAGACTTAGGATTAGCTACCATCATATCGCTAATACGTTGAACACCACCATAACTTGGGACTTTAACACCCATAGCCTCCAACAGTCTTTGCCCTACCGTAGAATCACCGCCCCCATTACCCCGCAAGTCTATTATAAACTTGTAGACACCGTCCTCTATAGCTTGTTCAATAGCTTCTACAGTTTTTGTTATATGATTACCATCTACAAATGAGCGAAAATCAATGAAAAAAACATCGCCAATCATCTCGTGTT
This sequence comes from Oscillospiraceae bacterium, assembly GCA_009782385.1. Lineage (GTDB taxonomy): Bacteria > Bacillota > Clostridia > Oscillospirales > UBA929 > WRMG01. The sequence goes on along the minus strand of WRJE01000034.1, from coordinate 20,006 downwards.
GTATGATATAGTTAGGAGCGGCAAAGCGGGATTTTGTTACCTCTGCAGGCAACAACGGTATTTCAACTATGCTTGTTATACCGTTTTCGTACAAGGTAAGCGATACGGTATCGTTTATTATTTCGCCCCCCGCTTTATCAATTACAGCTCCAAAGCGGGAAATGCGGCTTAATCTGAATGTTTGGTCGGCTTCATTCTCCGTATAGAAATATCTGTTAACTACCTCAAGCACTTGGATAGTGGGGACACCGCCAATTTCCGCTACCATTGTTTCTGTTACAGCTTCGTTTTCGTCCAGTAAAAACAACTGCCCGTCTTTTAACAACCAGTGTATATCAAGATAGCCGCCAAATATCGCGGGCATATTTTTTCTATCAAGCAAAGTTGTGTTCATGTGTCCATCTCTCAGCGTAGTTATGTACCTTGCCGCGGCAAACGCGAAATCCAACCGGGTGATATCTCTGTTACGGGTGTATGTAAGAAATTCGTTTCTAATATCTGTATAATCCTCGCTCAACCAACCTTCTACAACGAATATAGGGTGAGTTTGTTCTATCATTTTCACTAAATACAACGCATCGGAAGCATATCCTATTTGTTCTTCTGAACCCTTGACATCAAAATTAGCGACCGACTTCTCCCCGAGGATATCAGAAAATCCAAAGTGCGGCTTGCCGATACTACTCCACAGTTCAAAAGCGGCAAGCAGTGTAATAAGCACTACTAATATCGGAACTGCAATAATAATTCTTTTAAGAACTTTCCGTTTCCGTTTTGAAGCAACGCCATCTGTTTTCATTATATCTTATCTCCTCTATGTAGGGGACGCTGCCCTCAGCGTCCCGCAGACGGTTATCCCGCCCGTAAATTTCTAAAAAGCGTCGCGTATGCTGTCGCACATACCGCAAATCGTCTTATACGACTTGCCCATCGGGGACTTCATCATGCGCCGTTTGTCAACCGGCACGACAGCCATCGTGATTGCCGCTCCGGCGGCCATGCCTATACCAACGCCTTTGATAAAACCGTTCATATCGTTATCTCAACTTTCATGCAAAAGATTACGCAATTATTATGTGTTTTTTTCTCTTTTCAATTCATCGAGCAGGAGTTTGAGTGCGTGTCCTGCGGCAAGCATACGCCCGCGTTCGCGTGACTGACCGTACGTTATGTTGAGGACGCGGGTTTCGCCCTCTTTTTTTGCCAAAGCAATGAAAATATTACCGGAGTTTGCGCCGCAAACGCCGCTTTTTTGAGCACCGCAATCGCTCCGCTCTGCACCGCACCACCCTGTTACAGACAGCGCGTAATCCGCGCCGCTCTTTGCCAAAATACCATCCGCCATTGCGATTGCAACGGGTTCGCTAACCGCGCCGTGCTTGTTTATCAGCTCGCCCGGTACGCCCAACATCTCCGTTTTCGCCTCATTGGTGTAAACTACGGCACTACCCCACAACAGTTCCGACGCGCCGGGTATATCGGTTAAACGCTTTGCAATCAATCCGCCCGTGCATGATTCCGCAAGAGCCACTGTTTTTCCTCTTTCCCGCAATAACGCGCTGACGGTCTGCTCAAGATTGTCAACGTCCACGCCGTAAACATTATTCGGGAACATTTCAACTAACTTGTCAACCATCGGCTGTGTCATTGAAAACGCTTCCTCGCGGGTTTTAGCGGCGGCGGTTACTCTAAGATACACCTCAAAATCCGCCGAATAGGGAGCAACGGTGGGATTAAACGATGAAATCATCATGTTGCCCAACTCGTTTTCAAGAGCTGATTCTCCGATTCCGAAAAACCGCACATGACGTGACGCCAACGCGGTATCCGACAGTTTTTCAAGATACGGTATCGCGCCGCTTGTCAGCATGGCGCGAAGCTCGACCGGAGGGCCCGGCAGCATAATGACGTGCCAATCCCCGCTGTTAAACGCGCAGCCGGGAGCTGTACCGCATGAATTTTCAAGAACCGTGCAACCCTTGGGCAGCCATGCCTGTTGCTCATTGTTGGGGGTACATTCCCGCCCCAGTTTTTCAAAATAACCGCGTATTTTATCAAACGAGGGTTGGTGCAATTCCAATTTTAGACCGAAACACTCCGCAACCGCGCCCTTTGTCATATCGTCATATGTCGGGCCAAGCCCGCCGCTTGTTATGATAATATCGGCGCGTGTTTTCGCCAGTTCCACGGCGGCTTTCAGGCGCGATTCATTATCGCCCACCACCGAATGATGGTGAACGTTGATTCCCATTGCCGCAAGTTCGCGCGATATATACATCGCGTCGGTGTTCGCCACCGCGCCGAGCAGAAGCTCCGTTCCGACCGCTATAATTTCCGCTGTCATAAGTTCACCTTTTCCGTAATTTGATTTGTCCGGCATTTGTATTTATAACTTATACTCTAAGAGTTCAGCTGAAAATCAATAAGGTTATCGGTGTTGCGGTGAGCGAACATTACACCGCTCAGAGTTGACAGATTATATACCACAGACCATTGCAGTTTATCCACACCATTATTCATAACACCAACCTCCGCAAGAACAGTTATCGCTTGCTCCTCATTCAAATAGCCGCCGTTATTATCAATCGCGTCCTTTACCGCGTCATAACGCTCAAACTCGTCAAAACCCTCTCCGATATTCAAATCTTTGTAGGCGATAAAATTGGAAGCAATTTGATAATCTTCAACTGTTGTCACGGCTTGCAGACCGTTGTTATAATACTCAACAAGTATTGATTCTCCGCTTGCGTCCGCAATCAAGAAATGACAGTCAATCCCACCGGAAAAATAAATGTTGTATTGCTTCAACAGCTCAACGGCTTCATTGACCGTTGCCGCTTTATCTAACACCAGCCTTATTGCGGTTGTCGTGTTCAATGCAACTTTGTTTTCGTCAAAAGCCGGCGATGCTTCCGGTACAGCAAGCAACGCAATGGCTAATCCTTTTTCGTTTATACCGTCAAAAGGAAGAAACGGCGCGGCAAGCGATAAAAAACTGTTAAAATTCAACCCGCTTGGTAAATTATCCCGCGAATATCCGGCGAACTCTAAGTTAACGGTGGACACAGAAGCGTATCCGTTCTTGGGTCTGGTAATAACTTGCATTGAGGGGGCATACGAAAAATCAAAGTTCCTGCCGTATATTACTTCACCTCTCTCATTACGCACAGTAAAAACAGTACAACCGCCGCCTGTTATATTCAAGTTAACCGGAAGCCCTTTAAGCAAACGCTTTGTTACAAACGCTTCAATATCGCCGTCGCTTGAAGCTCCGATTTGCAGAAAATCTTCAAACCCGTAATCACCGTAATATGTCATTTGAAACATACCATAATCATCAACTTGTTTGATTGAACGCAAGCTGCGAAGCTCATTCCAAAATAATGCTATAGTAATAACTATTGCCGCAAGCGTGACACATAAAAATATAATCCCCGCTTTTTTCAGTATTTTTCTCAAGATTTTACCACCTAATATAAATTATCTGTAATACCGTTGTCTGACTAATCAAATATCTCTTTGAATCTCTCCGACCGCTCTCTCAACCAATGCTTCGACATCCAATCCCTTCTCCGCGTCGGCGCACTGTTCGAGCGTTGGGCGTGTTTTCGGATGCCGCGGCGTAAACACCGTGCAGCAGTCTTCATAGGGCAGGATAGATGTCTCATATGTCTCTATTTTGCGGGCAAGCCTCACTATTTCCTCTTTGTCCATGCCCACTAGCGGTCTTAATACAGGCAGTTTGCAGACAGCCTGTGTAACTCCCATCGCTTCCATGGTCTGCGAGGCGACTTGCCCAAGGCTTTCGCCCGTAATCAACGCGCCGCAGCCGTTGTCAAGAGCTATACGCTCGGCTATACGCATCATAAAACGCCGCATGACGACCGTAGACATATCCTCCGGGCAGGACTTGCGGATTTGCTCCTGTATCTCCGTGAACGGCACGATAATCGGCGCGGCGCGTCCGGTGTAAAGTGACATTATATCCGCCAGTTTTAATACCTTCTCTTTTGCCTCAATGCCCGTATAAGGATAGCTGTAAAAATGTATGGGCAAAATTTCCAGTCCGCGCTTCGCCATCATATATCCCGCCACGGGCGAATCTATGCCGCCGGACAGCAATAAAACGGCGCGTCCGCCTGTTCCTACAGGCAGACCGCCCGCGCCCGCTGCGGGGTTTGAGTGTATGTATGCCGCCTTGTCGCGTATCTCGGCAAAGACAGTGACCTGCGGATTATGGACATCCACGCGCAAACGCGGATATGCGTTTAATACGGACTCGCCTAAATCCTCGCATATCTGCGGTGATTTGAGGGGAAAGCCCTTGTCCGAGCGTTTCGCCGCGATTTTGAATGTTTCGGCGGCGGACAGTTCGTCGCGCAGGTATTCCAACGCAGCGGCGGTTATCTCGCCCATATCCTTTTTGGCGACCGCGCAGCGGCACACCGACACGACACCGAAAACACGGCACAAAACCTCGAACGCGCCGTCCATGTCCGCCGCGCCCAAGGGTTCAACATATATTGCCGATTGCATTGAATAGACTTTGAAATCCCCGTGTTTGGAGAGGCGGTGTCTGATGTTAGTCATGAGCCGCTGTTCAAAACGCGAGCGGTTCAAGCCTTTTAATACCAGTTCACCGATTTTTAGTAAAAATACTTCCTGCATACTTATACGTCTATGGACAGATTGTTTGTGCCGTTGCGCTCGAACTCGTCTATATAGACGGAAATCCGCTCGTTGAGACGCTCGACATCATCCGAATCGGCGGCTTCCTGCTCCAAATCGCGCCGCGCCAGTTCCTCGGCTAATATTTCAAAAAAGACGGTGTCTTCATAATCCATAATTGCTTCGTGTATACCGCCCTCGGCGAAAGCGCGTGAGGGTATTACCTCGCTGCCCGAGCGTTCATAAAGAGCGGGCATACCGTTTTTTTCGCAAAGCCCGAATAACAGCGACTCGACCTCGTCATAGTCCGTAAGACGGTCATCGCCGCGCATTGCGTTGAGAACCCAGTTTCCGATGTAAGTCATATCTAAAAGTCGTCTGAATTGTTTTTTTGAAAGCGTAATATTCAAGCCGCAGCCCTCCGTTCGAGAGTGATGACCGTATTATACACCTATCCCGCGAAAAAAGAAAGAGGTATTTTGTAACACCTCATAAAATTCGCCGCGCTTCAAAAAACAGAACCCCTCGCGTTTTAAGCAAGGGGGTCGTTACTCATTTTTTCTTTACAGGGAACAGAATCGGTATAATAAAAGGCTCTTTGCCGTCCGCCCGTTCAATGTGTTCCTCAAGCGCAATTCTTTCTCCGTCATATTCCCATTCCCATTCGCTGTCATGGCACAGTTCATGCACTTTCTTCCAACCATGGCTCGGGTCGCCTTCATATGAGTTTCCGGGTATTACCGCGTACAAGCCGCCCGGCAGCTTCATTTCATATAAGGGCTTCGGAATATCAATACCCTCAGGGACAGTGGCACAGTAACCGAAACCGTAAGCGGTGTTATTATCCGTGGGATAGGGTTCGGTGTTAAAACCGAAAATTCTCATAGTGCCATCAAGCCCGTTTGCGGTAATCCAGTCTTTTACCGGGGAATATGCCTTATCCTCCGGTTCTGTGTCAACACAGGAAAACGCCGCCGCCCGCGCGGGTGACATCTTAATAATTTGAACCTCGTCATACTTGTTTTTGCCGCTCATTGAAAAACCTCCTTGTAATTTTTGAATAACGTGCTTCTTCCTCTCTAAAGCCACGGGAAGCAGGATGTTTTCCAACGATGACAAGGTCATTGATTGTTCGGCTTCAAGCATTGATATAAGTTCGGCAACCGCTTCTTTGCGCGTCTCTAAATCCGAATGTGTTTTCTCCAACCGGCTTAACTGCTTTTTCAAAATATCACATAATGAATCAACCGTTCTTCTCTCTAATACTACCTTAATATCTTTGACGGAAAAATCGAGGCGGCGCAATAATTCGGTTATTCTGATACATTGAAGCGCATACTCGTCATACATCCGCCAACCCGACTGAACGTCTCTGACACTTTTGAAAAGCCCGGAGGCTTCCCAGTAACGCAGTGTACGGCTGCTTACACCGATGACCGATGAAACCTTGGTTATCGCTATTAACCCATCCATAATTAACCCCCTTCCATATAGATTCCGGCTTTGCGGAGAACCAAGGAGATTCTATCAGTTGACATCGCGTCAACCGCAATAGGTTTTTTGAAAAAATTATCACACAATTTGTTTAATCGAAAATATACTTACCGACCGCCGTTGCCGCGACAGCTCCATCGGCACAGGCTGTTACGATTTGATACAGCGGTTTTCGCCGTATGTCTCCCGCCGCGAACACACCCTCGATTTCCGTGCGGCAATCCTCGCCGCAGTCAATATGCCCCGACTCGGTGAGCTTTAACTGATTTTTAACTAACCCCGTACTCGGCTCAACTCCCACTGCGGCAAATACGCCCGCCACGTTAAGAAAACTCTGTTCTCCGGACAATACATTGTTCAGCGCAACGCTTTCAACAACCGTGCCGCCTTTAATTTCCGCAACTGTCTGCCCAAGGCACAACTCAATGTTCGTGTTGGAGCGCACACTCTGTTCCAGTATTTTACCGCCCCGAAACTCGTTCCGCCTGTGAACCAGATATACTTTACAACCCAGTCCCGCCAAGTGGAGCGCGTCTTCGAGCGCGGTATTGCCGCCGCCGATGACCGCAACGTTCTTGCCTTTGAAGAACGCGCCGTCACACGTCGCGCAGTACGACACTCCGCGCCCGGCGAACTCTTTTTCACCCGGACAGCCAATCTTGCGCCGCGCCGCGCCCATCGCGAGAATCAGTGCGCGCGCCTCCAAGCTCCCGTCCGCGAATTTAACGGTTTTTTTAAGAGTGTCAATAGCGATGACATCCTTATATATAATTTCCGCGCCCAGCTCACGGGCGTGGCTTTCCATCTCCATCGAAAGTTTGTAACCCTCAACACGCCTGAACGCCGGGTAGTTTTCGATATCGGGAGTTGTCGCCATCTGCCCGCCGGGAGCGAGCCGCTCGATAATCTTCACGGAAAGACCCGCCCTGCGGGCATATATCGCGGCGGTAAGTCCCGCAGGACCGCCGCCGATAATGATAACATCGGTCATGGTAATTTCTCCTCTCATGGTTGTTAACCTATCACTTGATATATGAATCAACGGGACGCTGAGGACAGCGTCCCCTACTTAACGTGTGACGAAAAATCTATCACTCGTATATCAGGTGATAGGTTTGGGCTTTGCAACGCGGGGGCGGTCATCCCCGCAATTTTTTCAGATGTGTTTATACATGAAAGCCAAAGAATCCAAACTCCTATAGCCGCGTTTCCCGTAAAAATTGAATGAAGGTTTTCCCCTCCCCGTAAAAAGCGTTACATTAACACAACCGCTTTCTTTTGCGAATTTTTCTACAGCATCCATAAGTGCCATCCCATACCCTTTTCGCTGATGGGACGGGGAAACAAACAACTCATCAATAAATATTTCATCACCGCTGTAAAATGCTCTCACATGAGCAAAAACCGCACCTGCCAATATGCCGTCATCCCATGCGGTATAGCCAATAAAACGTTTGCTTTCAATGAAATCCTGTAAATATACATGCGCTCTTTCGTTTGTCCATTTATCATTCCATGGTTCTCCGTTAAACGTGTGAACAAACGTCCCGCAGATTTTTTGAAAATCTTTTACCGAAAAATCCTTTATCATAATTTCACCTTATCATGAAATCCCTCAATCGTAAGTTAGAGCAACTTTATTTTCTGCGAAGTTTTGAATATACAAAAACTATGAACAGCCCCGCTATAATCGCAATACTCGCATATGTGAAAACTGTTTTTAACATTCCCGTTACGCTTGCTAACTGAACCGACCATTCCGATAGATTCGGATAACTTCTCAGCATTGCGATAAGACCGATATTTTCTGTCCAATCAAATAACATTGCAAATATAGGAACAAGAAGCGAATATCCGAATAACTTGTGGGATTTAATGTGTTTCAGAAGCAGCGCAATTAGCCCAACATAAAAAAGCGCATAAGCGAAAGGGAAAGGATAATCAATCGGTAAAATCTTATTCAGATAAAACGCTCTTCCTTCTGTTTCCAGTGCAGTCAATAAACTATGTGCTTCTTCATAAGTATACCCAAACTCAAAATCAAGAATATTCGCTCCGTTTGTAATTTCTAATAAACCCGCTACGCCTATTGCGCTGAAGTTTATTAACACAAAGAAAGCCGCAAAAATCAAGGTGAAAATAATTGCCTTTTTCCATGTCATTTTTTGAATAATTGTGTTAAGCAGATTATTCAATATCGCACCTCCGCTAAATTATAAACTCATTGTCTAACAGTCGCTTCATTTCACCGGCAAAAATCGCAAAATTTTTTATTTGCCAATGCTTGACATCTTTTCCATAACATGATATAATCCTAAACTGATTCCTTGGACAAAAGCGCAAACATCACCTTTGCCCAATCCAGTTCAGGATTCGACATAAATAGCTTATCACAAAACAAGCTCAAAAGGCAAGGGATTATATGCTATATCTATAAACGCCGCCGGGCGTGTCTTATAATAGGAGGTAATTATGGAACCACGCCAGCTAAAAGATCTGCCATGCGGTTACACCGTACGCAAGAGTTATGCCCGCCTTGACAGTACGCTGCAAATGCCTAACCTTATCGAGGTGCAGAAAAATTCCTACAAGTGGTTTTTAGAAGTGGGACTGCGCCAAGTGTTTCGCGATGTGGGGGTCATCAATGACTATACCGGAAACCTTGAGCTGAGTTTTATCGACTTCACTCTTGAGGATACTCCCAAATACTCCATAGCGGAGTGCAAAGAGCGCGATGCGACCTATGCCGCGCCGTTGCGCGTGCGTGTGCGTCTGCGTAACCGCGAAAACGAGGAGATTAAGGAACAAGAGGTTTTCATGGGCGACTTTCCGCTTATGACCCCAAGCGGCACGTTTATTATAAACGGAGCGGAGCGCGTTATAGTATCGCAAATCGTCCGCAGCCCGGGGATATATTACGACCGTGATGCCGATAAGTCCGACAACTCCGTGTTCAGCGCGACAGTTATCCCGTATCGCGGCGCGTGGCTGGAATTTGAGACTGATATAAACGATATCTTCTATGTCCGCATTGACAAAAACCGCAAACAGCCGATAACATCACTGCTGCGGGCTGTCGGTCTGCCCATGGACGCTATGATAAAGGAGCTGTTCGGCGAAGATGACCGCATAATCGCGACCCTCGACAAAGACCCATCGAAGACCGAAGAGGACGCGCTTATCGAAATATACCGCCGTTTAAGACCGGGCGAGCCACCCACCGTTGATTCGGCGCGGACTCTGCTTAACAACCTCTTCTTCGATGCCAAACGTTACGACTTATCACATATCGGGCGTTATAAGTTCAATAAAAAACTTGCTCTAACTCCGCGCCTTACCGGAAAGGTTCCGGCTGAACCGATTGCCGATCCGCTTACCGGAGAAATCATAGCCGAGGCGGGCGAGGTTCTGACACGCGCTCGCGCAAATGAACTGGAATCAAAAGGTGTTACCCGCGCCGTTCTGGAAGCGGACGGGAAACCCGTGGTAGTATTTTCAAACGGATTCGTTGATATGTCCGGTTTCGTTGATTTTGACCCCGCTGAGATAGGCGTTAATGAACGTGTGCGTTTCAGCGTGTTGAGGGATATACTGGAAAACACCGACAAGGACGAACTGAAAACCACCATTGCCGAACGTTTTGATGAACTTATCCCCAAGCATATCCTATCAGATGATATGTTTGCGGCTGTCAACTACCTTAACGGGCTCGCGCATGGCATAGGTAATATTGACGACATAGACCATCTGGGTAACCGCCGCCTTCGCAGTGTCGGCGAACTTCTGCAAAACCAGTTCCGTATCGGATTTTCGCGTATGGAGCGTGTTGTACGCGAACGCATGACTATACAGGATTTAGAAATCATAACACCCCAGTCACTTATAAATATCCGCGCCGTAACCGCCGCTATTAAAGAGTTCTTCGGTTCATCGCCGCTATCGCAGTTTATGGATCAGACAAACCCTCTGGCGGAACTGACGCACAAGCGGCGTATGTCCGCGCTCGGGCCGGGCGGTCTGTCGCGTGAACGCGCCAACTTCGAGGTTCGTGACGTACACTACAGTCACTACGGGCGGTTATGCCCCATAGAGACACCGGAAGGGCCCAACATCGGGCTTATCTCTTATCTCGCCACCTACGCGCGAATAAATGATTACGGTTTTATCGAAGCTCCCTATTATAAAATCGACCCCGAAACCAGAAAAGCCACGGACGAGGTTATTTACATGACCGCCGACACCGAAGACGAGTTTATTGTCGCTCAGGCGAATGAGCCTATCGGTGATGACGGGCGGTTTATCAACGAACGCATTACCGCGCGTAACCGTGAAATTATTGAGGTTGACCGCGAACGCATTGACTTCATGGACGTTTCGCCCAAGATGATGGTATCGGTGGCAACGGCGATGATACCGTTCCTTGAAAACGACGACGCAAACCGCGCTCTGATGGGTTCTAATATGCAGCGTCAGGCAGTTCCGCTGTTAATACCGGAGCAGCCCATAGTGGCGACCGGAATTGAACACTCCGCCGCCGTGGATTCGGGCGTTGTGTTAACCGCCGAAAAAGACGGCGTGGTATCGCGTGTTACCGCGTCTCACTTGACCGTGCAATACGATGACGGTGAGATTATGGTCTATCGCCTTACCAAGTTTGTGCGCTCAAACCAAAGTACCTGTATCAATCAGCGTCCCATTGTCAACGCCGGTCAGCGTGTTAAAAAAGGCGATGTGCTTCTCGACGGTCCGTCAACCTGTCAGGGTGAAATATCCCTTGGACGCAATGTGCTTATCGGGTTCATGACATGGGAGGGTTATAACTATGAGGATGCTATCCTCATTAACGAAAGACTTGTAAAGGATGATGTCTTTACATCCATCCATATCGAAGAGTATGAGACAGAGGCGCGTGACACTAAGCTGGGGCGCGAGGAAATTACCCGCGATATACCCAATGTCGGCGAAGACGCGCTTAAAGACCTTGACGATCGCGGAGTTATCCGTATCGGCGCGGAGGTTCGCTCGGGCGATATACTGGTCGGAAAGGTTACGCCTAAGGGCGAAACGGAACTGACACCCGAAGAACGTCTGTTACGCGCTATATTCGGTGAAAAGGCGCGTGAGGTGCGCGACACCTCTCTGCGCGTTCCGCACGGAGAGAGCGGCGTTATTGTTGATGTAAAGGTTTTCTCGCGCGAGAACGGCGATGAGCTTTCACCGGGTGTCAACATGGTCGTCAGGTGCTATATAGCGCAAAAACGCAAAATTTCCGTTGGTGACAAGATGGCGGGTCGTCACGGTAACAAAGGTGTTATCTCTCGTATCCTGCCGCAGGAGGATATGCCGTTCCTGCCGGACGGCACGGCGTTGGATATAGTTCTCAACCCGCTCGGCGTTCCCTCTCGTATGAATATCGGACAGGTTCTGGAGGTTCACTTGGGTCATGCCGCTCACACGCTCGGTTGGAAAATAGCGACACCGATATTTGACGGCGCGAACGAAATGGACATTGAACAAACCCTTGAACTCGCGGGACTTTCACGCGATGGCAAGAGTACGCTCTATGACGGGCGGACGGGTCTTCCGTTCGATAACCCCGTCACGGTCGGCTATATCTACTTCTTAAAACTCGCGCACCTTGTAGACGACAAGATTCACGCCCGCTCGACCGGTCCGTACTCGCTTGTTACACAGCAGCCGTTGGGCGGCAAGGCACAGTTCGGAGGTCAGCGTTTCGGCGAGATGGAAGTCTGGGCACTTTACGCCTATGGCGCGGCCTATACTCTGCAAGAGATTCTCACCGTTAAGAGTGACGATATTGTGGGGCGTGTCAAGACTTATGAGGCTATTGTTAAAGGTCACAACGTACCCAAACCGGGCGTTCCCGAGTCTTTCCGAGTTCTTGTAAAGGAACTTCAGTCATTGGGGCTTGATATGCGCGTTCTCGACAAGAACAACAACGAAATAATCCTGCGCGATGATGAAGAGGACGACACATTCTTCCAAGACAAGGAGCAATATGTCGCCAGTGAGGACGAGTTCGCCAGTCACGGATTCGGATTTGACGAAGCCGATGACCTCCCGGTCTACAACGGCGAAGAAGACGATGAAGAATATGACGACGAGGACGAAGACGACGAGGATGAAATGGACGCATTCGATGAAAGTGTTGATGACGAGGAGGAAAACGGAATATGAGTTACGCGGCTTTTGAGTCAATCAAAATCGGTCTTGCCTCTCCCGATATGATTCGTGAGTGGTCATACGGCGAAGTAAAGAAACCCGAAACGATAAATTACCGCACACTTAAGCCCGAACGCGACGGTCTTTTCTGTGAAAAGATTTTCGGGCCGCAGAAGGACTGGGAATGCCACTGCGGCAAGTACAAGAAGATTCGCTTTCGCGGTAAAATATGCGAACGCTGCGGCGTTGAGGTAACTAAATCTAAAGTCCGCCGCGAACGTCTGGGTCACATTGAACTGGCGGCTCCGGTGTCGCATATATGGTACTTCAAAGGTATTCCGTCACGTATGGGGCTTATCCTTGATATGTCGCCGCGACTTTTGGAGAAAGTCTTGTATTTCGCGTCATATATTGTAATTGACAAGGGCGATACGCCGCTTACCGACAAGCAAATACTCAACGAAAAAGAATACCGTGATATGCGCGAAAAATACGAAGACGCTTTCGTTGCCGGAATGGGAGCGGAGGCCGTCCGCGACATTCTCGCCGCCATAGACGTTGATAAACTCTCAACCGAACTCCGCACGGAGTTAAAAGACGCTTCTGGGCAAAAGCGTATGCGTATTATCAAGCGTTTGGAAGTCGTTGAGGCGTTCCGCACATCCGGCAACAGCCCCGAGTGGATGATTTTGGATTCGCTGCCGGTCATACCGCCGGAAATACGCCCGATGGTGCAGCTGGACGGCGGACGTTTCGCCACCTCCGACTTAAATGACTTGTATCGGCGCGTTATTAACCGTAATAACCGCCTTAAAAGGCTTATGATGCTCAGTGCGCCCGACATAATTGTACGCAACGAGAAACGTATGCTGCAAGAAGCCGTTGACGCGCTGATTGACAACGGCCGCCGAGGCCGTCCCGTTACCGGTCCTAATAACCGCGCCCTCAAATCGCTGTCCGATATGCTAAAGGGAAAGCAGGGCCGCTTCCGCCAGAACCTTCTGGGCAAGCGCGTTGACTATTCCGGCCGTTCGGTTATAGTCGTGGGTCCCGAGCTGAAAATTTATCAGTGCGGTCTGCCTAAGGAAATGGCTCTTGAGCTGTTCAAACCCTTTGTTATGAAAAAACTTGTGGCGGATGGTGTTTCCAATAATATCAAGTCCGCGAAAAAGATGGTTGAACGCACACGCACGGAAGTCTGGGACGCGCTTGAGGATATAATCAAGGAGCATCCGGTTCTTCTCAACCGCGCCCCAACGCTTCACCGCCTTGGAATACAGGCCTTTGAGCCTGTACTTGTAGAAGGACGCGCCTTGAAGCTCCACCCGCTGGTCTGTACGGCGTATAACGCCGACTTTGACGGCGACCAAATGGCCGTGCATATCCCGCTGTCCGCAGAAGCACAGGCGGAAGCGCGATTCCTTATGCTCTCGGCAAACAACCTGCTTCACCCCAAGGACGGTCGTCCCGTCACAGTCCCAACGCAGGATATGGTTCTGGGGTCGTATTACCTCACCGTTGAAAATCCCGCAGATGTCGGGGCGGGTAAAATTTTCTGCGACACAACGGAAGCTCTTATGGCATATGACGCGGGGGTTGTCGGTATTCACGCCCCTATCAAGGTTCGCATTGAGCGTAACGGCAGGGCTAAACTGGTTGACGCGACTGTCGGACGTATAATTTTCAATGAAGTAATTCCGCAGGATTTAGGTATCGCCGACCGCTCAAGTCCCGAACATGAATGTGATTTAGAGATATCGTTCGTTACGACAAATAAAGACTTGGGACGTATTATCGACCGCTGTATAAAAGTTCACGGCTTTATCAAATCAGCGAAAGTGTTGGACGATATAAAGAGCCTTGGATTTAAGTATTCCACGCGCGGCGCGATAACGATTTCAATTTCGGACATGGTTGTGCCGGATGAAAAGCGTCATCTTATTAAGAAAGCCGAAAAACGTGTGGCCGATATTGACAGGCAATATCGGCGCGGCATGATTACAAACGATGAGCGTTACAGGCTTGTTATAGAGGAATGGGACGAGACGACAAAGGCCATTACGACCGCTATGCGCGAAAACCTCGACTCGTTTAACCCAATCTTTATGATGGCGCACTCAGGCGCGCGCGGTTCGATGAACCAGATTCGCCAGCTTGCCGGAATGCGCGGTCTTATGGCGAACACAGCGGGTAAAACCATCGAAATCCCGATAAAGGCAAACTTCCGCGAAGGTTTGTCGGTTCTGGAATACTTTATATCATCGCGCGGCGCGCGTAAAGGTCTTGCCGATACGGCTCTGCGCACGGCGGACTCCGGTTATCTGACACGCCGCCTTGTCGATGTCTCGCAGGATGTTATAATCCGCTCGCTGGACTGCGAAACAAGTGACGGTACCAACGTCAGCGAAATCGTCTCCGACGGCGGTGTAATCGAGCCGTTTATCGACAGACTTGTCGGACGCTATACCGCAGTACCCGTGCTGAACAGTGAAGGGACAGAGCTTTACCCCGCAAACACGCTGATGACAGAGGAAGTGGCATATGACATAATTAAAAAGGGTGTCACTGAAGTTAAAATTCGCAGCTTGCTGACTTGCCGCGCCCGCCACGGCGTGTGCGCCGCGTGCTACGGTACTGACCTCGCCACAGGCTCATCAATAAGTGTAGGTGAGTCCGTTGGAATTATCGCCGCGCAGTCAATCGGCGAACCGGGTACTCAGCTTACCATGCGTACATTCCACACGGGAGGTGTCGCGGGTGATGATATAACGCAGGGTCTGCCCCGTGTTGAGGAGCTTTTTGAGGCAAGAAAACCCAAACGTTCCGCCGTACTGTCTGAAATTGACGGAGTTGTCGGTATAGAGGAAGCTCGCAAAGGCTCGGTAAAAACCGTAACCGTAAAGAACGATACGGATTCCCGTATCTATCAGATTCCCGGCACACTGCTGCTTAAAGTAAAGAACGGTCAGAATGTTGTAAAAGGTGAGGAACTCACGGACGGTGCGCTCAACCCGCATGACATCCTTATGCTGCGCGGTGTTTCGGCGGTTCACAATTACCTTATTCAAGAGGTTCAGCACGTCTATCGCCAACAGGGCGTTGATATCAACGACAAGCATATTGAGGTTATAGCCCGTCAAATGATGCGTAAGCTGAAAATCGAGTTTGCGGGTGACACCGACCTTCTTGTCGGATCACTGGTTGACATCTTCGAGCTTGAAGACGCTAACCAAAAAGTCCGCGACCGCATACTCGCGGGCGAATCCGAACTGCTTGAGGCGGAATGTTCACAGACATTATTGGGTATCACAAAGGCATCGCTTGCCACCGACTCCTTCCTGTCCGCCGCATCGTTCCAAGAGACCACCCGCGTGCTGACTGAGGCAGCTATTAAAGGCAAGGTTGACCGCCTGTTGGGGCTTAAAGAAAACGTCATAATAGGAAAGCTCGTACCCGCAGGCTCGGGAATGGAACAATACAGGGACTTTGAAATTGACCTTGTGCCGAACAGCGATTGGTAAAAAATGAGTGATGGGGCGGAAGTGATTTCCGCCCCATTATAGAGGTGATGAAATGTATCTGCATCACTATTTCAATAAAATGAACGGACCTTTTCGCAGTGTATCGGAGTTGCCCGCAGAAGAAGCGCGTAAGGTTTTTGATAGTATGGCAAGTTATATAACAGAAAAAGAAGGCGGGGTATATAATCCCGACCAAGTTACAGATGAGTTTATTGTCAACAGGCATAGGTTGCGTTGTGATTTAGAGAATGAAATACGACAAAGATTTATAAATAAAAACGGTAATGTACAAAGAAAACATCCATATTATTTGATATTAGCCGAGGATGTTATGCCGGATAAACCGTTACTGGAGTTTTACAAAAACGGAGACTATATAACAATTCCCGTAGAAGAATTTGATATGACTACCGTTTCATTTACATACGGAGATTCATTCGCACAGTATTATCACACAGAAGGCAGCAAATATGAGTTGGTTTACACTTATGATGAAATACTTGATGTTATTGATAAACACGGTTGGGTATCAAAGAATGATGATGGTTGGGGATTTGTTGAGGCGCAATTATGGAGCGACTTGCAAGTAAATAAGTATAAGAAAAGCTAAAATAACAGCGAAAAGCCGCGTCCGGTTGGACGCGGCTTTTGTGTGTTAGTTTAGCGAAAATTCATACGCGGGACGACCAAGGGCATCCCCTACGCTTCGTTAATGCTTGTAACAACGCCCGAGCCAACGGTACGGCCGCCTTCGCGGATAGCGAAGCGGAGGCCTTCCTCGATGGCGATTGGTGTAATAAGCTCAACGTTCATTACAACGTTGTCGCCCGGCATACACATATCCGTGCCTTCCGGAAGCGTGATAACGCCCGTAACGTCTGTTGTGCGGAAGTAGAACTGCGGGCGGTAATTGGTGACAAAGGGTTTGTGACGGCCGCCCTCTTCTTTGGACAGGACGTAAACCTGACCGGAGAAAGCGGTGTGCGGCTTAATCGAACCGGGTTTGGCAAGAACCTGACCGCGCTCGATTTTATCTTTCGCGATGCCGCGCAGGAGAAGACCCGCGTTGTCGCCGGCTTCGGCGTAATCGAGGCTCTTATGGAACATCTCGATACCCGTAACGACAGTTTCCTGTGTTTCTTTGATACCAACGAGTTCCAGCTTGTCGTTGAGTTTAAGCTGACCGCGTTCGACACGACCCGTTGCGACTGTGCCGCGTCCGGTGATGGTGAAAACGTCTTCGACAGGCATAAGGAACGGCATTTCGGACTTGCGCTCCGGTGTGGGAATGTTTTCGTCAACAGCCTTCATAAGCTCATGGATGCACTCATACTCGGGGGCGGAGGCATCTGTGGACTCGGAGAACAGAGCCTTATAACCCGAACCGCGTACTACCGGCAAATCATCTCCGGGGAACTCGTATTTGCTGAGAAGCTCGCGGACTTCCATCTCGACAAGGTCAAGAATTTCTGGGTCGTCAACCTGATCGCATTTGTTCATGAAAACGCAGATATAGGGAACGCCGACCTGACGGGCAAGCACGATATGCTCACGGGTCTGGGGCATGGGACCGTCTGCGGCGGACACAACGAGAATCGCGCCGTCCATCTGCGCCGCGCCGGTAATCATGTTCTTGATATAGTCGGCGTGTCCGGGGCAGTCAACGTGGGCGTAGTGACGGTTAGGGGTTTCGTATTCAACGTGCGAAGTGTTGATTGTAATTCCGCGCGCCTTTTCCTCGGGGGCTTTGTCTATAGCGTCATAGGCCTTAAACTCAGCCGATCCGCCCATTGCAAGAACCTTCGTAATGGCGGCGGTAAGGGTCGTCTTTCCGTGGTCAACGTGACCGATTGTACCAATATTAACGTGCGGTTTGGTACGCTCGAATTTTTGCTTTGCCATTTAGTTAATCCTCCTTAAATATTCCTTGTTAGGGGTATTGTAGCAGATGAATCTGCGGTTGTCAACAGTGCTTGTGCTAAACATTATTAGCGAGTTTTTCCTGAAGGCTGCGCGGCAGTTCAATATAGTGGCTGGGTTCCATGGCGTACACGCCGCGCCCTTGAGTTCGGGAGCGTACATCGGTTGCGTAACCGAACATTTCTGACAGCGGCACGTTTGCCGTTATCTGCTGTGCGCCGCCAACGGCTTCCATCCCCTGTATCTGTCCGCGCCTTGCGTTGAGGTCACCCATGACATCGCCCATATAATCCTCCGGGACAGTGACGACAACCTTCATTATCGGCTCGAGAAGCACGGGGTCTGCCTTGCGGCACGCTTCTTTGAATGCCATTGATCCGGCGATTTTGAACGCCATCTCAGATGAGTCCACTTCGTGGAACGAGCCGTCATGCAGCGTAACCTTAACGTCAACAACGTTATAGCCCGCAAGAATGCCCGCCTGCATCGCGCCTTGGATTCCTTGGTCAACGGCGGGTATATACTCTTTGGGGATCGCTCCGCCGACAATTTTGTCAATGAACTCATAGCCCTTGCCCGACTCGTTAGGTTCGATGGTAATCTTAACGTGACCGTATTGACCGCGCCCGCCGGATTGACGAGCGTACTTGTGGTCAACGTCCGCTCTGCCGCGTATTGTTTCCTTGTATGCCACCTGCGGTTTGCCGACATTAGCCTCGACCTTAAACTCGCGCAGCAGGCGGTCAACAATGATTTCGAGATGCAGCTCGCCCATTCCCGCTATTATGGTCTGTCCTGTTTCATCGTCCGTATAAGTCTTGAATGTCGGGTCTTCCTCGGACAGTTTTGCCAGCGCGATGCCCATGCGCTCCTGTCCGGCTTTTGTGCGCGGCTCGATGGCAACGCGAATGACCGGTTCGGGGAAATCCATAGATTCCAGCATTATCGGGCTTTTTTCGTCACACAGGGTGTCGCCTGTGGTCGTGTTTTTGAATCCGACCGCCGCCGCTATGTCGCCCGCGTAAATATAATCCACATCCTCGCGGTGATTAGCGTGCATAAGCAGAATGCGCCCAAGACGCTCGCGCCCGCTCTTGCCCGTGTTGTAAAGTGCCGAGCCGGACTTCATCATTCCGGAGTAAACACGGAAAAAGCACAGTTTGCCCACATAGGGATCTGTCATAATCTTGAACGCCAACGCCGAGAACGGCGCATCGTCCGATGGCGGGCGGCTGTCTTCCTCTCCCGTGTCCGGGTTTGTGCCGATAACAGCACCTACATCCAACGGTGAGGGCATATACGAGATTATCGCGTCGAGAAGATTCTGAACGCCCTTATTGCGGTATGATGTGCCGCAGAGAACGGGAATCATCTTGCTTTTAAGTGTCGCGGTGCGAATTACGGCGCGCAGCTTTTCCGGTGTTATTGTCCGCCCCTCCAGAAAATCTTCGGCAAGTTCATCATCGAACATTGTGAGAGCGTCCGTGAGTTTTTCACGGTACTCCGCCGCAGCAAGCTCATGCTCCGCCGGGATGTCCTCTGTGCGAATATCTTTGCCTAACTCATCGTAGGCGATATAGGCTTTCATATCGACAAGGTCTATAACGCCCTTGAAATCTGCTTCCGCGCCGATTGGCAGCTGAATGGGTATTGCGTTGCATTTTAGTCTGTCGCGCATCATATCAACAACGCGGTGAAAATCCGCTCCCATGATGTCCATCTTGTTGATATACGCCATGCGCGGCACGTTGTACTTGTTCGCCTGCCGCCAGACGGTCTCGGACTGCGGCTCAACGCCGCCCTTGGCACAGAAAACGCATACGGCTCCGTCCAAAACGCGCAGTGAGCGTTCGACCTCAACGGTGAAATCAACGTGTCCGGGTGTGTCAATGATATTGATTCTATGGTCGTTCCAGATACACGTTGTCGCGGCGGAGGTTATGGTAATGCCGCGCTCCTGCTCCTGTTCCATCCAGTCCATGGTTGCCGCGCCTTCGTGGGTTTCGCCCAACTTATGCGTCTTTCCGGTATAAAACAGAATGCGCTCGGTGGTCGTTGTCTTCCCTGCGTCAATGTGCGCCATTATTCCGATGTTTCTTGTTAATTCTAACGGGTATTGCCGTGGCATGATTATCTCCTTACTACCAACGATAATGCGCGAACGCGCGGTTGGACTCTGCCATTTTGTGTGTGTCTTCGCGTTTCTTGACAGAGCTTCCT
>WRJE01000033.1 GCA_009782385.1 Oscillospiraceae bacterium | reverse complement strand
TCTTCGTCTTTCGGCGCATTTTTCAATGCGGCAATAATCGCCAAGACTTCTTCCGGTGTCTTGCCGGCTTCAAAATTAGCTTTCAGTATTTGGTAAATCATTTCAATGGTAGCCTTGTACTGAAATTCGGTCATCTGGTTTTCTCCTTCTCTATGCTCGGTGCAGGACATAATGTTACCTCCCATTATATCCTCTTTCCGTGGGGTTTGCAAATCAAAAGGGCTTACGGTAAGCCCGCAAGCCCTTGTCAGTGGTGGAGATAAGCGGGATCGAACCGCTGACCTCTTGAATGCCATTCAAGCGCTCTCCCAGCTGAGCTATACCCCCACATCAGAGGAAATATTCAGTTTTCGTGTGCCATTCATCCGGTGTCCGTTTCGTGGGTGTTTTCCAACAAGCTCGCTCTCCCAGCTGAGCTATACCCCCACAATATCGAGTGCCAGTATAGCACAGTAACGTTTAGATGTCAACCCTTTATTACTCAACTACACGATATGATGTCTTGAACTTTGGGAATTAACCATGATGTCTTGAGGATTCGTTTGTAAAAATTCTTTGCATAATGGGACGCGCCTCCGCGCGTCCCACTATTATTAACTTATCGGTAACGGGAACGGAGTAGTTTCCGGCGTTGGCTCAGGCTCGGGGGTGGGTTCAGGCGTTGGTTCGGGTGTCGGTTCAACTTCCGGCTGTTCCTCTTCTTCGCCGTCCGGATCGGGCTCGGGTTCGGGTATCGGCGTTGCCGGAGTGCCGGGACCGTACTCGATTATCTTATCGGTTTTCGCGTAACGGCTTTTTGCCTCAAATGTCCGGCTCAACAGATTGCCCAAGCCGTCCTTTACAACCCTGTATGTGTCTACGACATACCCGTCATATCCGTCCTGTACGGTTCTGCTCGTGCCTGCGGCAAGAGCGGGGTTTTCGTGTCTTATAGTTTCAAACGGCGATGAACTGAGCGTTGTGCGCTCTATCGTAACTACGCTGTCGTTTGTTTTTGTACCCATGATAGTCACGGTTACGCTGCCGCCGGACTGCTCCGCCAATATTTGAATGGGATAATCCAGATTATTTTCAAATTTCAAATCCGATGTTCCCCAATTTACCATCGCGTCCTGTCCAAGCGGGACATACGCCACAAGCAGGCTGTGGTTCATGCGCTCGACGATTTTTAGGTCGGCGAACAGCGCGGCGTTATAGGCTGTCGTTGACATCTGGCAAATGCCGCCGCCCAACTCGGGGACGAGCCGCCCGTTTATAAACGCTCCCGCCTCTTGAAAGCCGCGTCCTGCGGTACGCTCGCCGACAGTATCATTAAAAGAGAATATATCTCCCGGCACTAAAATCGTGCCGTTGATATGTCCCGCCGAAAGTCTTACGTTACTTGTGCGCGGCACATTCGAGGCTGTAAGATATGTTGTGAAGCTGGCGAGTGTGTCCCTGAACAGATTCTCTTGCAGCATAATTTGCGTTAACTCCGGCTGAGTGAAAATCAGCGGTACGATTATCTCCGAAACATCCGTATTCAAGAGGTCCTGTCTCAATTTTTCCGCATCGAAACTCACGCCCACGGTATGCGCGACAATCTTCGCGTCACGCTGTAAATCAACCTCAAGATAGGCATTCACGGGTTCTCTGCACACCGCGTTTTGAAGGGCTTCTATATCAAACGCATCGGGCATTGCCTCATTGGGTTCGATAATTATGTCGGTATTGTCAAGCGTTTCAAAACGCGATAACAGCTCGTCCGTGACCGCTCTGCGGTCAATCATGCGCCCGCTTCTCGCGTTCTTGATAACAATTTCATTATCTCTGAGGGTGTAGCTGTATTGAGTAATGTGTATGTCTGTTTTTTCGGCTATCTCATTTACAATGTCATTAAGCTCCGCCCTGTCAACACTCATATTTGACGCAAGCGGTATGTCAATCCGCGAAAAATACGCATTCCAAATATCGCTCATACGTTCAAGCAGCGAACCTTCGCGCCCAAGGTCATGCGCCCTCTGCGCGGTAGCTCCCGCGTCATAACGCGCGTTGATTTCAAGAGCGGTAATCGCTCTCGATACATCGGGGGTTCTTACGTTAACGGTAAAGTCACTCAATTTGCCGCGTACATATTCATCGGTTACGGCTCTCGCCTGATCGATGCTCATGCCGCCTAATTTAACACCATCGGCGTATATATTGCGGTATATGTTCTCGTTTACGGTCAGTATATAGGATAAGACACTGCCAATCAGCAGCAAACAGGCTCCGGTAATCGTCAGTAATGACCAGATCCACGTTTTCCGCTTTTTTACGGCAGCTGCCGCCTGCCTTTTCTCTGTCGTTACGGGCATCTGATCCCTCCGCTCCTGTTTTACTTAGTATGCCACACAATGCTATAATCATAACCAAATCGGGATAGAGTGTCAAGGTTTTTTTGTCGGTCGTCCCTACATAAAAATCACATCGGTCTCAAAGCGCATTTTAACACCCGAAACAGGGTGGGTAAATCCCAGTTTATACGCCTGTAACATCTGCGTATTCCACCCATCCGAGCCAGTACCGCCGCCGTAAAGCACATCGCCGATTATCGGATGTCCGATGTGCGCCATATGCGCTCGTATCTGGTGCGTGCGCCCGGTGTCAAGCGTACATTCCACAAGGCTTCTGCCGGGTTCGGTTTCCAGTGTTCTGTAGAATGTGCGGGCATAACGCCCGCTCGCGGTTACCGCCATACGCAAGCGATTCGCGGGATGCCGCCCGAGCGGAGCTTCAACCGTCCCGCTTTGCGGATGTGGTTTACCCCTCACAACACAGATGTAAACACGTTCTATTTCGCGCCGCTGCAACGCCGCCGAAAGCGCGTTGTGCGCGGCGTTGCTTTTTGCCGCGAGCATTAAGCCTGATGTATCCTTATCGAGCCTGTGGACAATGCCGGGCCGCATGACCCCGCCGATACCCGAAAGGCTGTCGCCGCAATGGTTAATCAGCGCGTTTACCAATGTGCCGGAAGGGTTGCCCGCGCCGGGGTGGACGACCAGTCCGCGCGGCTTGTTTATAACTAAAAGATGTTCGTCCTCGTAAAGTATATCGAGCGGGATGTCTTCACCGCGCACTTCGGCGGGTGTGGGCGGCGGAATATTGACGGTTATCTCATCGCCGCGAGACAGCCTGTAGTTTTTGGCGGCGGGCTTTCCATTAACCAACACATTACCGTTTTGCAGCAGACGCACAAGCGCACTGCGGGACATCAGCCCGCAGTGTGCAAGAAAAACGTCCAACCGTTCCCCTATATGGGCTTCTTCACAATAATATACAGGCACGTCAGCACACCGCCAATGGTCAGCGCGAGATCCGCGACATTGAAAATAGCGAATCTCATAAATTCAAGCTCAAACATATCGACTACATAACCGCTCAGAGCGCGGTCGATAAGGTTTCCCAACGTACCGCCGACTATAAAGGTCAGCCCGGCAAGCAGCGCGGGGCTTTTTACGCGCTCCCTTATGGTAATAACAACAACGGCAACGGTCACGGCGATACCCAGAACGACAAAAATCCAGCGGAAGTTTTGGAACAGTCCGAAAGCCGCGCCCTGATTCTCCGCATATGTCAGTCTGACAATTCCGGGGATAAAATCCTGTCCATGTGTGCCTTTGATGTTCGCGACAGTCCAGTTTTTAACCCAACTGTCCAGCGCGATTAGCGCGGCTGCTCCGAGCAGGCAAATAAGATGTCGCTTTCTCACGCCAGTACACCGGAACAGCGCGGACACAACTCGTCTTTGACTTCTTCATCATAGCACCAGCAGCGCGAACATTTCTCACCTTCGGCGCGTTCTACCTCAACGCCAACGGTATCGCCCTCTTTGAGCGTAACTTTGGATACAATCAGGAGCATTTTCAAATCCGCGTCTTTCAGAAGCGAGTATGACGCGGGGTCAAGTGAGAGTTTAATATGCGCTTCGAGAGATTTACCGATAACGCCGTCTCCGCGTTTTTTCTCAAGCTCCAAGTTCACAACATCGCGCAGTTCGATAATTTTGTCCCAGAACTTATTTTCATCGGCGGAAAGTTTCAGCGATTCGCAATAATTCGGCATATCCGTTAGGAACACGCTTCCGCTGTCGGTCTTGGGCATATATGAGTAAATTTCCTCAGCCGTGAAGCAGAGTATCGGTGCCATCAGGCGCGTGAGAGCGTTGAGCAGGGTGTAAAGCGCGGTTTGCGCGCTTTTGCGCGGCACACCCTTGTCGCAGTAGAGCCTGTCTTTGATAATATCGAGGTAAAAGTTGGACAAATCTGTAACACAGAAGCTGTGAAGGGCGTGATAGACCGTGTGGAAGGTATAACTGTCATAAGCGGCTCTTATCTTCTGCGTAAGGTCGTTAAGCCGTGACAACACCCATCTGTCGAGCGGGAGCAGTTCATCATACGGTATATTCTCATTCGGGTCAAATCCGGCAAGATTGCCGAGCAAAAATCGCGCGGTATTGCGGATTTTAAGGTAACTCTCGCTGAGTTGTTTAAGCATGGCTTCCGAAATTCTGACATCTTCCTGATAGTTAGAAGACGATACCCAGAGACGCAGTATATCCGCGCCGTACCTGTCAACGACTTCCAATGGCGGTATCACGTTACCCAGTGACTTTGACATCTTTTTGCCCTCGCCGTCAAGTATCATGCCGTGCGACACTACCTGCCTGTACGGGGCTTCGTCAAAGACGGCAACGGATGTTAACAGTGAGGAGTTAAACCAACCCCGGTATTGGTCGTTGCCTTCGATGTATAAATCTGCCGGGAAGCTGAGGTAATCACGCGCTTTCAGCACGGCGGCGTATGAGCTGCCCGAATCAAACCAAACGTCCATAATATCCGTCTCTTTTGTAAACGCCGCGCATCCGCACTCGCAAGCGGTATCTTTCGGCAGGATTTCCGAGGCTTCCATCTCGAACCAAGCGTTCGAGCCTTTAGCGGCGAACAGCGCGGACACGGCTTTTATAGTCGCTTCGTTTATAAGCGGTTTTTCGCATTTCTCGCAGTAGAAAATGGGAATAGGCACACCCCATTTGCGCTGACGCGACACGCACCAGTCCGCGCGTTCGCGAATCATAGAGGTCATGCGCTCTTTGCCCCATGAGGGATACCACTTGACATTGTCTATTTCCTCAAGGGCGCGGGCTTTCATCGCGTCAACCGATGCGAACCATTGCTCGGTGGCGCGGAACAGTATAGGTTTTTTGCAACGCCAGCAATGCGCGTAGCTGTGTTCGATGTGCTTCTGTGCCAACAACGCGCCTGAGGCTTTAAGGCTCTCAATTATAGCGTCCTGCGCCTTTGCGTAGAACATACCCGCGAACGGGGCGGCATCGGCGGTCATAACGCCGTTAGCGTCAACGGGAGTGATAACGTCAAGTTTATACTTTTGACCGATTATGAAGTCGTCCGCACCGTGACCGGGCGCGGTGTGGACACAGCCCGTGCCGCTCTCTGCGGTTACATGGCCGCCCAGTATAACAAGGCTTTCACGCTCCAGAAACGGATGACGCGCGGTCATATATTCAAGCTCCGCACCTTTGAACGCCGCCAGTTTTTTAACGCTGTCCCAACCCGCCGCCGCTTGTACGGACTCCAGAAGCTCCGCCGCTATGATATAACATTCGCCGCCGACTTCAACCAACACATAATCCAATTCGGCGTTAAGGCAAATCGCAAGGTTGCCGGGCAAAGTCCAAGCGGTAGTCGTCCAGATGACAAAGCTGATTTTATCAAGGGCGGCGTATTTTGACAGCTTGCCCTTGTCGTCAACGACTTTGAACTTGACATAGATAGACTCGTTGCCGATGTCCTGATACTCAATCTCGGCCTCGGCAAGCGCGGTTTTGTCGTGAGCGCACCAGTAAACGGGTTTCAATCCCTTGTAGATATATCCTTTTTGCGCCATCGCGCCGAATATTCCGATTTGCACTGCCTCATATTCGGGGCGCATCGTCACATAGGGATTGTCCCACTCGCCGATACCGCCCAGACGCTTGAACTGCTCGCGCTGTCTGTCCACGAAATTCGCGGCAAAATCACGGCATTTGTTGCGAAATTCAGCGGTCGTGACGTTGTCGAGTTTATGTTTTTTCAGTATCGCGCTCTCGATGGGAAGACCGTGCGTATCCCAACCGGGGACATACGGAGCTTTGAATCCGGACATATTTTTATAACGTATGATAAAGTCCTTGAGAATTTTATCCATGGCATGACCCATATGGATGTCGCCGTTGGCATACGGCGGGCCGTCATGCAAAATAAAGAGGGGTTTGCCCTCGTTGCGCTCCATTATTTTTTCATACATTTTCGCGTTTTCCCACTCGCTTAACTGAACCGGCTCGCGTTTCGGCAGTCCGGCTCGCATGGGGAAGTCGGTTTTAGGCAGATGAAGTGTAGAGTTATAGTCCATGGCTGTTCTCCTGTTTTAAGAATATGGATAATAATAACACATTAAAGGCGCGATGTCTACATCGCGCCTGAATAATTTTGATTTGATAATAAAATTCTCGTTTTTTAAGGTGGAAAAGTTGACATTGCTTTTCTCGTCTGATATAATGCAAATATAAAAGGAAACTGCCGCTTTTTGCATGGCGGCTCAGTCCTAGGTATACTTGGAAAGAGACGCCTTAGCTTCTAAGGCGTCTCGTATTATTTCTTCCGCTTTTTCAAGCAGAGAGCAATAATCGCTACAATCAGCAAGCCAAGTTGAAATAAATCGGCATATGTAATCACAGCATCACCCTCCTTGTAGAAGAGTGACCGAGTCGCCAAGCGACAGTTCCACGATTACTATATCGTATTCGACAGATTTTGTCAAATATTATGGGTGGGACGGGCGGGACAATGGGACGGTGCGCCGAGGGCAGGACGGCGGGGACGGGCAGGGACGGTGCGCCGAGGGCGTCGCACCTACGGGGTAACGCGGGCGGATTGCCATCCGCCCCTACGCGAACGCGCCCCAGTTTTCGCTTAGGAGTGCCGATTTGTTCGTAAAGTCAATTTGATAGCGTATCGCGTGGTGGTCTTTTATCAGCATACCGTCCGTAAGGCGAATTTCAAGAATACAGCAGTTTTTGTCCTGCTCATTGTTCGCGTGGTCATACCACTCGAATGCCTTGCGGAGCATTGCCCTGATTTCAGAGTTTTGCGGCTCTAAGACCCAACCGAGATTTTTTCCCGTGCCGTGTCCGCTGAACCAATCAACGGCGCATACGGCGACATCGGGATTCGCTTCGGCCTGTTTAACTTTGTTCGAGAGCGCGTATGTAGTGACGTAAAACGCGCCGTTTTCGTAGCAAGCGTCAACGATTCGGTTATACATACG
Source organism: Oscillospiraceae bacterium (assembly GCA_009782385.1). Lineage (GTDB taxonomy): Bacteria > Bacillota > Clostridia > Oscillospirales > UBA929 > WRMG01. The sequence goes on along the minus strand of WRJE01000033.1, from coordinate 17,998 downwards.
CTCGCCGTCTTTTGTGGCAATCGCGATAAGGCTGTCTTTGCCCCCGAAACGTTCGGACATGAGGTTCATTGCGTTTTCATAGTTTTGCATGACATACTCCTTTATCAATTAGTATAATTTTTGCGTTTATTTATATTGTCAGCTTGATTATACAACGCCTAATATGACAACAGTGTGTCATATTATAAAATAATTTCAATAATTTTGCGCTTGAAATTTCTATCGGCATGAATTATAATATAATAGACGGCGGACACCATGTAGGGACACCATACATGGTGTCCGCGATTGCATCCGCACACCCGTGTAAAACAGCGGAACGCCGAGGGCGGCGTTCCCTACAGTACAATAGGAGGAATCCATTATGAAATTTGTGTCATTTAACGGACAGCGCGAAACGTCCCGTAGGGACACCATACATGGTGTCCGCGATGTAACCCCCGGACGCGACCGCACACCCGGACGCGATGTGACCCCCGGACGCGATGTATCGCGTCCCTACCGCCGCGTCCTGTCGTTTGCCATTATCCTGTGCATGGTTATCGCGCTTGTTCCGGCGTTTACGCCGATGGCAAAGGCGGCGGTTGTAACCGTCAGTAATTTTACTGATTTGCAAGACGCGATAGACAATGCAGGGATAGCTCCGACTACGATTGAAATTACATCTTCGTTTGATATAACCACAGCAGTTGAAATAACCATACACCAAGACATCACCATCACAAGCGATGGCACGACCCACACACTCACGCGCGGCGTAACAGGCGACCTCATCGAAGTAAACAACGGCGGCTCGCTCACGTTGGAAAACATCATCATTGACGGCGACAAAGGCAGTTACATCCCCGGTAGCGACTGCGGCGGTTCGCTTGTGAAAGTGGACAACGGCGGTACGTTTACGATGAACAGCGGCGCGATTCTTCAGAATAATTTCTACGCTAGTGGCGGCGGCGTACAAGTCAACGGAGGCACGTTTATAATGAACGGCGGCGAAATACGCGACAATAACTCCGCCCTTGGCGGCGGTGTTATTGTCTTAAGCGGGAGTACATTTACCCTCGGCGGCACGGCAAAAATCACGGGGAATAATATAGCATTAGGTGATGGTAAGGATGTTTATCTTTCTTTTAATCCTAGTAATGTATACATCACCCTCGGAACGGGACCAAACGCGCCCGCTCCGGGCATGGACATCGGCGTTTACACGGCAGTGGGAAGCGGCGTTATTGTAAATAGCGGCGCAACCCCAAGCCACGCGCAGTATTTCACTGCTGAAAAAGCGGGGCATACCGTTGTTGGCAGTGGGGTGCAGTTAAAGATTGTCACTGACGCGAATGTACGCACCATATCGTTTGACAGCAACGGCGGCACAGGCACGATGACAGCCGATAAGGTGGAAAATAACACCAATTACACCATCAAAGCAAACGCTTTTACCAACAGCACAGCCTTTGGGGGTTGGAACACGGCGGCGGACGGAAGCGGCACGGCGTATGCGGCGGGCGCGTTTTTTGGCACTGTTACGGAGAATACTACCCTTTACGCGCAATGGACACCGGACAGCAGCGGATCGGGCAGCGGTTCGGGTTCGGGTAGTGGTAGTGGCTCTGGTAACGGCTCTGGATCGGGTAGCGGCGGCGATTCGAGTTCGGGCTACAGCGGCGGCGGATACGCGCCGCCCGCGTCCTCACCCTCTCCTTCACCCACCACAACTACCACTACCACGACCACCACCACCTTGACCGTCAGCGAGGCTTCAACACTCGCCGAAGAGGGCAAAAAACATACCGTCACAACAGATGACGGCGTTGTCTTAACCCTCCCGACCGAAACACTGGCACAACTCGCCACAGCGTCAAACAACGGCACAACACCCGTTACCGTGTCGGCGGAAATCATACCGATGAAAGACTTAAAAGGTATGCAGGCGGCGCAGGTAAAAGGTTATGAACTGGTAGTAGATATAAACGTGTTCGTTGGCGGCAGAAAAACAGACGTACCGCTTACCGTCAGCTTACCGTACAAACTCAAACCCAACGAAGACCCAAAGGGTGTGCGTGTTTGGCACATGGACGCTAACGGAAATCTGACGGACTTAAAAGGTGTGTATAACGCGAGAACAGGCATGATAACATTTGAAATAAACCACCAGAGCTACTTTGTCGTGGGCTATGACCCCGTGGCACTGTGGGTAAACGTATTCAGTGACTTGTCGGCGGATGATTGGTACTATGAAGCTATAGCGTTTATGAATCAACAGGGCTTAATGTCCGGTTACGGCGGCGGCATATTCGGAGCAACAGACAGCATGACAAGAGGTATGCTTGTAACTATGCTACATAAATTGGACAACACCCCTAACTCTCAACTCTCCATTCTCAACTCTCAATTCTCCGATGTTCCAGAGGGCGCGTATTATTACAACGCCGTGACTTGGGCGGCGGCAAACGGTATAGTTGCGGGTATCGGCGGCGGCAAATACGCGCCGGAGAGGGCGATTACACATCAAGAAGCTGCTGTCATGCTCTACAACTACGCGAGCTTCAAGGGTTACGATATTCCGGAGAACCGCCCGACTCCTAAGTCTGCGGATACCGATAAAGTTGATGTATGGGCTGAGACGGCGGCACGGAAGCTGACCGAAGCGGGAGTATTGAACGGCGGCGAGATGTTCAGACCGAAGGACGACACCACACGCGGTGAAGCGGCGGATATGTTGAGGAACTTCATTCGGTTTGTATTGGGGCGGTAGGGAAAGAGAAATCAAACGGGACGCTTTTTCAGCGTCCCGTAAACATTGTTTTATGATTTATATTTCGGTCCGAACTCCAGTTCCAAGTCGTCAAAGTTAGTGCGCGGTTGGGGCGGTACGGTATCGTCCTCCGGTTTCCATATGTCTGAGAGGTCGGAATCTCCCGAGCCGCCGAACTGTACCTCGTATACCTTCGCGTCCGCCGGAAGCTCATCTTCCGGTTCAATGTCAAGCGGCGGCACTTCGTTCTCTATCGTTTTAGCAATCTCCTCTTGAAGCGATGCGTCAATATCCTTAGCCGCACTGGAAGCGGCGTTGACGCGCTTCGATTTCGGCGTTTCGTCTACAGGCATTGACGGTATGGCCGCCAGAAGCTCAATTTCCTTTGTGTACAATTCACGCAGTTGGGCGACAAACTTGATTGTTTCATCTTTAACTGTTTTAAGGCGCGTCTCCTCACGCTCGATATCCGTTTTAATATCGCGTTTGTAATCCGTTACGGTGACTTGTGCCGCCGCAATCATATCGGCTGCCTGTTTCTGCGCGTTCTCAATTATTTCGTTCGACTCTTTCTGCGCTTTAAGTGCCATTTGACGCATTACATCGTCAACACTGCGGTATTCCTCTATCTTGTCCACAAGCACTTTCATTTTGTTTTTCAGCGTTGCGTTCTCTTTGAACAATGTATTATAATCGGCGGTTACATTCTCGAGGAACTTGTCCACGCCGTTCATATCGTATCCGCCGAAAATCGCCTTTTCAAATGTTTTTTCCTGTAACTCTTGCGGCGTGAGCAAAAAACCACCTCCTGCGTGTCAGCTTTTTATTGCGCTAAAAGTACATACCCGCGCTCTCCAGTTCATCGAGCAAATCGCCGAGTATGTCTACGTTATAGGGCGTTATAATGTATGTAGAGTTTGCGATTTTCTTAATCTTGCCCTCTTGAGCATACGCGACACCGCTCAAAAAGTCGATAAGACGGCGCGAAATCTCTTTGTTCGCGGATTCCAGATTCAAAACGACCGTGCGCTTCTCGCGCAGATGGTCGGCAACCTCAGCCGCGCTCTCAAACCTGTCGGGTTTCATAAGCATGACTTGAAGCTGTGTTGTGGTATGTATATTTACAACCTTGCTGTCATTCTTACTCTTGGTGTCCATAATTAAATCGGCTGCGCGGCTTTGACTTCTGCTAGTCAATATTTCAACGCTTTCTTCATCATCCTCAGAATATGGCCTTGTAAGCCTGAGCAAGCCGTCTAATAAACTCATTTGTTATGGTCTCCCTTCCATTACCTCTCACCAAATATAGCCGAGCCGACCCTCACCATAGTAGAACCGCATTCCACAGCGGCTTCAAAGTCATCGCTCATACCCATTGACAAGATATGCTTTTTACCATTATCTAATAAATTCGGTGTTATGTCAACAAAAATTTTATTTATTTGGGAAAAATATGTAACCGATGGAACAGCGTTAGACCCAATAGGAGGTATTGCCATCAGTCCTCTCAACACAATTCCGTCAAATTGTGTGATTTCTTTCACTGCATCATACACATCGTTGGGCAAAAATCCCGATTTATTTTTCTCTTCCCCGATATTTATTTCAACCAGAACTTCCTGCTTAATTCCCAAGTTTTTCGCGGCAGTGTCTATCTCTTTTGCCAGTTTTATGGAATCAAGAGACTGTATAAGCGACACACGCCCGACAACGCTTCTGACTTTATTCGTTTGAAGATGTCCTATAAAGTGCAGCGGCGCGCCGTGATATGCGCCTTCTTCCAGCTTTGCGAGCATTTCCTGCACGCGGTTCTCGCCGCAGGCATCAACGCCGGAGACTATTGCCGCTCTGACTTCATCGGCGTTGCGCGTCTTCGTTGCCGCGACAAGCGATATATCGTCCGGGTCGCGGTTCGCCCGAACGGCGGCGGCTCTTATCCGCGCCCGTATATCACTAATTGTCTTCGTATACCTTTCCATCATATAAATCCTTTGCGGCAGTAATTATCTTATCGGCGGGCAAGAGGTTTGACGCTCTCGCCGCGACAGGGTCAAAGGCGGCAAGATAGTAGTTATCCCGCTCAACCAGTATCTCGATTGGCTTAAATATAGCGCGGTTTCCCACAAGGCAATACACTCCTGTGCGCCCATCGTTCAATTTAATTGCTTCCTTAGGAACTCTCAGACCGCTGTGCAAATTGAGGATAACATCGCTAGGCATACGCCTGACATTTATAAAAGCCGCCATATTATCTCTCGCGGTGAGTGAAATAACGGCTTGCTCTTCTTCTATGTGTATCCGCTTTATTGTAAAGGTAACCACCGTGCGTCCGATATCCGTAAAACGCAGAGTTAAGGCTTGTCCCACTTTTAAGAAACGCGCCTGTTCTTCGGGGATAGCTATAATATGACCCCATGTGAAACCCGTTACTTGCTTTCCTTCATTAGCGTTAATCAGCCCTTTGTTTTGAGGTGGGTTTTGAAAACCCGGGAGCGTTATGGTGTCGAGGCTTTGCATATCAAAAGTTTGTTCGTAACCGTCTACCTCTGTGGTAAACATCCCGGACAGCTCGGCTTTTATCTGCGACACCGCGGATTGCTGTTCGGCAAGTAATGCGCTCTCTCTCGACTTCATAGATTCGAGCGTATCGGTCAAGTCCGCGCCGCTTCCGTATGTATACTCGCGCCTGAATACCAAGGACTTGAACTCAAGTCCTTGTTCTAAAACAGTTTGACGGTCACCCGCGTCACGCGCGTAGAGCATATCCGCGACACTGGCATAAATTAACCTGTCGAGATACGAAACATCGGCGTTAGCCGCCGAATTTTTTGTTACATACTCAATGTCGTTTATGCGGCGGCTCAAATCCGCAAGCTCCGCCGCAAGCTCAATCGCCGACCGATCCTGAAAAACATAAAACGCGGCATCGCCTTTCGCAAGGCGTTCGCCGTTCTTTACCGCCGGCTGTGTAATGCCATCGGTACTCGTAATAAGCGTTTCATCGCGCACAAACCACCCGTTAGCCGGAATAGAGTCCTCAATCTCAAAGGTAATCGCCTCGACCGTTTGAATCGGATCGCTTAGTGCCGTAATAATATGGTAACCCATGTAAACCGTCACAAATCCGACTAAAAAGAACGAGACAAACGGCATTACCCATGATTTTGAACGCTTCATATTATAACGGGGTTATTTTCGTCTAAAATCAACGGTATCGGACGCGCGGGGACGATAGTCGATATCGCGTGTTTATAAATAAGCTGCTGGCGGCCGTCGGAGTCCATTACGACTGTAAAATTGTCGAACCCCTTTACAGTTCCTTTGATTTGAAAGCCGCTTATTAAAAACATCGTTATCGGCACGTGTTCTTTTCGGGCGTAATTGAGAAATGTATCCTGATGATTCGTTGGCTTTATCATTTGTCTCACTCCTTAATAAGCCAATAATACCACATATTATAGTTTATGTAAACCCGCATTTTCGACGATTTTTGTCGCTTCGCATAAAATATTTCCGGAATAGTCGAGCCAATGCACATCCGGCATCTTTTTGAACCATGTCATTTGGCGTTTTGCGTAACGTCTTGTGTTCATTTTTATGGTTTCCGCGTCACCAAACTCCTTGTAACCAATCGCCTGCATGGCAGTGCGGCATGGCGGCGGTTCACGCTCTGTCAGAGCCTGTATTTCGCTCAAAAGCCCATTCGCCAGCATTTTGTCCACACGCTCGTCTATACGTCTGTACAGTTCGGCGCGGTCGGCAAATCGTATCCCGATAGTCAGCGGCGCGTATCGCGGCGGCATTTCGCGCGATTTTTCATGAAGCTGTGAGATTGGATCTCCACCCGCGTAATAAACTTCTAACGCGCGAACTATGCGCCGCTTGTCGTTTGGGTGCAGCTTTGCGGCGGCATCGGGGTCAACTTTCCTAAGTTCATCATGGAGATTGGGACGGTTTTCTATTTCACTTCGTATATTTAACCGTCCGGGTGACGGGTGCAATCCATATATTAAAGCGTTGAGGTATAACCCTGTACCTCCTGTTATTATCGGCACTTTCCCGCGTTTGAGAATTTCATCAATACACGCCGCCGCCTCTTCCGCGTAGCGAGCCGCTGAATACATCTCGCTCGGGTCACAAATATCAATCATATGGTGCGGAACACCTTTTCGCTCGTCCACGGTTGGCTTTGCTGTGCCGACATCCATGCCTCGATATACCTGCATGGAATCGCAGGAGACAATCTCGCCGCCGAACAGTAAAGTCAATTCAACAGAGAGAGCCGTTTTGCCGGAAGCGGTTGGACCGATAACACACAGAATCAAATCAGCTACCTCAAGAATTGCTTCTCTATATCACCGCGTGTCATAACGACCGCAATCGGACGACCGTGCGGACAATGCCATATATCTCTGTCACTTAGAACCCAACGCGCCACCTCGATGGCTTCGTTTTCTGAAAAACGCTTGCCGACCTTAACCGCTGCCTTACAGGCAATCATCTCAAGCAGTGTACCGCGCAGTTCCAGACACTGCGTGCGCTTTCCTTTTTTTAACGCTTCTGCTATTTCGGAGAGCATAGCTACCGCATCAGAGGTGTCTATACCTTCCGGTATTGCGCGGATTGCCAACGCCGCTCCGCCGAATGATGACACCTCATATCCAATATTGCTCAGAACATTCTCGTTTTCGATAATTATTGCGCTCTCGCTCGGAGCTAGAGTTGCGATTATAGGTGATAATAATATCTGTGATGCGGGCGTACCAACAGTTGCGGTGAGTTTCTCGAATATTCTCCGTTCATGCGCCGCGTGCTTGTCAATTAGTATTATATTATCATCTTTCTCGATAATGAGATATCCGCCGAGCACCTCTCCTATATATCGAAAATCTTCCACACCGCTTATAGTCTGTTGTTGCGAAACATCCGGTTTATCTCCTATCGGAGTTATCACATTAACCTGCTCCGGCGGTGATTCTACTACTAATTTGTTCATTCGTGACTTAGCGTATGAACTTGTATCCTCTATTTTGTTAACGGCTTTCTCCTCCAACAGAGAGGGTAATATCTGTTGCGGCTCTTGCGGAGGCGTGATTTGTGCGTCCTCCGCTTTATGTTTTGCGGCAGGTTCGTTCCAACGCTTATGTTCCGGATTGCCCGAAAGAGCATCTCTTACGCCGCCGTAAACAATCTCAAATATGGCGCGTTCGGCGGAAAATTTTACTTCCAATTTTGCGGGATGTACGTTGACATCAAAAAGTTCCTCGGGCAATGTCAAGTGCAAGGAACATATGGGAAAACGCCCGTTTGGCACGGCGTATCTAAACGCTTCTTCCAATCCCGCCGACATCGTGCGTGAACGCACGGGACGACCGTTAACGAAGAAGTACTGCATTTCACGCGAACCGCGCGTTACCGAAGGACGCGCCGCATAGCCGATGAGCGTCCCTCCGGCGTGTTTGCTCTTTATCTCAACCAGTTGCGCCGCAATATCCTTCCCCCATAAATTATGCAGACACGCCAGCAAATCACCGTTTCCGGATGTGCGAATTTCTTCCCGTCCGTCACGCAGCAGAGTGAAAGATATCTCCGGATGTGATTGGGCGGCGCGTATGACCGCGCTTTGAATTTGCAACGCCTCATAATTCTCTTTTTTAAGAAACGCCTTTCTCGCGGGTGTGTTAAAGAATAAATCTCTGATAATAATCGTTGTACCCAGAGGACATCCCGCCTGCGATACCTCTTGTATCTCGCCGCCCTCGGAGTGTACCGATGTGCCAAACTCGTTGTTTTGCTCGCGCGTCAATAAATCTATGCGTGATACGGCGGATATCGCGGCGAGTGCCTCGCCGCGGAATCCCAAGGTTTTTATGCGCGTCAAGTCTTCCGCAACGCTAATTTTACTTGTGGCATGGCGTTGAAAGGCTTTTTGCGCGTCTTCCTGCGACATTCCGCAACCATCGTCCGTGACGCGCAGATATACCGAACCGCCGCCCTGAATCTCCACCGTTACAGCCGCCGCGCCGGCATCAATAGCGTTTTCAATTAGTTCCTTCGCGGCGGATGCGGGCCGCTCAACCACTTCGCCGGCTGCTATAAGGTCGGCGACATACGGCGGCAGTTTGTTAATTTTTGGCATAATCAGCCGCCTTCCAATTCCTTTAAGATAGTACCCGCGCGGTCAATGACCGCTTCCGGCAAACCCGCAAGACGCGCGACTTCTACGCCAAAGCTGTCGTCCGCGCCGCCCGGAACAATCTTGTGCAGAAACACAATACCCTCATCATTTTTTCTGACAGCAACATTAAAATTACGAACGCCCGGAAGCAATCCCTCTAGCTCGGTTAACTCATGATAGTGTGTAGAAAACAGAGTTTTTGCTCCTATGCGTTCCCTGTCTGCAACATATTCCAACACGGCTCGAGCTACAGCCATACCGTCATATGTGGATGTTCCGCGCCCTATTTCATCTAATATCAACAGACTGTCTTTTGTCGCGTTTTTGAGAATTTCCGTTACTTCCGACATTTCTACCATAAAAGTTGAGCGTCCTCCCGCTAAATCGTCATGCGCTCCAATTCGTGTAAAAATCCTGTCAACGATTCCTATACGCGCCGATTTAGCGGGTACAAAGCTGCCGATATGTGCCATCAGCGTAATCAGCGCGGTTTGGCGCATATATGTGGACTTTCCCGCCATATTCGGTCCGGTCAGTATGATGACCAGAGCTTGCGCGTCCAATGATATATCATTGGGCGTAAACATTGTATCTCTCAGCGTTTTCTCAACAACGGGATGCCGCCCCTCGGTAATTTCGAGCTTACCGGACAAATCAACAGACGGGCGAGTGTATCGGTTGCGTTCAGCCGCCTCGGCATGAGACAGCAAGACATCCAATCTTGCGAGAGCGCGTGATGTCATGCGAAATCTTGCAACACCTTCAATCAACTGGTGCAGCAAGTCGCTGAACAGTTCAAATTCGAGGGCGTTGAGCCGCTCCTGCGCGGAAAGAATGGTACTCTCCATATCTTTCAGCTTATTGGTTATGTACCGCTCACCATTTGCGAGCGTCTGCTTGCGTATGTAATGCTCCGGAGCAAGGTGCATATTGGACTTGCTTATCTCGATATAGTAGCCAAACACGCGGTTATAACCGATTTTCAGGTTCTTTATGCCCGTTGAAGCGCGTTCCTCCGTTTCCATGTCCGCCACAAGTCCCAGAGAGTTGTTTTTTATACCGCGCAGGCGGTCTACTTCGGGATGGTAACCATCTCTTATAATGTCGCCCTCGTGCAGTGCCACAGCCGGACGGTCGAGTAAAGCAACGGTAATCAGACCTGAAAGGTCGTCAAGTGGGTCGATTCGGGAGTGAAGCTCCTGTACGAGTGAGACATTCGCCGAATCCAGCAGCCCTCGAATACCGCTGAGTTTGATACACGCTTCTCCGAGAGAGCGTGTCTCGCGCGGATTGCTCTGCCCGTACACGATTCGCCCAATCATTCTCTCAATATCGGGAAATCCCTTTAATAATGCGCGTAAATCCGAACGAACAACGCTATCTTTGTAAAAATAGTCAACTACAGACAGTCGGTTGTCCAATTTTATCGGATCTCGCAGGGGTTTCTCAATATCGGAACGCAGCGTTCGCGCTCCCATAGATGTTCTGGTGTGGTCTAATATACCCAACAGGCTTGTTTCGCGCTTACCGCTGAGAGAAACTGTCAGCTCAAGGTTGCGGCGGGCATTGTCGTCCAATTCAAGATACTCTCTGTCTGAGTAAATATGCAGTACGCCGAGTGCCGCCCCGCCCTGTTTCTGCGTGTTACGCACATACTCAAGTAACGCCCGGACGGCCTTTTCAGCGGCGGGGAGTTGCCTCAAAAGTTCAGCCGAGCGTGTGCCGAACGCGTATGACGCTTGGTCATAGGACTCCTCAACGGTATCGCCCGCTTTTATAACTTCCTTAGGCGCGAAACGTGCCAGTTCACGCTCAACATCGTTGGTATTATTAAGTTGGGTAGTATAAGCAACGCCGATTGATATGTCCGCGAAGCAAACGCCCGCACTCTTATCATCGCTATAAACGGCCGCTATGTAGTTATTCGCCGTTTCGTCCATCATGTCGCCGTCAAGCAGCGTGCCGGGCGTTACAATACGCACGACATCCCGCGACACAAGGCCTTTTGCCGTTGCCGGGTCTTCGGTTTGCTCGCATATTGCAACCTTATGCCCGGCGGCGATAAGACGGGCTATGTAGCCCGTTGCGCTGTGGTGCGGCACTCCGCACATAGGCATCCGCGCGTCGGGATTCTCAACGGAGCGGTCACGGGTTGTCAACGTCAGACCGAGAAGACCCGAGGCAAGCCGCGCATCGTCCCCGAACATTTCGTAAAAGTCGCCCAACCTGAAAAACAGCAGGCAATCTTTATTTTTCTCTTTTATATCGAAATACTGCCGCATCATCGGCGTTATATTAGGCATATCCGCTTCCTCGTTAGTCCATAATCTGTGGTAATTCTATCAGTCCGGACAAGGATTGTCAAGTTTGGATATTACCGCATGATAAGTAAATGCAGATTAATAAATTCTTAATATTAAGAATTTTTGGCTTTCACAAGTGAAATATCGGTAAAATTGCAGTCAATATTTATTTTCTTATTTACTTTTATGATTGTTTAGTCGGTATGGTGTCTGCCCTTTCGAGCGTGACAAATAAAGCGGGGCGGCTCTGTGTCCGTCCCGCTCAAACACTACCCCACTTGGGGGATTGCGGCGCATAATATGACGCAGTAAAAAGCGGAGTGTCCCTACAGGATAGTTAAATCCCATAAGAACACCCGTACTGGTGCACCTCGTGCTTCTAAATCCGAACTAAAATTATGCTCAATTTCCGTTATTGTGACCGTTTTACTGCCGTCTTTATAGTTAAAAGTTATAACCACCCTGTCGTCATAGATATAAACCGCGTTCACAAAAGTGTCAATCAACCGCTGACGCTGTTCACGTTTCGTCATGTCAATCCCTTTGAACTTGTGCAGCCAAAACATGATTTGCTCTTTTGTCAGCAAGGGTTTCTGCATTTCTTCCTGCAATGTCTTGACATTAAGTTCACTCTTTGCCGCTTCTAAATCGTCCAGCCGCTTTTTCGTGGATTCGTTAAGAATCCCTTGCTGTATGGCGTTCAGCATATTTTCAATACCTCGCTCAATCTCAGCAAACTGCTTGCGTAACATAGGCAAGGTTATGTTTTCCTGTTTCTGCAAAGCCAACACCATATACGCGCCGCATTTTCCGCAGTAAAGTTTGGTTGAGAGCAAATAATCGTCCTCCGCTTTATGACGAACAGGAGCTTTTTTGTTCTTGGCAAGCTGTTCTTGAACCATATCAAAAAGCTCGTCCGGCACAATGGCGGGGATACCTTTTATATGAACGACATCACGGTATTTGTACTCGCCACGATAGCGGCGGTTTTTCAGAAGATGATTGAGATTGTTAAGATTGAACGAGCCGCCGGAGGACGGTTTTAAGCCGCGTTCGTTGAACTCGTCCACGATTTGTTTCATCGTTTTACCATCGGCGTACAGCTTGAACGCTTCCAGTACAATCGGTGATGTCAGCGGGTCGATTTGAAAATGCTTGTCGCTGTCAATAGTATAACCGAACGGTATGCCACCGCCATTGAATTTGCATTTAAGAGCATTTTCAGTCATACCACGCACCACCTTTTCGGCAAGTTCCGCACTATAAAATTCCGCTTACCCCTCCTCGTTCACCCTAACAATTTTACAAACGGCTACCGCACTGGGCTTTCCCTCACCCGTTTTTAGATTTTTCGGCGCGTGAATGTTCAGCATAAAACCGTTATCTTCATATTTACCGTCAAGTCCGTTTGCGTATTCTTCGTCGGCGGCAATATGGATAACCTTGCCGACAAATATAGAGGAAAGTTCAGTCATCGGAATGTCTTTTTCCAATTTACATTCGAGCGATAAAAACGCCTCTTTCAACCGCGGGCAATCAATCGACACCGCCTTTTCCTCGGTAAAATCGCCCGCAGAAATCTCATCAGCATCGTCGCCGTTTTGCTTGATCGTTTCTGTACAGCTGTCAAAATAATCCTTGCTGATGAAGTTGATAACAAACTCTTTTGTACGCATGATATTTTTGTATGTATGGGTATGATGGAGCATACCGGGCATTACCGCGTAAAAGCCCTTGCCGTCACCCGAAAAGCTGCTCCATCCGCTGAAGTTCACATTGGGCTTACCGTTTTCCTTCCGGGTAGTGATGGCAAACAAAATGCTCGGAATACCGCAGGCATACTCAAAATGGTGGAAAATATCGTACTGCCCGTCCCAATACTGTACAAAGTTATCCGGTCTTTTTTCTCCGATTTCAATTTTCATAATTCACATCGCCTTTCGTTTTTATTTATCTTATCACACCAAACACGACAACTGTATGCCATGTTTATTTATAAAGTGATAAAATATTTTCGGCGGCGATTTGAATGTCTGCAACAATATCTTCCGGTCCCAACACCTTAACCTTGTTGCCGAATCCAAGCAGCCAACTTATCATCATATCGCGGTTTGTATAACCAACCTCCAAGCGCAGTTTGCCGTCCGTTTCTATTTGCCAGATACTAACATTAGCTTCAATAAGCTGATATTTTACTGATGAATCGAATACCGCGACGAGTTTTTTATCATCTGGGAATCGGGCATTAAAATCCCGTCTTTCGGGTGGTATCTCACGAGGTGCATAAGTGTCATCGCATAGCGACAGATTCCACAACCGCGTCAGCTTAAACAACCGCCAGTCCTGCCGTTCTAAACAGAACCCGAAAACATACCATGACGACCATTGAAAAATCACAAAATATGGCTCTATGCGCCGATGTGACTCGCCTTTCTCGTAGAAGTAATCAAACTCAATCAGTCTCACTTCAAGTACGGCACGTTTTATCGTTTCAATCTTCCCGGATAGCTGTCCTTTGTAGTGGGAAGCAAGGTCAATGACGACAGGCTCCCGCATGGAAACTACCATGTCGGAGTTGGCTTTCAGTTTATCCAATGTCCGCTCAAAGTTCGTCCGTTCCGACACGCTGCCGATACCTTTCAGCGCGGCGATAATTAGTGTACCGTGTCCGCATCAGTCGGCGGTGCTTAGGCTTTCTATTTCCTCGCGGGTAAGCCCGGTATCCTCGATGATTTCATCCGTTGGTCTGTTGCGCTGAAGAAGTTTTCTCGCAACAGCCATTATCCCCTCATCCCTCGCGGCGATGAGGTTGTGTTCTATGTCCATGCGGAACATCCGGCGCGAACGGAAACGTGCGCGTTCTATTTCATCTTTACTGATGGATTGAAGCAACTCAACGGCCATTTTGATTTCCCTCCTGACTTCCATAATTTCATTGAGCAATTCACGATGCTTGGGGTCGGAACCGTATGCAAAGAATAAACTCCAGAAGCAGTTCCGGGATTATAATATTATCGTATGCCATTGGGCTTCATCACTTCCTTATACTTCAATGTTAGTATAGCACATTCCCGTGGAATTTTCCATATAAATTTATTCAACATTTCCATCAGCCTTTGTGTAACATCTGTGACGTGAATAATTTCACAACCCGCGACATTCAAAGGCTCGTTGTGAAACTGCACAGCGAGGGAAAACCCCATAAGACAATCAAAAACCATGTATCCTTAATATCAACAGTCTTTCGCTACGCCGTTAAGAATCAACTAATATCTAAGAATCCCTGTGTCGGTGTTGACTTACCCAGAAATGACAGTAAAGAACGCGAGATATTGACTATTTCAGAGGTACATAAACTGTTTGCTCTACTTAACGAAGAACCCGCAGAGAATATGCAGTTTATAGTTTATATTACACTGGCTGTCTACAGCGGATTTAGGCGCGGGGAGCTTTTAGGGCTTGAGTGGCGGGACATAGACATCATCAACGGTCTTGTATCGGTCAGACGGGCGGCGTATTATTCACCTACAGTCGGACACTACACAGATACCCCGAAGTCAAATAAGAGTTTGCGGACACTAAAACTACCCGTTGAGGTTATAGTCCTGCTTTCGCAATACCGTGACCATCAGAGCGCATACGCCGCGAAACTTGGCGACAAATGGAACGACACCGAAAGATTATTTACATCTTGGGACGGGTCATATTTGAACCCCAACGCGCCGATAAATTTCTATCAAAAGTTCTGTAAGAAGCACGGACTGCGAGCGGTAACTATTCACAGTTTCCGACATCTCAACGCTTCCATGTTAATCAATGCGGGGTTAGATGTTAAGACGGTGCAGGCGGCACTCGGACACGCAAATGCGACCACGACATTAAACTGTTATGCTCACGAGTTTCAAACGGCACAGGCGAGGACGTGTGAAGCGGTGAGCAATGCGCTGAAATTGAACTTGGGCGCGTAAGGGACAAACAAGAGACAATCTCTGTTTTATTGAAAAGTAAAATCCGTGCAACCCTTTCAGTGCAAGGGTTACACGGTTTGGAAGTTGGTGCGCGAGGCGGGACTTGAACCCGCACGTGCGTATTGCACACTAGAACCTGAATCTAGCGAGTCTGCCAATTCCACCACTCGCGCGTTTATCTGAAACGTATTGTAGCACAAGACTTTCAAGATGTCAAGCGTTATTGCGTTAGATGAAATCATGGTATTTTCTAACAAGTTTTCTAACAAAATGTTCAGAGCAACCCGTTTTTCAGTAGTTTACCGATAGTACAAGCAGCCTCTCTCTTTCCCTCGATGCTGAGGTGTCCATAAATATCAAGTGTCGTAGAAACCTGTTCATGACCAAGATATTCCTGTATTTGCTTGGCTGATAACCCTTTGTTTAACAGTAAACTCCCTGCTGTATGACGCAACTCGTGAAAACGAATCTTCGGCAGGTCATACTTAGCAAGAATACTTACAAAGCGCTGAGATAGATAGTCTGGTTTGAAAGGTTCTCCGTTATCCCATGTGCAAACCCGATCGCTGACGATATATGCCGACCCCATAAGCTGACGGTTTACTTTCTGACGGTGCAGAAGTCCCAAGAGATAATCTCTTGTCTCTGGTATTATGTATAAAGTCCGTTTGCTAGATCGGCTCTTAGTTCGTTCATGCTCTATTAAGGTTTTGAACCGAACCACCGTGTTCCTAATGGTAACTGTGTTAGCGTTGAAGTCGATGTCTCGCCAACGTAACCCAAGTACCTCCGACCGTCTTAAACCATAGAACAACCCTAAGATGATTGCGGGTTTTAACTGTTCGTCACCGATGACAGACAGTAGTTGGTGGGCTTGTTCAGCCGAGTAAGCCTTACCTATGTAACGTTCACTGGTGGGCAGTGACGCACGCTCAACCGGATTGTATGGGATTAGATTTTTCTTTAGGGCTTCGCCTAAAGACCCACGCAGGATGACACTGTGTTTTCTTATGCTACTTGCTGACTGTCCAGCTTTCAGCTTCTTGTTATAGTAATCTTGAATATGCTGGGCGGTGATTTCCTGTAGGTTCAGTTTGAGGGGTTTGAAGAACGGTATGATGTGGGTTTGGATGTACATTTGATAACACTCCAATGTGTTTAAGCGAACCTCATTTGCCTTTTGCTCCATCCATATGTCGATCCAATCAAGAAACAGTATATCAGCCGAGTATGTTATCTTCTTCTGCTCAAAATCCACAAGTATTTCACGCAATTTAGTGTTGGCTTGCCGCTTATTGTTTCCAATCGTGCTAATACCTGTTGAAATCCATTTTTGTCTTTCTTTACCTGTTTCATCTGAAATGCGGACAACAGCATAGTATGTGTTGCCTTTCTTCTGTAGGCTTCCAGTCATTATGACGCTCCTTTCTGTGACTGTTGGTTTAGCCTACCGTTGATTACCTGATTTTCATTATAGCAGACACCACTAACAAAGTCCACAACGGATTTTTTCGGAACTATATACCTACGACCAACTCTAACGCACCTAATCTGATTGCTCTGTAGCAAGGAATATGTTGATGATTTTGAAATTCCCAACATCTTACCAACCTGATTGACAGTCACTATATCCGGATATAAATTAAACATATTGATTCCTCCTATTGCCTACGCTTGCATTTACTTACGGTAACTGTGGTTCGAGGGTTATTGTCTCATTCTAATTGCAACGGCAGATTAGTATATTCTTGACTTCCGCGACACCCCAGATGCGGGGCGTTTCGCCGCGTGTCAGGCGGCTCATCAGGCGGAGTATCGTCTTAACTCGTGGTCACGTTATTAGTGTCAGCCTTTGGGGTTGAGGTATCCGCGACATCTTCTGTTGCATAACCGGCTAAGCACAAAAGATCAGTTATTTCAGACGATAAATCCTCAATCTTATCCACCAAAACTTTTCTCGGCAGCTTCCCATGCCCTTCACTGACGATTCCCGCTTTATGTAATCTTTCGAGGATATCGCTTGCTTTGCCGTAACCTACTTTGAATTGTCGCTCAATCATACGGCAGGATATAGTTTCTTGTTCCAATGTCCAAATAACAACCTCAGTAAACATTTTATCCTTATCACTTAACTTCGGTTTTGCAATGCTAACAGTGAATCCATGATCCAGTGTAATCGGTGATTGCTGGGTATAGATTTGGTCTGATGCCGTCATTTTATCTTCATGCAATGTGTTGATAGATTCGGTTATATCAAGAGGTTGCCCTTTGATAGGGTCATTGTTCTCGTATCGCTCCCAGTAGGAGCGGACATGATTGAGAACCCGTTCCAGTTCCTGCGGAGTTATATTTGCACCTTGCAAATGAAACAGTTCATCTTCGGATAACCGGAACAACATCTCGCCCTTTCTCACAAGGGTTTTAGCATCATCGTTGCCGATAAGTGCCACTGATTGATGTGTCGAAGAACACATGAATGCCATTCGCGCTGTAACGGCGTTTAGATCACATCCGCCTATGCTGTCCTTTACGGGATTGTGGATCGCCATAATTAAATGGATGTCTGCGTTTCTACCGCTTCTTGTAAGGCGAGATATTGCAGTAGCAAACTTTTTAGCTTCTTCCTTGTCACGTCCGTTAACCAACAGTGAAAACTCGTCGATATAGCAAATAATAATCGGGTAAAAACGATGACTTACACTTGTTTTTTGCTCCAAACGCTGTTCCATTAAACGCTCAAGTCCCAAGATTTCCTCATAGCCGACTGACGGATTTTGAATCACGGGACGTAGAAGAT
>WRJE01000032.1 GCA_009782385.1 Oscillospiraceae bacterium | reverse complement strand
CCGCATGGCATTCCGCCAGAAACGCCTCTCAAAAAGGTGTTGATTGGCAATTTACATCAAATGACGCGCGTATAAAGTTGAAACGTCTATATCCAGTTGTAAGGTTTTAGCTGACAAGAGATACTACATGAAAAACGTGCGGCATTTAATTATTATTTTGATAATAAGGAGCATTGCGGCAATGGATAAATTATTCTTTTTGCTTGAGCGAATCTATCTTATGTCATCAATTCCCGTGCGCTGCTTTGACGAAAACGGGGAGAATGTTATATTCTACAAAGGCTATAAGCCTAACCAAGACCCGTTCAAAACCGTTGAAATGCCTTTGCTTGAAAAACTGCGGCAGAATGACCTGCCTTTTCTTCATTATGAAAAGAGCTTATTTATATACGGCGCGGCAAGAGACGCTTCTAACCGTATAATCATCTTCGGTCCCGTTACGTCAAGGACATTGAGCAATGAAAATATCCGCATATTTGCGAGAGACCATAATATTCCCGAGGATGGGTTTTATATAACTTCAAAGACTCTCATAGAAATCAGCGCGGCACTTGCGGCGTTGCACTTCCACATAACCGGCGAGACAATTAGCGAGCATGATATACTGCACAGAAACGCCGTTGTCCACTTGAACATGAAATCTATTGATGATAATGTCTATGAAAACTATATTATGGGAAACGCCGAAAACCAAATAGAACACCATACCTATAATGATGAACAGAGGTTTATCAAAGGTGTCTTTAACGAAAGTCCTGAAAATGTAAACGGGATAAGCACGGTAATCAGCACTAAGTTGGTAGGGAAATTGGCGAATAACCCCCTAAAACAGATGGAGTATATGACTTGCACTTCGATTACATTAGTTTCAAGAGCCGCTATCGAGGAAGGGCTTGACGCAATGCGAGCGTATGCTTTGAGCGACCTGTACCTGCAACGGCTGGAAATGTGCCGCAACGAGAGCGACATGATAAAAGTGAATTACGACATGATGAACAGTTACGCCGAACTGGTAAAGAGGTCAAAGGAAATGCGGAGCAAGTCCTCTTATGTTGAAAAATGCAAGGTATATATAGCCAACCACTTGAACAAGCAGTTCACGTTGGATGACCTTGCGAACGAATTGGGTATAAACAAGTCGTACCTCTCCAGAAAATTTACCGAAGAGATGAATATGGGCATTAAGCAGTATACCCTTATGAAGCGCGTTGATGCCGCCGCCAATATGCTGAAATTCTCCGACACATCCCTGCCTAAGATAGCTGACTTTTTCTGCTTTACGTCCCAGAGCCACTTCGGGCAGATTTTCAAAAAAATTAAAGGTGTAACGCCCGCCGAGTTTCGAGGTAAAGAGAGGCTTATTGAATAAAATGTAGTCAATATCTTGACAAAAACAAAAATAACATGATATACAACAGGGTAAATAGAGGTTATAATCACTCCGAAAGGTATTTCTTTCGGAGTGATTGACGTATGAAGAGGTGTTATTATGACAAGCGTGTATGTATATCTGAAAAATGGTTCGTTAGTGGAGGAATTTGTCGGCGCGGTCAAAAAATTGGAGGGTAAATTTGAACTTATCTCAGACTTGACCGTTCTGGATGCCAAGTCAATACTTGGAATTTACAGCTTGAATTTGTCAGACCCTATCCTTTTGCGTATCGAGAACGAGGCGCAGAGCAACATCGAAATCCTTAAACCGTTTGTGGTGTAGGGATGACCTGCGGTCATCCGCTTGCGGTTGTCGGCGGGATATTGTTTACGATAAGTTTACATCGCCGCGGTATAGTTGATTTTCAAAGTATATAATTGGAGGTATACCATGGAAGTTATCAAAACCTTACTTAACAACGAAGAGAACAACCACATATTGCCGTTCTTTTGGCAGCACGGCGAAACCGAGGAAGTCCTGCGGGACTATATGAGGGCAATCCACGAGTGCAATATCGGCGCGGTGTGCGTTGAGAGCCGCCCGCACCCGGATTTCTGCGGGCCTAAGTGGTGGGAGGATATGGACGTTATCCTCGATGAAGCCCGCAAGCGTAACATGAAAGTCTGGATTCTCGATGACGCGCATTTCCCTACGGGGTACGCTAACGGCGCAGTCGAGAACGCGCCGCAGGAGCTTTGCCGCCAGAGTATCTGCGTCAACCGCGTTGATACGGAGGACGAAGCTAAGACGGTGACTTTGGAACTAGGCGGCATGATTCCGCCGCCGTTTACGCCGAACAGGATGGAGACATATGTGCTGCCGCGTCTGCCCAAACCACGGCAGTATGACGATGATACCGTTCTTTATGTTAGCGCGTTTAATCATGATACTAAAGAATCAACGGATTTAACACCTTTTATAAAAGACGGCAAGCTAACATGGGATAAACCAATCGGAAAATATACCATAAACGCAGTCGGGCTTTCGCGTAATTGCGGGCCTCACCGCAATTATATTAACATGATGGATTCCGAATCATGCAGACTGTTGATAGAGGCGGTGTACGAGAAACATTGGGAGCGTTATAAAGACGATTTCGGCAAAACTATAGCCGGGTTCTTCTCCGATGAGCCGGAACTGGGCAACGGTCATCTATACGCCGCCGAAAATTTCCTCGGTACAGATCAAGACCTGCCGTTCAGCCGCGCAATGCCCTCTGAACTGGAAAAACGCTTGGGCAAAGACTGGTCATCGCTGATGTACCTGCTCTGGGAGAATAACGCCGATTCCTCGCTGACGGCAAAGGTCAGATATGCCTATATGGACGCGGTGACGACACTTGTAGAGAAGAATTTCTCGTGGCAAGTCGGCGATTGGTGCCGCGAGCGCGGCGTAATGTACATAGGTCATGTTATCGAGGACAACGGTTCGCACGCTAAAACCGCCGCGAGCCTCGGGCATTTCTTCCGAGGGCTTGCCGGGCAGGATATGTCGGGCATAGACGACATAGGCGGTCAGGTTTATCCTCAGGGCGAGGACGATACCTCTCCCGACATTATGGAGCGTAACCGTTCCGCCGAGTTCTACCACTTTATGCTTGGACGGCTCGCGTCGTCTGCGGCGGCGATCGAACCGCTGAAAAAAGGCCGCGCGATGTGCGAGATTTTCGGCAACTACGGTTGGGCGGAGGGCGTTCAGTTAGAGAAATATCTCGCCGACCATTTCATGGTGCGCGGTGTAAACTACTATGTTCCCCACGCTTTCAGCCCGAAAGAGTTCCCCGACCCCGACTGCCCGCCGCATTTCTACGCTCACGGCAACAACCCGCAGTACCGCCATTTCGGCGAGCTGATGAAGTACATGAACCGCGTGTGCAATATTATTTCCGGCGGCAAACGCATTGCCGATGTGGCAATGCTGTATCACGCCGAATCCGAGTGGGCGGGACGCAGTATGCCCTGTGAGAAGCCCGCGCGTGTTCTGGAAGAGAACCAGATTACTTTCGACTTTATCCCGTCCGATGTGTTCGCAGACCCCGAACGCTTTAACGCCGTTATCGGCAATCCCCTGCGTGTCAACACACAGGAGTATAAGGCGTTTATCATTCCCGCGTCACAGTTTGTCACTGCGGCGGTCGCCAAAGCGGCGGCTGAACTGCAAAAGGCGGGATTGCCTGTAATTTTCATAGACGAAGTGCCTGAGGGCGTGTGTGACACATTTAATATTTGCAGCGCGGATGGCTGCAGCGCGGACGAACGCAGTTCGTCCCTACGGGGTTTTGACATCCTATCACTTGATAGGTTGGTTGAAACCCTTCGCGCGAAAGGTATCGGCGAGGTTAAACTATCACCTGATAGCATATACATCCGTGTTTTGCACACTATCGGTGATACCGAGAGTTATTACATAGTAAACGAAGCGGCGGAAACATACGGCGGAACGGTTACACTGCCGTCAACCGGGGCGTGCTTCGCGTATGACGCTTGGTTTAACCGTTTGGAGGCTGTCGAGGCATACCCTAACGGCAGCGGTACGGATATACATTTCACTTTAGAGCCGCGCAAGAGCTTGATTGTGGTGTTCGGAACGCCCGATACCGAACTGTGTACGCCGATAACGGAGAGCGGCGCGGAGATTGCCGTCTTCGGTTGGACACGCTCGATATGCGAGAGTTTGGAGTATCCGAATTTCAGAGAATCAAAAACCGTATCATTACCCGACAAATTAGAGGAAGAACAACCCGAATTTTCGGGTTATGTGCGTTATGATACGAGTTTCTTCGCGGAGAATACCAACGGTCTGTATCTTACCATATCAGACGCGGCGGAGGGCGTGGAGGTCTTCGTCAACGGTCAAAGCGCGGGCATACAAATCGTTCCCGCGTACCGTTACGATATTTCTAAACCGGCAAGACCGGGTAAAAACGAACTTACCATTGAAGTCGCAACCACATTGGAGCGCAAATGTTACCCCATGCTTGACGGAATGCGAAAGCATATGGTTTCCGCGCCGAGCGCGAAATCCGGTATAACGGGAACGGTGAAAATATTTCAAAATATCTTGTAGGGACGCGCAACCGCCCGCTATTACTATAACAGGAGGATGTTTATAATGAAAAAAATTGATTTTTGCGAGGGTTGGCAATTCAAAAAACAGGGAGAGGAGAACGCCGTTTTGGTGAATCTGCCCCACGATGCGATGATTTTAGAATCGCGTAACCCCGGCAATCCGAGCGGTTCGGCGGGCGCGTTCTTTAAGGGCGGCGTGTACGAGTATGAAAAGACATTCACTGTTTCCGGTGATTGGAGGGACAAATATATCGCCTTTCAGTTTGAGGGCGTTTATAAAAACGCCAAGGTTTTTATAAACGGCAACGAAGCCGGGGGCAAACCCTACGGCTATATACCGTTCTTTATAGATACCGAGGGATTGCTGAACTACGGCGGCGAGAACACAATCCGCGTTGTGGCGGACAATAGTGATATGCCTAACAGCCGATGGTATACAGGCGCGGGCATATACCGCCCCGTTTGGATTTGGGCGGGCGCGAAAAATCACATTGAGGCGGAGGGCGTTAAGATTACCACTCTGTCACATAACCCCGCGCGTATTCGCGTTGACACGGCTCATACCGGCGGGGATATTGACGTTGAGATTCTGTATGACGGAAAATCGGTCGCGAAAGGCGCGGGTGACAGCGCGGAACTGGATATTCCCAACGCGAAACTTTGGAGCGATGAAACTCCCCATCTTTATCAATGCCGCGTAACTCTGTCAAAGGACGATGTTGCGGTTGACGGAATCGAAGAAACATTCGGCATACGCACAGTGGAGTGGAGTATAAAAGGACTTTTTATAAACGGCAAAGAGACGTTATTGCGCGGCGGCTGTGTCCACCACGACAACGGCATACTCGGCGCACGCTCTTACGCGAAATCCGAAGACCGCCGTGTTAGAATAATGAAAGAAGCGGGCTTCAACGCCATCCGCAGCGCGCATAACCCCGCGTCTAAGGCGATGCTTGAGGCGTGCGACAGGTACGGCGTGTATATGATGGACGAGACATGGGATATGTGGTACGGGCATAAGAACAAGTTTGATTACGCGAACGACTTTGAGACTAACTACAAGTATGACATCAAGGCTATGGTTGACCGTGATTACAATCACCCGAGTGTTATCATGTACTCGATTGCCAACGAGGTATCCGAACCGTATCAGGAAAAAGGCGTGAATCTCGCTAAAGAGATGACGGATTACATACATTCACTGGACAAAACCCGCGCGGTAACGGCGGGAATAAACCTGATGATTATCAATATGGCGAGCAAGGGCAAGGGCATATATAAAGAGGGCGGCGGCAGGGATTCCGACAGCGATAAGAAGGAAAAATCGGGCAGTCTGTTTTTTAACATGATGACTTCTATGGTCGGCACGTTCATCAACAAGTCCGCAAACTCCAAAAAGGCCGACACCGTGACAACTCCTGTGTTGGATATACTGGACATTGCCGGATATAACTACTGCTCCGGCCGCTACAAGAAAGAGAGCAAGCTCCACCCGAACCGTATACTTGTCGGCTCGGAGACATTCCCGCAGGACATAGCGAAGAACTGGGAGACGGTGAAGAAATACTCGTATCTCATCGGCGATTTTATGTGGACGGGTTGGGATTACTTAGGCGAGGCGGGTATCGGCGCGTGGTCGTATACGCCGGACGGCGCGAAGTTCGATAAACCGTATCCGTGGCTGTTGGCGGACGCGGGCGCGGTTGACATCACGGGTTATGTGGGCGCGGAGGCCGCATACGCGGCTGTGGTGTGGGGTTTGCGCGGCAAACCGTTTATCGGCGTACAGCCCGTGAATCGTCCCGGAATGAAGCCGTACAGAGCTGTTTGGCGCGGCACTAACGCCACGGCGAGTTGGTCGTGGAAGAACTGCGAGGGCAACAAAGCGGTTGTAGAAGTGTATGCCGCCGCCGCGTCCGTTGAACTGCTGCTGAACGGGAAATCTCTGGGCAAAAAGAAAATCAAGAGATTCAAAACCGCGTTTACGACCGCGTATGCTCCGGGTACTCTGACCGCAATCGCTTACGGCGCGGACGGCGGCGAGTTGTCGCGCTCAAGTTTGACATCGGCGGACGGTAAGACGCGAATATGCGTACAGGCGGAGGATGAATTCGTTAAAGAGGGTGATATTGCATATGTCAATGTCAGTTTAGTCGGTGAGAACTGCATTGTCGAGAGTAACGCGGATACGAAGCTGACTGTGAGCGTGGACGGCGGCGAGCTGCTGGCGTTCGGCAGCGCGAATCCGCGCACGGAGGACGACTATAACTCCGGCAGCTTTACGGCTTATTACGGAAGGGCGCAAGCGGTTGTAAGGGCAGGGGCAAAAACCGTAATCCGTGTCGGTGGCGAGGGTTTGGACAGTGTTTCGGTTGCTTTGAACGGAGAATGAAATCATGAAGCAGCAAGCATTTAACCCGTATTTGCCATTATATGAGTATATACCTGACGGCGAACCCCGCGTGTTCGGAGACAGGGTATATATTTTCGGCAGCCATGACAGGTTCGGCGGAATGAAGTTTTGCCTTAATGACTACATTTGCTATTCCGCTCCTGTTACGGATTTATCGGATTGGCGGTATGAGGGCGTTATCTACAAGCGGACGCAAGACCCGCGCACGGCAACCGGCAAACATCAGCTTTGGGCTCCTGATGTAATACAGGGCAAAGACGGGCGGTATTATCTCTATTACTGCCCCGATGACAAGATAAAGAGTATCGGCGTTGCCGTCTGCGGCACTCCCGCCGGGAAATATGAGTTTCTGGGCGTTGTGAGAGATAAAGACGGCGGTATCATCGGCGAGCGGACGGGCGACACAATACAGTTTGACCCAAGTGTGTTTATTGACGGCGATGGCACGGTTTATCTGTATTCCGGCAACGGTCCGAGGATACGCGGACAAATCGGAAAAGAACCCAAGGCATCCGTTGTTATGACGTTAGAAGACGACATGGTTACAATCAAAACCGAACCGAAAAAACTGCTGCCGATATTAGGCGAGGAGAACGGCACGGGATTTGAGGGGCATGAGTTTCTGGAAGCAAGCTCTGTCCGCAAGGTAAACGGGCGGTATTATCTCGTCTATTCGTCAGTCAAAATGCACGAGCTGTGCTATGCCGTCAGCGAACGGCCTAATAGGGACTATAGATTCGGCGGTGTTATAATCAGCAACTGCGATGTCTTTGAGGGAACTGACAGAAATAAACCGATTAACTGTATAGGCAACAACCACGGCGGCATGGAAAACATCAACGGCAAGTGGTATATCTTTTATCACCGCCAGACAAACGGGACGATGTTCTCGCGTCAGGGCTGCGCGGAGGAGATACAATTCTCAGAAGACGGCTCAATATCGCAGATTGAAGTTACATCCTGCGGGCTGAACCAAGTTTCGCTCAACGGAATCGGCGCGTATTCCTCCGGATTGGTATGCAACCTCTACGGCGCGAAACCTCCCGCAATCTCCCATCCTCTGGCGATGAGAGGGCAGCACCCGTTTATCACGCAGGATAAGCCGGATTACGAGCCGGGCGGCGGAACTCCCGTACCTAAGCAATATATAACCAACGGTAAAAACGGGATGACTGCGGGATTTAAGTATTTCAATTTTGCGGGACTTAGTGAAATATCGGTAACAATCAGAGGAACTGCAAAAGGGACGTTAGCGGTGCGTACCGCGCCCAACGGTAAGAATTGCGCCGAAATATCCGTAACTCCCTGTAAAGAGTGGAGAGAGTTTCGCGGCGCGGTTTCAATCCCAGACGGGATTCACGCGGTTTTCTTCTGTTACGAGGGGAAAGGCAAGCTGGATTTTCTTAAATTTGAGTTTATTTAATATTAAAATAAAGGAGAAGTAAAAATGGATGTTCAAAGTATTCTAAAGCAGATGACACTCGAGGAGAAAGCGGGATTATGCACGGGCAGGGACTTTTGGCACACCAAAGACATAGAGCGTTTGGGTGTACCAAGCGTTATGATGTGCGATGGGCCGCACGGACTGCGTAAGCAGGACGGAGAGGGCGACCATTTGGGTATCAACGAGAGCATTAAGGCCGTGTGTTTCCCCACGGCATCCGCGCTGGCATCGTCCTTTGACAGGGATTTATTGCGGAGCGTGGGTGAGACATTGGGAAATGAGTGCCAAGCTGAAAATGTCTCGCTGTTGCTCGGTCCGGGGCTGAATATGAAGCGGTCACCGCTCTGCGGGCGCAACTTCGAGTATTTTTCCGAAGACCCGTATCTTACCGCCGAGATGACGACTGAGTTTGTCAAGGGCTTGCAGTCCAAAAATGTCGGCGCGTGTCTGAAACACTACGCCGCCAACGACCAAGAAACTCTGCGTATGACAAGCGACTCGGTGGTTGACGAGCGTACACTGCGCGAGGTTTATCTCGCCTGCTTTGAGAAACCCGTGAGAGAAGCCAAGCCTTACAGCGTGATGTGCAGTTACAATCAGCTGAACGGCGAATATCTCTCGGAGAACAAAAGACTGCTGACGGATATACTGCGTGACGAGTGGGGCTTTGACGGGTTCGTTGTGACGGACTGGGGCGCGGTTCAAGACCGCGTTAAGGGCTTGCTTGCGGGACTGGATTTGGATATGCCCGGAATCGGTGACGGCAATCAAAAGAAAATCATTCAAGCCGTTAAGGACGGCATACTGCCGGAGGAGAAGCTTGATGAAGCCGTTCTCAATATGCTCAAGTATATAATGAGATACAGCGAAAACCGCGACACCAACGCGGTGTTTGACCGCGAGAAAGACCACGCAAAAGCGGGGGACATCGCGGCAGAGTGTGCCGTACTGCTTAAAAACAACGGCGGCTTACTGCCGCTTAATAAGTCCGCGAAAATCATATTCATCGGCGAGTTTGCCGAGAATCCGCGTTATCAGGGCAGCGGCAGCTCGCATATCAACTCCGCGTTTGTATCAAACGCCGCGGATACCGTTAAAGGCATGAACAACGTTTTATACGCGAAAGGTTATATCGCCAAGTCAAGCGAACCCGATGCCGCGCTTGAAAAAGAAGCCGTTGACGCGGCGCGTCAGGCTGATGTCGCCGTTATCTTCGCGGGACTGCCCAACTCATACGAGACAGAGGGCGTTGACCGCAAGCATTTGGACATACCCGACAATCAGAACCGTCTGATTGAAGCGGTAGTTAAAGCTCAACCCAACACGGTCGTGGTTCTGCATAACGGCGCGCCTGTAACAATGCCGTGGATTGACAGAGTGCCGTCTGTTTTTGAAATGTACCTCGGCGGCGATAACGTTGGAAAAACCACCGTTTCATTGCTGTTCGGTGACGTGAACCCCTCGGGGAAACTGGCTGAGAGCTTCCCGCTGAGACTTGCCGACACACCCGCGTACTTATTCTACCCCGGCGGAAAAACCGCCGAATACCGCGAGGGAATCTATGTGGGTTACCGCTATTATGACAAACGCGAAATGGACGTGCTGTTCCCGTTCGGACACGGGTTGAGCTATACGGAGTTTGAGTACGGCGGCTTAAAATTGAGCAAGACGAAAATAAATGACAACGAGCGGTTGACTGTTACTGTCAAGGTTAAAAATGTCGGCAAGGTCGCGGGAAAAGAGGTCGTCCAGCTCTATGTGCGCGATATAGAAAGCACGGAAGGCAGGCCGATACGCGAGCTGAAAGATTTCGCGAAAGTCGAATTACAGCCCGGTGAGGAAAAGGTTATCTCATTTGTACTTGATAAAAACGCTTTCGCGTATTACGAGCCGCGTTTGCCGGGTTGGTATGTCGAGAGCGGTATGTTCGGTATTGATATAGGTTCATCCTCGCGCGATATACGTCTGAGTTCGGAGGTTGAGGTTGAATCAACTCAGGAGATACCGATGATTTTTACAGCTCACTCAACAGTGGGTGAGATTATGCAGACGGAAAAAGGACGAATGGTGATGGCGGGTATGCAGAAACACAATCAGGATTCGTCGCATATGTCATCAGAGCATTTGGGCGAGGGAAGCGATGAAATGGTAAAGGCTATGATGGTTGAAATGCCATTGAAGAAGGCGGTCAGCTTTGGACAAATGACCGAAGAACAGTTTGAGAGCCTGATTAAGGCGTTGAACGAATAGTAAGGGGGTATTACCATGACAGTATCAAAAGTGATTTTACCCGCGAACAGCGCGGAATTGACGGTTTATTTGCAGGATAAGAGCAACGAATTGAACAACGCCGCCATACGTCCCGCCGCGCTGATTTTCCCGGGCGGCGGATATCAGATGTGTTCGGACAGAGAGGCGGAGCCGGTCGCGCTCGCGTATTTAGCGGAGGGTTACAATGCCTTTGTCCTGCGTTACAGCGTTGGAGACAGCGCGACATTTGAGCAGGCGTTTACCGATGCGAAAGAAGCTCTCCGTCATATCCGCTCAAATGCCGGGGAGTACGCCGTTGACCCGGCAAAAATAGCCGTTATCGGATTCTCAGCCGGAGGGCATTTAGCGTCAAGTCTTGGAACAATGAGCGAAGAGAAGCCGAACGCGCTTGTGCTGGGATATGCCGTTATTAACCAGAAGTTCGGACCGCCGCTTAATAAGCAGACACCCGCTACGGACGAATATGTGACGGAAGCCACACCTCCAACGTTTATATTCACAACCTCCGATGATTCGTTGGTAACCGTTGAAAACAGTATCGTGTTCGCTCACGCATTGGCTAAAAATGACGTGTACTTTGAAATGCACGTCTACATGACGGGAGAACACGGGTTATCGCTCGCAAAGGAAAACACATCGAGCGGACGCGCCGGAATGGTAAATATAACTGTCAGCGAGTGGTTTGCGGCAAGCGTCCGCTTCCTGCGCGATGTTTTCGGAGGGTTTGAAATGAACGGAGCGAGAGTTCCTTCTGTTCTCGAACAGCTCAACCGCGTGGGATTGGATATGCCGCTGAAAAAACTGCTGAAAAATAAAGCCAGTGCCGATATTCTGCGGAAGCATATACCGACAGTTATCGGTATGACTGAAAATAACCCTGCGGCGGCATCAGTTTCACTGCGCCTGATTGCGATGTTTTCGCCCGATAATTTCCCGTCCGGAGTTCTTGAAAAAATTGAAGCCGAGCTTGAGGCGTTGAATCACTGAAATAAGGAGAGATAATCCATGAATAAAATCATTTGCAATCCGTTGAATCTCGAATACCGTTATCAGATTAAGAAGAGCGGCAAGGAGGCGGTGTTCCGCGAGGCCGCCGACCCGACAATGCTCCTGTTCAAGGGGCGGTATCTCATGTTTGTCTCAATGTCGGGCGGATTCTGGCATTCGGACGATCTGTATAGCTGGGAGTTCCATGAAACACCCGAGCTTCCGATTTACGACTACGCGCCGGATGTGCGCGAAGTCAACGGAAAAGTGGTATTCAGCGCGTCAAAGCGTGACGAGCCGTGTTCGTTCTTTGTCAGCGGTGACCCGCTGAACGAACCGTTTACGGCAGTCTCCGTGACGTTCCCGTTTTGGGATCCCGCAACATTCCAAGACGATGACGGGCGCGTGTATTTTTACTGGGGCTGTACAAATACCGAACCTATCTGGGGCATAGAGATTGACCCCGCGACTATGCAGCCAATCGGCGAAAAAGTCGGGCTGTTCGGCGGCAATGAGGACAAATACGGTTGGGAGCGCAAAGGCGAGAACAATAAGGGCGCGCCGCCGCGTTCAGACGCGGAAATCGAGATGATGGTAACTCACTTTATGGCATCAATACCTCCGGGCGCGGAAGCACCCTCCAAAGAGGAGATGGCGAAAACGATTCGCCATCACTTAGACAACAACAGACCGTATATCGAGGGCGCGTACATGACAAAGCACAACGGCAAATACTACTTACAGTATGCCGGCCCCGGCACGGAGTGCAACGTGTACTCAGACGGTGTATATGTCGGAGACGCGCCGCTCGGTCCGTTCACCTATCAAGAACACAACCCGTTCTCATCGAAACCGGGCGGATTCATTCCCGCCGCCGGACACGGCAGCACATTTCAAGATAAAGCGGGTAATTGGTGGCACGTATCGACAATGGGTATCAGCGTGAACGAGAATTTTGAGCGGCGTATAGGGCTGTTCCCCTGCGATTTTGACGGTGACGGCACTATGTACTGTAATCAAAACTTCGCCGACTACCCGTTCCGCCTGCCCGATGGTAAGCGCGGAGACATGGATACGACACAACCCGCGATGATTCTCTTGTCTTATAACGCAAAACCCGAAGCATCATCGGCTCAAGATGGTTATGCTTCGGATAAAGCCGCCGATGAGAATGTACGCACATGGTGGGCGGCGGAAACTAACGGCAAAGGCGAATGGCTGAAACTGGACTTGGGCGAAGTATTTGAGGTTAACGCCGTTCAGCTGAATTTTGCCGACCATAAAATTCCCATGCCGGAGAACTGGGAAAAGGACGCGAAAAAAAGCATGATGGAACAGCGGCTTATACTTGTCAAGCCGCAGCGCACGCGCTTTTTGCTAGAGGGTTCGGAAGACGGAACAAACTGGCATATATTAAAAGATTGCCGCAATGCCGACACTGATTTTTCACATGACTTTATTTGCTTTGACGGTTCAACAAAATTGCGCTTTATCAAGGTCAGTCATATAGAGCTTCCGTTCAACGCCGTTCCCGCCGTCAGCGGACTGCGCGTATTCGGCAAGGGTGCGGGTACAGCTCCGGCGGCTGTCACAGAAGTGGATGCGCCGCGCACGGAGGAGCGTATGAATATCCTGCTTAAATGGAAACCCTCCGCGAACGCCGATGGATATAATGTCCGTTACGGCATTGCGGAGGATAAGCTCTACTCAAGCTGGCAGGTTTACGGAAAATCCGAGTTGGATTTGAGCATGATTGGCAAGGCTTCGGGCTATTACATTGCCGTTGACAGCTTTAACCGTAACGGCGTAACGGAGGGAAAGGTTATCTTTGTTTCGTAGGGCGATTATCAATCGCCCTCGGGACGCTGGGGACAGCGTCCCCTACATTGTCCTCGTTCCGTATATATTCATAAGCACGATACTGCCAACCAGTTCCCCGAATATTTTGATTGTTCCCGCCACTGTTTTCATTATCATAGTCATTATTAACACCGCTTTCTTTTTGATTATGGTGTAAGTATAAATCTGTGGGGTTACATGAACGTAAAATCAACGTAACACAACCGTGAACTTTAAGTTTACGTTAAGTTTACACGGGGGTGGTAGCATAGGAATGCAGGGGCGGTCATTGGCCGCCTGCGGACGACAACAGGTCGTCCTTACGAATAAACGTGCGGCAGACGACCACAGGTCGTCCCTACAGGCGCAATGTGTAATATAAATTTAAGGAGGGCTGTTAATGGCTGTTATACTCATAGTGGAAGACGATAAAAACACGCAGCTTTTAACAGCCGCGCGTTTAAGACCGCACTTTGACATATTATGCGCCAATGACGGCTTAGAGGCTTTGGATATTGTTTACGACAAGCATATAGATTTGATTGTATCCGATATAATGATGCCGGACATGGACGGCTATGAGCTTGTTAAACGGTTAAGGTCGGAAGGGTACGAAACGCCGATAATATTATTGACGGCTAAACAGGCTTTCGAGGACAAACGCGACGGTTTTGATTCGGGGTCGGATGACTATTTGACAAAACCCGTAAACTATGACGAACTGCTGTTAAGGATAAACGCGCTGCTCCGCCGCGCGAAAATCGCCACGGACAGAAGAATCGCCGTTGGTTCGCTGACAGTTGACGCATCGACATATTCCGTAATATATAACCACGAGGCTGTTACGCTGTCGAAAAAAGAATTTGATTTACTTTTCAAACTCCTGTCATACCCGAATGTTATATTTACAAAGAATCAGCTGCTCGATGAGATATGGGGCTTTGACTCCGAGAGTACAGAAGACACGGTAAAGACGCATATCAGCAGATTGCGCGGGAAACTGAGCGGCTGTGACGAACTGGAAATCATTACTGTTAAGGGTATCGGTTACAAGGCTGAGATAAAGAAGGGCATTAAAGATGGATAAGAAGAATAACGCGGATATGTCGGTCGTGTTTTGGCATATGGCACAGGCGGCTATTGTCCTTATAGTGGCTCTTATAGCATTTTTAGGTTTTGAATTGACAGTATATCTTGTTTGGGGAGAAAGCCCGTATATAATCGGACGTTCAATATGGCTCGCGCTATCAATGAGCCTTCTGGTCGGAGGTATCAATTATTATCTTGTATATAGTTTTTCATACAGATATTTTTCACGCTTGACAGGCGGTATTGAAAAAGTCTCGGGCGGCGAGTTTAATGTGCGGATTGATGAAGATAATTCCGGTCCGTTCTTGGATGTGTTCCGAAATTTTAATAAAATGACCGCCGAGCTTCAAAACGCGCACACTCTGCGAAATGACTTTATTAACTCCTATTCGCATGAGCTGAAAACGCCTGTCAGCTCGATAAACGGATTCGCGGAACTGCTTTTAGAGGGTAATATTTCAGAAGACGAGCGAACCCGCTATTTGCGTATAATAAGAGACGAGTCGGCGCGGCTCGCGTATATGGCGGACGGCACGATTTTACAGTCCAAGCTCGATATGCAGCAGATTATTGACAATAAAGAGCCGTACTCTCTGGACGAACAGCTGCGAAAATGCGGTATCATACTCGCCCCTAAGTGGAACGGCAAGCATATTACACTCTCGGGAGAGCTTGACGAAGTTATATATAACGGCAACGAGCAAATGATGCGGCATCTGTGGCTGAACCTTATAGGCAACGCCGTAAAATACACGCCGGAACACGGTGAAATATCCATATCGCTGACCGGGTGGGCGGACTGCGCCGTTGTAAAGGTAACGGATAGCGGTATTGGTATGAACGCGGAGACGGCGGCGCGTATTTTTGAAAAGTATTATCAAGCCGAAACAGTTGGAGCGCGGCAGGGCTTGGGTCTCGGTCTGTCTATCGCGCGGGGCATTGTCGAGCTGTGCGAAGGAACGATTGAGGTTGAAAGCCAAGAGAATAAAGGCAGTACGTTCACTGTGACGCTGCCTAATAAAAAGGAGAGTAAGCGACATGAAAAAAGTACCGTTTAACTTAGGGTGGGAACGCGCGGTCGGCGGCAGTCAGCCGTTTTGGATTGGTAACACCAATCCAAAGACACCTGTGAATCTTCCCGATGATTTCATCATCAATATGCCGCGCACACCGGACGCAGCAGGCGGCGCGTCAACCGGATTCTTCCCGGGCGAACGCGCCACTTACACGAAAAACTTCGATGTGCCGGAAGATTGGTCGGGAAAATCTGTCCTTCTGGACATAGACGGCGCGTATATGAGCGCGGAAGTCACTCTCAACGGCGAGGCGTTGGGCGTTCACCCCTACGGTTACACGCCTTGGCAGCTCGATTTGGACAACTCAATCATACACGGAGAGCCAAACGAGCTTGAAATAGTTACCCGCTGTGTTCAGCCAAACTCGCGTTGGTATTCGGGCGGCGGTCTGTACCGCGAGGTGAATCTGTGGGTGGGCGCGGCTTGTCATATCCGCCCGTGGGATATATTCGTCACCACGCCAGAGGTAACAGCGAACCGCGCTGTTGTGCGCGTGTCCGCAACATTGACTAATGTATCAAAAACCGAAGCACAAGGCAATTTCACAGTAACTGTATGCGGGCAAACAGCCTCGAAGCCCGCAACAGTTCCCGCGAGCGGAACTCTCGATGTCGAACTGGACATCGAATTGTTAAACCCGAAGCTATGGTCGGCGGAAGAGCCTAATTTGCACGAGATGACCGCCGTGTTGAAAACTGATATGGGCGAGGATTCCATGTCCCTGCAAATCGGCATACGCAAGATTGAAATTGATGCCAAAAACGGTATGAGGGTCAACGGAAAGCAAGTTAAGCTATTGGGCGGCTGTATTCACCATGACAATACCCTGCTCGGCGCGGCGGCGTTCCCCCGCGCTGAAGAGCGTAAGATAGAACTGCTGAAAACCGAGGGCTACAACGCCGTGCGGTGTGCCCACAACCCGCCGTCCGCCGCGCTGTTGAACGCTTGCGACCGTATCGGTATGTATGTGATGGACGAGACGTTCGACTGTTGGCGCGTGGGCAAGAACGATCAGGATTATCATTTGTATTTCGAGGATTGGTGGCGCAGGGATACCGCCGCGATGGTGCGGCGCGACCGCAACCATCCGTCTGTGTTCTGTTGGTCGGTCGGCAATGAACTGGCTGAAACGGGCGGAATGTGCGGCGGTCATGAGCTGACAAAAATGCAGGCGGACTATGTGCGTGAGCTTGACCCGAGCCGCCCGGTTACTGTCGCCATACACAGCATGATAAAGTCAAAACGCGAAAAAGATAAACCCGCGCGTATGCCTTTCAAACGCCCCGACACGAGCGGCGACCAAGCCGAACGCATGAAACAGATGATGGCAGACCCGAATATGTTCGAGAAAGTGATGGAGGGTATTACAACGAACAATATGGGCAACGGCTTTATTGACGGCGTGGATGTCTGGGCGGAGCTATCGGGAGCAAGCGCAGCCGCTGTCGATATTGTGGGGTACAATTACTTCTACAACCGTTACGCTCTCGATCGGGAGCAGTATCCGAATCGCGTTATATGCGGCACAGAAACCCATTCTTTTACCACATACGATTATTACAACGCCATGATGGAGAACCCGAACGTAATCGGCGATTTTGTCTGGACGGCTTATGACAATCTGGGCGAGGCGGGCGCGGGGCGCGTACTGCGTGACTTCGGAGATATGTCAACAGGTATGCTAGGCGCGTGGCCGTGGCTGAGCTGCTATCAAGGCGACTTGGATTTGGACGGCAACCGCCGCCCCCAGAGCTATTACCGCAAAATAATGTGGGGCAAGGACAGCGGTATACACTTATTCACCCAACACCCCAAGAACACCGGGAAGAAAGGTTCGGGTCTGGGCTGGCAGTGGAACGATGTATCAAAATCGTGGACATGGTCTAAGGAATACGAGGGCAAAGACATTGACGTGGAGGCATACGCCGATTGCGATGAGGTCGAGTTTATACTTAACGGCGAGAGCATGGGCAGGGCGAAAATCGAACGTCTGACGGCGCGGTTTACTTTGCCTTACAGGTTCGGTACGCTGAAAGCTGTCGCGTGGAAAGACAGCGTTGCCGTTGCTGAAACTGAGCTGACAACGGCGGGTGCGCCCGCGCGTATTGAGCTGACGGCTGACCGCAGTGTTATTTCCGCCGATGGCATGGATTTGTGCTATGTGACGGCGCGGTTAGCTGATGCGAACGACGTTACCGTACCCGCAGACGATATTGAACTGACCGCGGAAGTATCGGGCGGCGTATTGGCGGGATTCGGCAGCGGTAATCCGTGTACCGATGAAAATTACGGCACGGGGAAACGCCGCGTCTGGAACGGGTTGGCGTTAATCGTTCTGCGCGCGCCGGAAAAGAGCGGGAGTATCGCGCTGAAAGTATCCGCAAGCGGCTTGCCGGACGCGGAACTGACAGTCGAATGTAAATAGGTGATTGATATGATACCTGCCATTAACGGAACGGTAAAACGGAGCGGCGGACAGTTTCATCTGCCCAAGGATTCGCTGTCTTATCACGGGGATTTTGACCTGCTCAAAGTCTTCTGTCAACGGATGAGCGGGATAAGCGGCTTTGAAAAACTGACACTTACCGAAACGGCAAATGAAAACGCTTGTATTAGTATCATGTTTGACGGAAGCGCGGGGGCTTACCGCCTCACAATAGGCGCGGAACTCATAGAAATCACAGCAGGGGACAGAGAAGGAGCGGCTTTCGCGTTAACCACTCTTTATTGGAAACTGCGCGAGGGCGGCGGCAGTTGTGAGACGGGAGACATAACCGACACACCGTCATATGAGCATAGAGGCTTTCTGTTGGATTGCAGCCGCCACTTTTTCGATACCGACACAGTCAAAAGCATGATAGAGCAGTGTTCGCTTAGAAAACTTAACAGACTGCACTGGCATCTCAGCGATGATCAGGGGTATAGAATCGAGAGCAAGGCGTTCCCGCGCCTTAACAGCATCGGCGCTTACAGGAAACAGCTTGACGGCACGGAATACGGTGGATTTTATACACAGCATGAAATAAGAGACATTGTACAATTCGCTAGAGCCAGAGGTGTTGAGATTATTCCCGAAATTGATATGCCCGGTCATGTAAGTGCTATTATTGCCGCGTATCCCGAACTGAGCTGTTCCGGAGAGCCGCTCGATATTCCCGTTTCCTACGGCATATTCTCAAGGATTTTATGCGCCGGGAAAGACGAGGTTATTGAGTTTGTCAAAACTCTGACAGATGAAATCGCGCCGCTTTTCCCATATCATTTATTCCATATCGGCGGCGATGAAGCCCCGAAAGACGAGTGGGAAATCTGTCCGCGCTGTCAAGAGCGTTGTAAGCGCGAGGGCTTGAAGGACGAGGAAGAGCTTCAAGCATGGTTTACGGAAGAAGTCTTAAAGCATTTGCAAAAGTTGGGGAAGACAGGCGTATGCTGGAACGAGTCGTTAAAATCCGGAAAACTCAGCGAAAGCGCGGTTATCCAGTATTGGGATGAAGAGGATGGGGACAGGGACGGAGACTACTGTCAAGAGGCGTTCAAAGGCTCGCGCAAGTGTATCTATTCCTATACCCCGGCTTTCTATTTCGACTGGATTCCCGCGTTCGTACCCATGATGAAGACTTTTGCCGACCCGCCTAAGCTGAGAAACGGCGGAGAAATAAAAAAAGAAAATCTTCTTGGCTTTGAGGCGGCTCTGTGGGCGGAGCAGATAACGGATAAACAGACCTTGGAAAAAATGGCGTTCCCGCGTATGTTAGTATTGGCGGAGAGAGCATGGAACGGCAAGACATCCTATGAAGATTTTCTAATACGCTGTCGTCAAGAACTGGAGTGGCTCGATGAGGACGGTATTTCTCATTTCAGCGTTGAAGATGCCGACCCTGCGGGCGAAGCGCAGAAAAACGCTGTAATTGCTCAATGGAAGCCCCGAATTGAATACGGCAGGCAGAGCGGAATGACGCAGTTTGAAGCCGTAATATTCAAAGTCCTGCGGATTAAGCTCACGGATTTATACACAAAAGAGGAAGTCGAAGAAATTTTGAAATTGATTGGAGCGTAATCATGGAAAAGGTTAAAAACGCGGCGTATCAAAATCCCGCGCTGACTGTGAGCGAGCGTGTTGAGGATTTGCTTTCACGAATGACCGTTGAGGAGAAAGTCGCTCAAATAGGGTGCGTACTGGCGGCTATGGGACGGTTTAGGGGCGACATGACGACCATGCTAAAACACGGCATCGGGCAGATTGGAACTCTCGGCGGCTGTTTCAGCGCGGATATGAACATAGAGTTTGTTAAAACGGTGCAGGATTATTTGTTAGAGAACACACGGCTCGGTATTCCCGCCATGTTCCATCTAGAAACGCTGAACGGAGCGCAGATAGCCGGGGGTACGACATTCCCGATACCAATCGGAATGGGCGCGTCATGGGACGATAAATTACTGGGTGAGGTAACGGCGGCAATCCGCGAAGAGACTTCCACATCGGGGTTTCGCCTTGCGCTCGCGCCGGTTCTGGACGTTTCAAGAGACCCGCGCTGGGGCAGACAGGGCGAGACATACGGCGAGAACGCGACACTGACATCCGCCATGGGCGCGGCATATGTCAAAGGATTGCAGGGCGATAGCTTAACAGAAGGCGTTGCCGCGACAACCAAACACTTTTTAGGGTACGGCATGAGCGAGGGCGGCATTAACATAGCCGCTTCGCATATCAACGCCCGCGAATTGCGCGAGGTTTACGCGAAGCCATTTGAAGCGGCAATCAGGCTGTCGGGGCTTGAGGGCGTTATGAACGCCTATCAGGAAATTGACGGCGTTCCCGTTGCGGCGGCTAAAGAAATACTGACGAATCTCTTGCGGAATGAACTGGGATTCGAGGGGCTGACCGTCTCCGACTACGGCTCTATTGAGAAAAGCGTTATCTGCTTCGGTCTGACCGAAGATATGACGGAAGCGGGCATATTATCCATAAACGCCGGGCTTGATACCGAAACACCTGAACGCCTGTGCTATGGCGATGATTTTACAGAAGCGGTCAAAAGCGGGCGGGTTGATGCCTCTATAGTCGATCGGGCTGTACGCAGGGTATTGACCTTGAAGTTTAAGTTGGGGCTGTTTGAAACCCCATATGCCAACGCCGAAAGGCACAAATCCGCACTGCAATGTGACGCGCACATTAAAACGTCTTATGAAATGGCTTGCAAGAGTTTTGTGCTGTTGAAGAACGAGAATAACATACTTCCGCTGTCCGATAAGTATAAAAAAATCGCCGTGATAGGCAAAAACGCGGAGAGTTTACGTAACCTTTTCGGCGGATATTCCTATATCGCCACATATGAGATGATGCACAGCTTCATGACGCGGAGCATGGAGGGCGGCGGCTTGGAGGGCGTGGTTCTGACCGAAGAACAGTTGGAACAGCAAAAGGCTATCGCGGCAAGAATGCCGTCTGTGGAACAGTCGATAAAATTGAACTATCCGGGCATACAGAGCGTATATCAGGCTGTTTGTGAAGGATTCCCTGACGCGGAAGTCCGCTACGCAAGGGGTTGCGGCGTATATTCCGATGACAGAGCGGGATTTGACGAGGCTGTGAAACTTGCCGGAGAGAGCGAAGTCGTCATACTTGTTTTGGGAGGTAAAAACGGCTCGGGCAACGGTTGTACCATGGGCGAAAACGTGGACAGCTCGGACATAGGGCTTCCGGGCGTACAGGAAGAGCTGGCGAAAGCTGTCGCGGCAACAGGTAAGTCGATTATAATCGTACATATGGACGGCCGCCCGCTGTCAAGCGTATGGGCAAGGGAGAACGCGGCGGCTATACTTGAGGTTTGGCATCCGAGCCAATGCGGGGCGAAAGCAATAGCCGACACACTGAGAGGAATCAATAATCCGGGCGGTAAGCTCCCGGTGACAGTCGCCCGCAATGCCGGACACATACCGATATACGCCGACCAACGGCGCGGCAGCGGGGCGTTGTATAAGGGTATCAGCAATTCGGGTATAACGCAGGGATATTATAACGAACCGGGTTTTCCGCTGTATGCGTTCGGCTTCGGTTTGAGTTACAGTGATTTTGAGATTGGTTCAATGGAACTGTCGGCAAATGAGATTAAGCCGGACGAGAAAATCAACGTATCCTGTACGGTTAAAAACATAGGTGCTGTCGCGGGAGATGAAGTCGTTCAGCTGTATTTCACCGACCGTGTTGCAAGTATCGTCCGCCCGAATAAGGAATTGGCGGGGTTTGCGCGTGTGTGCTTAAAATCCGGCGAATCGAAGAAAATCACGTTCACATTCCACGCCGACCAAACGGCTTTTGTCGGCGCGGACATGAAATGGCGCGTGGAAGCGGGGGATATTGACCTTATGATTGGGAACTCATCGGATAATTTAGCGTTAAAAGCGGTGCTGAACATAAGTGAAACAAAGGTGCTGAGGTCATCCGAGCGGACATTTTTCAGTGAGGTGGAGTATGAGCAGTTATAAATTTCCCCCGACAGCGTGGATTTGGTCCGGCACGGAAGATACGGCGGATAATAAGCTGTTTCTGTTCCGCAAAACGCTGAATCTGGACACAATACCCGAATCCGCAATGATAAAAGTGTCGGCTGATACGCGCTACCGCCTGTATGTCAACGGGCATTCCGTCTCTTATGGGCCGTGTAAGGGTGACGGTCAGGTTTGGTATTATGAGACAGTTGACATTGCCCCTTACCTGCGAAAAGGCGATAATGTTATAGCAGCTGAGGTTCTTAGACTGTCGCCTTTCCGCAGTATTAACCACTCGATTTGGCGCACGAATCTCCCGGGGCTTTACTTTAACGGCGAGCTGCGCTTTGCGGATTGCTCCGAGCCGCTTATAGCGGACGAGACATGGATGTGGCGTGAGAATACCAATGTATGTTTCGTACCCGAGGATGATAGGATGGCGTATCTGGACATATTTGAATCGGCATCGGGTGACGCTTCTCTCTCCGGTTGGACGCTGTCGGATTACGATGAAAACGGGTGGATGCCCGCCGTACCGCGCATGGCTTATCAAATGCGCGGAAGCGTCAGCCCGTGGAATTTACTGCCGCGCCCGATACCGCAAATGTATGAGAACCCGGCGGAGTTGGAATGCGTGAAAAAAATACGCAAGTCTACTGTCGCCGAGACTGACTGGAACGGAGTTCTGCGCGGAAAGGCTGTGGTTATCGAGGCGGATAGCGAACATATCGTTGAGTTTGACGCGGGTGAGCTGACAACCGGATTCCTCGAGTTCGGATTTATCGGCGGCGAGGGCGCGAAGATCGAGATAATGACCGCCGAATCCTATGTTTATGAAAACCCGAACCCCAAAGACTTTATGGCAATGCCGCTGAAAGGCGACAGAACCGACAGCGAGGGTGGATTTTTGCAGGGATTCACCGACCGTTACACTGTCGGCGGTTATGGGAGCGATGCGGCACCCGAAAATTATGAGCCGTTTTGGTTTCGCACGTTCCGCTTTATTCAACTCAGAATAACAACGTCCGGGCAAGCCCTAAAGCTCAAACGTTTTGCGTACCGTGAGACCGGATATCCGCTTGAGGCTAAGACTGTCGCCGTGACCTCAGATAACAGTCTGCCCGTGATATGGGACATCAGCTTGCGGACACTGCGCCGCTGTATGCACGAAACATACGAGGACTGCCCGTTTTATGAACAGCTCCAATACGCTATGGACGCGCGGACGCAGATACTCTACACATACAGTGTCTCCGCCGATGACCGTATGGCTCGCCGCGCGATTGACGACTATCACCGCAGTCTGCGTTATGACGGGCTTACAAACTGCTGTTGGCCGACTATGAATTCCAATGTCATACCGGGGTTTTCGCTGTACTACATAATGATGATACACGACCACATGATGTATTTCGGGGACAGGGCGTTGGTGGAGCGGTATCTGCCGACTGTGGACGCGATTTTAGCGTTCTTCGCGCGGAACACAGATGAACGCGGGCTTGTCGGTCAGATTGGAGGCGTTATAATAGCCAATCCGTTTTGGTCGTTTATTGACTGGGCGGAACATGGATTCACATCGGGTGTGCCGAACGCGATTTTTGAAGGTTCGATTACAATGGAGAGTTTTCTTTACGCGTATACTTTGGATATGGCGGGCGAGCTGTCTGCGTACGCGGGCAGAATCGAGAGCGCGAATATTTACCGCGACCGCGCCGCCGCCGTGAAGTCGGCAATTAACAAATACTGCCTTGACAAGGACGGGCTTTATCAAGACGGACCGGGTGTCCGTCAATTCAGCCAACACTGTCAGGTGTGGGCGGTGCTGACGGAGACCGCGCCGCGAGAGAACCGGAAGACGCTTATGACCGCCGCGTTGGAGCGTGAAGATTTGCCGAAATGTTCGGTAGCGATGGCGTTTTATCTGTTCCGCGCGCTGGAGATGTCGGATATGTACGATAAAACCGACAAACTATGGAAGCCGTGGCGCGATATGATAGAAAATAACCTTACGACCTGCGTTGAAAATGACACCGATGCCCGCAGTGACTGTCACGCTTGGGGTTCACTGGCTTTATATGAGCTGCCATCGGTTGTTTTGGGTGTTCGCCCCGCGAAGCCGGGTTACTCCGCCGTGTCCGTTAAGCCCAACGCGGGTTATTTTGAATGGGCAAAGGGCAGCGTCATAACGCCGCGCGGCGAAATACAAGTTGAGTGGCATAAAGACGGCGGCGAAATGCGGGTTAAAATCAACGCGCCGGACGGCGTTGAAATAATAAGATGATAAAGGAAAAACTGAAATTTAATTTTATACTGCGATGGTCTTCGACATCGGTATCTATGGGAATGAGCGGAATGCTGATGATGCACTTTGCTTTCTACGCAACGGATACCGTTGGATTAGACCCGGGGTTGGTAGGTGTTTTGATACTTGTTTCAAGGCTTCTTGACGCTGCCATCGGCATAATTGCCGGATTTGTCGTTGACAGAACCAGAACGCGCTTCGGCAAAGGCAGACATTACGACTTGTTCCTGCTGCCAATGTGGTTCTGCGTGGTTTTATTGTTCTCAACGCCGGATTTCGGCATGACGGGCAGAATAATATATGTTTTCGCGTTCTACTCGCTTGCTACTTCGGTGCTGACAACACTGGCGCACAGCGGGCAGACCGCGTATATGGGTCGCGCGATACCTGACGACCACGACCGCGCCAAGGTGACTTCCGTATCCGCCGTTTTAGTGATGCTCGTATGCTCCATCGGCAGTATAGCCTTCCCGCAGTTAATGACAGTATTGGGTTCTCAGCACGGCGGTTGGAGGGTTATTTCACTGGTATATGCCCTGCCCATGTGTGCAATCGGTGTGCTGCGTTTCTTTACGGTAAAGGAAAAGCAGCTTAACGGCGATTCAGACGAAAATCAAAGGATTGGCGCAAAAGAGGGCTTGCGGGTTATCTTTCGCAACAAATACATTTTCATATTAGCAGCCGCGGGTATGTTGTGCAATATTACGATGACGGTTACATCGACCGTAACAACATACTTTTTCACCTACATAATCGGGGACTTGGGACTGATGTCGTTTGTCGGTATTGTTGGTTTTGCTTCGCCGTTGGTTCTGCTGATGTTTCCGGCCGCCATACGTACTATCGGCGGTATGAACTTCGTGCGTATCGGGCTTGTTTTAGCCATTGCGGGAAACTTGATTAAGCTGATAAGCATTAAAAATATTCCCCTGTTGGTAGCCGCTCAACTGTTTGCCAATATCGGACTGTCCGCTTTTATGATGATGACGGGATATTTCCTTCTGCAAGTTATCGACCACGGCGAACGCAAGTTTGGCAAACGTGTTGAGGGATTGTCCTCCGCCGTAAGCGGTCTGTTCGGAAAAATCGGCGGCGGGCTTGCGTCTCTGCTTGTAGGCGGCTTGATGGGGCTTGCGGGATATGTGAATCTCTCCGCCGAACAGCCCGCCGCCGCGCTGAATGCCGTTACCGCGCTGTATTCATGGATACCCGCTGTTTTCTGTACGCTTATTTTAATCTCGTTACATTTCTACGATCTGGATAAAAAGAGAAAGGACTGATACTATTCTGTTCTATCTTTTGGCGTTCCACATCTTGCGGTAAGCGTTGGGCGTGGTATCGGTCATTTTTTTGAATATCTGTATAAAGTGACCGGCACTGTTCAGCCCGACCTCAGCCGCGATTTCCTCGATACTCATGTCACTGAAACGAAGCAGCTCCTTGGCGCGGTTAACTCTGATTGTTGTCAGAAACATATACGGGCTCATTTTAGTATACTTCTTAAACAGTTTTTGAAAATACTGCCTGTTCAGCGAGACTTTTCCCGCTAAGTATTCCAAGGTTACATTCTCTTGATAGTCCCTCTCAATCAAGTCTACCGCAAGCTGTATCGGGCGCGGCAGTCTCGCGGCGTTATCATTAACACCTGTCGCGGCAATCATAATCTCGGCAAATATGTCCGAGATTAGTTTACTTGCGATAATGTCCGCGTATACGCCCCCTATGCGATACAAATTCATTATTTTATTGATTGGCTCGCTCACTTCCTCGAATCGCGGCAGGCGGACGACACATGACCCGTTATTTTCATAGAATTGCCGGAAATAATTCATACAACCCGCGCCGTTAATGTGAACCCATATATGCTCCCAGCTTTCGTTTGCGGTGCGATAATGCTGATATTCCTCACAACTGATGAAGAACACATCGCCGCGCCCGACATCATAGGTTTTACCGCGATATTCTATTCTTCCCGACCCCGACAATGTACACTTAATTAAAAACGAATCAAGCCTTTCCCTTTCGGTGAAGTAGTCAGGACCGCAATAGAAGTGTCCTGCCTCCTGAACATAAAAAAAGGCATTGCGAGCCATTTCGCAAGGGGTCACCGAAATCCATTCCGATGAATCATCAATGTCAAGCCTGTAGTTGATTTTCTGGTTGGCGTTTATAATCGGCTGCATATAATCAATCCCTTT
This sequence comes from Oscillospiraceae bacterium, assembly GCA_009782385.1. GTDB lineage: Bacteria > Bacillota > Clostridia > Oscillospirales > UBA929 > WRMG01. Next base: position 211 of record WRJE01000032.1, on the reverse strand, counting down.
CAACAATGTCAAGATATTGATATTTATTGTCATGCTTTGCTATTGTCGGTTTTTTACAAATACTATAATATATTACTGCAAGAAAAAAGTAAAGAGAGGGCATAAAAAGGGAGTGGACACGTCACGCAGATTATAAGAAATCTAAGACAGAGAAAGGTAATTCACGGGAATTAGGGTTACGGTTTTGCCTGAACTTCATTTTAGCTATGCC
>WRJE01000031.1 GCA_009782385.1 Oscillospiraceae bacterium | reverse complement strand
CGAAGCTCTGTTATGTACTCCATTATACGCATCACCTCCTTGCGGAGGACAAAGTGACCGCCGACACACCGCCCATGCAAGCGTATTGTAGCACAAGGGATAAACAATGTCAAATCACATTCCCCATAATTTGATGTCGATTTACGATGCAAAACAAAAAGGTACAATTCAAAACGGCGGATTTTTTGTTTTCCTTGCAAAAGTATCTTTCCCGTGTTATACTCTTTAAGACTATTATTTCAGGAGGGTTTTACAAATGTTAAAAGGCGCGTGCATAATCGGACAGTCCGGCGGTCCCACATCGGTCATTAACGCCAGCGCGTTCGGCGCGATAGAAGCGGGGCTTGAGTCCGATGCTATTACTAAGGTTTACGGAGCGGCAAACGGAATCAGAGGAGTTTTGGACGACAAACTGTATGATATGGATGCCGAAGATATAAATGAACTGCGTCATATGCTCTATACGCCGTCATCCGCGCTTGGTTCATGCAGATATAAGCTCAAAGACCCCGATGTTGACGACACCGACTACAAGCGCATATTAGAGATTTTTAAGAAGAGAGACGTTCGTTATTTCTTCTATAACGGCGGCAACGATTCTATGGATACCTGCAACAAAATAAGCAAGTTTATGCAGAAATCCGGCTATGAATGCCGTGTTATGGGTATTCCTAAGACAATAGACAACGACCTCTTCGGTACGGATCACTGCCCGGGCTACGGTTCTGCCGCGAAGTACATCGCCACCTCAACTATGGAAGTTTATCAAGACGCGCGTGTCTATGACATCGGCATGGTAACAATCCTTGAGATAATGGGTCGTCACGCCGGATGGCTGGCGGCATCATCGGCTCTCGCGTCACACGCGAGGTTCGGACCCGATTTGATTTACCTGCCCGAAGTGACATTCGATATGGGGCTGTTTATAAAGGATGTTAAGAATATTTATGAGAAGCAGGGCAAGGTTGTTGTAGCGGTATCGGAGGGCATACACGACAAGGATGGTCTGTTTATCTCAGAGTACGGGCAGGGTACGAGCGAGAAGGATTCCTTCGGACACTCTCAGCTCGGCGGCGTTGACAATATTCTTTCAAATGTTGTCAAAAGGGAATTGGGCGTTAAAGTGCGCGGAATCGAGTTCTCGCTGTTGCAACGCGCCGCATCGCACTGCGCGAGCCAGACGGACATTGACGAGTCGTATATGGCGGGGCGCGCCGCCGTTGAGAACGCCGTTAACGGCGTGACAGACAAAATGGTCGGTTTTGAGCGGGTTGAGGGCAAAGAATACAAGTGCAATATTAAACTTTTGGATTTGACATATGTTGCCAACACTGAAAAGAAAGTGCCGCGCGAGTGGATAAACACGGCAGGCAACGGTATAAATCAGCAGTTTATCGACTACGCGCTGCCGCTTATTCAAGGCGAGACAAAACAGGTCAAGGAGAACGGCTTGCCCAGATTCGCGAAGTTGAAGAAAGTTATCGCAAAATAAATGAACAGATTCGATAAATTCTGCCATAAGTACAACCATTGGGGTATTTCCAACCTGATGCTCTTCATCGGGTTGGGAAATATCGTCATGTGGGTCGCTTCACGTTTTGTGCCAAGCGCGAACATTGTCGGGTTATTCGCTTTTCATCCCGCTCTGGTAATGAGCGGTCAAATCTGGCGGTTGTTTACGTTTATATTTATACCGTTGAGCGACTACGTCTTCTTACTGTTACTTGCCTGTTATTTCTATTTCTGGGTCGGGCGCACACTGGAAAATGAATGGGGTAAGCTGAAATTCAACATATATTACCTCACCGGAATGTTGGCGACTATTATATACTGTTGGATAGCGGGCGCATACGGCGTTGCCACATATCTCAATTTTTCGCTGTTCTTTGCCTATGCCACTCTTTTCCCGGAACAGCGCATTCTGCTGTTCTTCATCTTGCCCGTTAAGGTAAAGTACATCGCGTTTGCTATGGCGGGACTGTTTGTTCTTGAAATCATCATTTCGCTCAACTTATTGCCGCTCATTGCTATACTGAACTATTTCATTTATTTCCGCAAGGACGTAAAGCGGCTCTTTAAGCGGGGCGCGTCATATACAAAAGGGCGGGCTGACTTTAAGTCGGCGGTGAATCAGGCGCGAAACCGTCCGGGGTATGAGGGTCATTTGCATAAGTGCGCGAAATGCGGCATAACGGACACGAAATCGCCGAACACCGAGTTTAGATACTGTTCACTCTGCGCACACTATGAGTGCTACTGCTCGGAGCATATTTTTACCCACGAACACGTGAAGAATCAATAAGACTAAAAAAATGGCGGAGGGTTTGACCACAGTCAAAGCCTCTGCCGTATATAGGAATAGGAGGGGAAAAAGATGAAAGCGTTTCGCGTCTCGCAATACCAACCGCTTATGTTTTAAGTATAGCCGCAATGTATTACGAAAATAAGCGGCAGATATTAAGAATGTATTAAATAACATAATTTCTTTTTTGAACAAACTGCAAAACCCTGCCTAATTTGCTTGACATAAGGGATAGAGCATGATATTCTATCACTAGCAAAAGAATTGATGTGTTACAAATGGGATGTTTCCGTTACAACAGAAAGGGTGGAATAATGAAAAATAGACGAATTTTAGCATTTATTTTGGTAGCGGTGATTGTGTTTTCTGCGGGAATACTTGGCATTTGGGCAAAAAACAACGTGGACGCATTTGCGTTTGCCAAAGAAGTTAACGCCATTAAAAATGATAGCGCAGTTGATTTCAGCGAGATGATAGCGTATGACTTGAACGGAAATCTTATAACAATAGATGTAAATAACATTCACGTTGTCGGCACATTTCTTAGGGCGGACGACATCTTTGATGTGTACTCATGTGTTTCGCAAACTTGCGGCGACACCGAGTGTGAAATATTTGTTTCTGTTGAGTAGGGTCGGGCTTCCATGCCCGACCGCGTTTTAACCCCGTTTACCCAACAAACCCCGCCAAATCGGCGGGGTTTTTCTGTTTGCATTTTCTATATCGCCTTTCGCGCGAACACAGGTTTGTTCAGCGCGTAGATGCCGACCGATAATACAAGGCAAGCGGCAATTTGAATCAAGGCGTTTGAGTTAAAAGTAATCAGCTCTAAGAACCATACCAGCCACGCGCGAAGCGGAGCGATTGGTATAAATGTACCGAGAATCGCGGCAATTACTGCGTCCGTGACCCAACCGTACCATTTGTCTTGAATCGCCGTCAACGTATAAACAGCGACTGACAGAAGAATAAGGAACGCAAACTGCTGTATGAATGCGAAGAATATACCGCGTGAAGTCCACCCGAACAGCTCAATCAGGTTGACTATGATGTAGTTATTGTCCATCAGTGAGGGATCCTGTATGAACGCTTCATAACCCTTAAGGCCGCCGGAGTTTATAAACAAACCGTCAATCGCATAATGAAATACCGTGTTGGCGGCAGAAACCAAACCGGACAGAACGACCAATGACGCTATGCTGCCCGTGAAGAAGCCGCCGCGCTTACCGCCGAGATTTGTTATCCTTCTGAAATTTTTCAGCGGAATGCGGATTGCCGCCAATATAACAAGCAGCCAAAGATATATCCCGGCACTGGGACTTAGCTGGGCCGCGCTCCCTCCCGCCGCCATGATAATGGCATACACCGCTTGCTGCATAAACATGGTAACAAAAACGATACCCGTCACAAAATACGGCATATTTATATTTCTGATGTTTAACTTCGTGATTGCCCAAGTTTGCTTATTCATTTTGATTCTCCTCCCACGATTTTAATAAAGAAATCTTGCAGGCTCATGGGTTCAATCGAAACGCCATCCGGCGGGGTAATCCTGTCGCCGTAGATATGCGCCGCCATAACACTGCCCGCGGTCGTTTTACCGATGCAGTTTAAGCCGTCAAGCAGCGGCGTGACCGCCGAAGTGTGACCCGATAATGTATATGCCCGCTCGTCAATGTCGAGTATTCCGGTTTGCAGTAATATTTTCCCTTTGTTGATTATTATCAGCTGTTCGGTCACTTTCGCAATTTCGTCAATCAGGTGCGTTGACACGATAATAACGCGCGGATGGGCGTGATAGCTCTCTAACAGCAGCGTGTTGAACTGTTCGCGCATAATCGCGTCAAAGCCCAGTACAGGTTCATCGAGCAGTATAATTTCCGAATTGTTCGCCAATGTAATAATCGCCGTCAGCATGGTTTTCATCCCGAACGACAGTTGCTTATACTTCTTGTTTGTGTCCAACTCAAACCGTTTTGCCATTTCCCGCGCGAAGTCGCGGTCAAAATCATTCTGTAATTCGGCGGCGGCATCGATTAACGCCGATAATTTCATGTTAAACTGCGCCGAACCGCTCTCGATATAGTTGACCCCGTCCGGCATTTGTGCGGGCGAGACCCGCTTGCCGCCTATTTTTATGTCGCCGTCCGTGGCGGCGATATGACCCGCCAGCAATTTCATAAGCGTTGTTTTGCCCGCGCCGTTCCTGCCAAGCAGACAGTAAATCCCGCTTTCGGGGATTTGCAGTGAAATCCCGTCAATCGCGTTCGTATCGCCGTATTTTTTTGATACATTCTTAAACTCAATCATCATCTTTAACTCCTTCTTTTATTACATTGACTAACTCATCCAACGAAATACCAAGCGTCTTGGCTTCACCAAGCAACGCTTTGATAGTGTGGTTCAGGAAAACATCCCTGCGCCGCTCCGTTATTTTTTCACGCGCCCCCTCCGCCACACACATCCCAATCCCCCTTTTTTTGTAAAGAATACCCGCATCGGTCAGCTTGCTTATCGCCTTGACCGCAGTCGTTGGGTTTACGGAATACACCTTGGAAATTTGCGTTGTAGATATAATCAAATCGTCTGTTTGATACACGCCCGTGATAATATCGCTCTCAATTATCTCCATAATTTGAACAAAAACCGGCTGAGTATCGGTCAATAGTCTCACCTCGCTTTAATATGTAATGTGCGGTTATTGCGTTAGTGAGTTAAATCATTAACACAATAATAACACGGTGATTTTTATTTGTCAATAGATTTTGAAAAATATTTTTGACATAAAAAACCGCCTGTAAAATTACAAGCGGTTTGAAACATTATAAATCTCTCACGCTGAGAATACATCCGAAAGATTAATTGTACACCCATCTAATACGCCGATTGCCACATTGTCTGTCTCAATATATCCGCGAATCATATACTCATTGTCTTTCAGCACACAAACCTGTACTGATTTATCATCGGGGTCAACAATCCAATACTCGCGTACACCCGCCTCTCTGTATTTATTAAACTTAATGATTTTATCATATCTTGATGATGACGGCGAAAGTATTTCTATTATGAGATCCGGCACACCTTTACATCCTCTGTCATCGAGTTTTGAATGGTCGCAAATTACTGTAATATCAGGTTCTACAACAGTATCATCGCCCTCGTTGGCGTTAAGACGCACAGCAAAAGGTGCTGAGTAAACTTCACAGGTTTTACCATGGAGAAAGTTCGCAATTTGTCTTGATAAATCCATACTTATACTTTGATGTCTCCTCAACGGAGGAGCCATTGCATATGGTTTACCGTCAATAAGTTCATACCGCACATCATTATCCCATGAGCAGTAATCCATATAGGTATAACGTTGATCTTTACGTAATGCCTCCATTATATAACCTCCTCAACGATTGTTGTCTTCACTCTGCTATAGAATAACATATATCACCGCCTCAAGTCAATCAATTTTAGAGCATCTATTTTTGTGTCATTGTATGTCATCCTTTAATACGTATATTTTCTCTTGTAGAGGCGACCTTTGGTCGTCCGCGGGCGGCAGATTGCCGCCCCTGCATAGACGCAATATATAAAAGGAGAGATATACAAATGACACTGGACAGGCTAAAAACACTTGTGTTCGGCAGACTTGACGAACTGACGCGCCACGGCGCGGATATCGGGCGCGATACGGCGCACATACGGGACTTCTGCGCGAGGATTCCGGGATTTGCCGACACGCAGCTGCGCGTTATCGGCACAGTTATCCCGAGACGCAAGAAGCATACCATATTACACAACCCGCCGATTGACCGTGAAATACTCGACGGCGGAATTATGCCGATGTATACGGACACTGTCGTCTATGAAATGCCCGATGACTTCCAAAGCGTTATCGGCGTTACACGCGCGGACGGCTACAACGCGCTACCTTTTATCGCGTGGCCGGGCGACCGCGAGCTGGAGATAGCTTATCTGGCGACAGGTGAGTATGTCGTGGATTATTTGGCTTTCTATGACAGCATCGGCGATGACATCACAGACGATACCGTACTCGATGTGCCGCCCGAGGCCGAACCCGCGCTGATTGCGGGTGTTGCCGCCATGTGTGTTCAGCACGAGAACGAAGTCTTGTACGCGCAGCTATTCAGGGAATCTCAGGGGCTTTTGTCAAATCTAAAGCCCAAGGCGAGACCCATGCAGGAACGCGCGTTAAACAGGCTGTTTTGAGGTGACGATATGAAATATTCCGCGATACCCATGCCGGACACGAAAAGCAAAACATCCGTTATTCACTTTGACGGCTTTCTGGGCTGCGACTTCCGTTCGGGCGGTCTGCCGGACAACATCCGCCGCTCGCCCGACGCGGAGAACATGGACTTCGGCGATGATACGCACACACCTATTAAACGCGCCGGATATAAATCGGCGTTAACCGGCAAGCTGGACGGACGTATAAACGGTTTCCACAGTCTTAATGTCAACGGGACAGAAATCAGGCTTATACACGCCGGAACAAAATTATTCCGTTTGAACGGCAGCAACGCAAGCGAGATATATTCCGGTATGAACAACGCGTTCTCAAGCTCTTTTGTATGGAACGAAACGCTTTATCTGCTTGACGGCAAGGAACACATTCTTTACGATGGGAGCAGAATTATAAAGCCGGGTGAAAAAGCGTATATACCAACCACCTGCGTTTTGAGGAAGAACCATGAAGCCCCCAATCTTCTCAGCGGAATGCGGATAAACACATTCTGCGGTGATAATAACACGAGAGTTTTCTTTCTCGACGCGAAAGACCTCGACAATACGCCTGCCTACGCCTATGTAAACGGCGCGCTTTTACCGGAGGGCGGAGGCATTTCGATAAGCCGCACTCTGGGGCAGGTTTCGTTCGCGACAATTCCCGCCAATGACGCGAGCATAAGTATTTATTTTTCAAAGACAATACCCAACGGCTTGGAGAAGATAAATAAGTGCCGTTGGTTTAATCTTGAGGGTGAAAAGAACAGCGCAAAAATCGCGCTGTTGGGCAATCCCGACACACCCCGCACCGCGTATATCAGCGATTCGATGAATCCTAATTACTTCCCCTTGGATTGCGATTCATATATCGAGGACAGGGGTTGTATCGCGCCGCGTTCACAGTGTATGTTCGGCGATGACCCGCTCTATCTCACCGTAAACGGTATGTGCGCGGCTGTGGCGTCGCTTTTCGGAGACAGGCGAATAATCCACAACCGCAGTATCTATGTCAACAGCAAACTGACGGCGGAAAATAATCTTCAAGAAGCGTTCAGCACTATATCCAAAGGCAAGCTGCACCTATTCGTTAACAACAGCGTCTATGTCGCCGACAGCCGCTTAAAACACAGCGCGGGTGCGGCGGGACACCAATACGAGTGGCATCGCTGGACAAACATACCCGCGACCGCGGCGGCTAACTGGGATGAAAAACTGTGGTTCGGCACGTCTGACGGCGGCGTTTACAGGTTCATGTGCCGCGCGGAAGACGGCGAGAATATTTACACAGACGATGGTGTGCCTGTTTCCGCTCATTGGACGACACCGCTTATCGGAACGCCTGTCACCGGAGGGGGCGTTTGGGGACGGCGAAAGTCCGCGCCGAAAATCGGTGTGGTTTTAATGCCGTTCCTTAAATCGGGCGCGGACATCTATGCCGCCGCCGAGAACGAGGAGTACCGCCTGATTATGTCGGCGCGTACAAGTCTCTCTGATTTTGAAGAGCAAGACTTCGGGGATTTCACATTTAACACCGTTAACAAACCCAAAACAATTACTATAAAGAACGCCGCCCGGCGTTTTGAGACGCTAAGGCTGATGATAAAAAATGACCGCGCCGAAGGGCTTGGCCTTACGGCAATCGAGGCGCACATCACATCGGGCGCGAACATGAAAGGAGAATTACCGTGAATTGTGATTATATAGAGAACATTAAAAATCTGCTCGCCGAGCAAGACGCGGATTTGAGTTATACCGACCGCCTTATCACGCGGTTTTGCGCGGAGGAGGACGAAGATGAAACTGTCTGATTTGAAGTTAAAAACCGAGGATTTTAACGGGCGCGATGTAAGCTCGCTGCCCGACCGCCCGACATTGAGTTCGTATGAACTCAAGGCGCGTTTTGACAGCCCCGCTAAAGTAGTTGTGGGCGGTAGGTTTAATCAGCTGATAGACGCGCTGACAGACGCGGGAGTTGGAGAACCAAGCATTATTGGCGATGGCGGTGAGGGCGGCTCTGTGGTGCTTGAACTGCCTGTCGCCTCGGGAGAGACACTGAACACGCCGTGCGCCGTGACTATAGGCAAAGGCGGTGTCAGAACGCCCAAGTACGGCTATTTGCGCGGTTCGGCAATGAAGGGACAGGCTATACTGGAAAACGCCAACACCGCGTTTTCGGGATTTGCGGTAACCGCGCTTTTCGGGAACTATGTCATTGCGTCATATTCAAAGAGGGTCGGCGTGACATTAGCCCCCGCTGTGTATATAGCGGAGGATTTTAACGGCGTTATCATGCCGAAACACTTGATACACATGGGCGATGAGGGGTCATTAACGGCAAAAGTCCCCGTCAGGCTCGCCAAAGCGGACGGCGGCGTATGGCTTTTGAGTATTGTTGAGCCGGCGGGAGGTTCGTTTATTTACGCTTTTACGCTCACAGACGGCATTTACAATGAAATAGCTAAATATACCGGACCGGTATCCTCGGGCATAATCGCCAATAGATTCTGCTTTATGCCGGACGGCACAGCTCTGTTGAAATACGCCGATGCTTCAGATACTTACGGCATAGCTGTCAAGTTTACGGGCAGCTCCTTTGTCAGCGGAACGCCGCAAGTTATTTACAACGGTGTCTGTGACTACCCCGGCTTCTATATATCACCGGACAGATACATACTAAGGACAGACGCGACCGAATTCAGGGTGCTGACGCTCAACGGCGTTAATATTACGGCGGGCGAAGTTCTCGCATACGGCAAGACGGCGTTCGGTTTCGCTGGCGTATCGCGCAGCCGCTTCGCGGCTTTCAGCGCGGTTTCGCCGAATATTGAATGCGCGTTTATGAATGTGAGCGAAGACGGCGTTATTACCGCCGAAGCCCCGCAGACTTTGATGAGCTATGCGGGCGGCACACCCGCCGCCGTCACGCTGTCAGATGAATACATTCAAATAATATATAACTTTGGCTCATTTTCCGTACCCGCCGCAAAGTACAACTCGGTCTTTAGGGTTACATCGGGGGGCGTTAAGCTGATGAGCGGCGGCGCGTGGCCCAGACTTACGCTTATCAATCCCGATAACAGCGCGGGTGAGCCGATACCGCGCGGCGATTGTCCGTATACCATAGCCGAAAACGCGAACACAACGTCAACGACCATGCAAAACGGATTGGTTACATACGGCTCGTATCTTGAGCAAGTCGGCTGGTTGGGTATCGCGCTGTCGAGTGACGGCGGAAAGGCGCGGGTTTTAGCCGCGCCCGGAGCTGTGACGGGATTCGTCGGTTTAATACCCGGAAAAGCGTATGCGGTCGGGATTGACGGGCAGTTGTGCGACGCGGGCGACCACCCGCTGGCACTGCGAGCGGGTGCCGCGCTTGACGAGAGAACATTGTGGTTTACAGGGGTGTAAAAAAGCGCAAATTGAAACCGCCCGAAAATTCGGGCGGTTTTTTATGGATTCAACTCTCGTCTGTAATTTAGTTTTACTCAGCGTCTTCTGCCGTATCACGCGGCTCTTTAACAAGCTCTGTGTTGATGTAAATTTCACCCGCGTCCGCGTCAAAGGTTGCCCCGAACCCGAACAACTTAACCAAATCTGCCATCATGAAGTAGTTGCTACCGTTAATATTATAAGCGGTGACTTCAACGGCATTGCCGTCAAGAGTAATAGCCTGTTGTGTGGGAACTACCGCCAAATCAGCACTTTCGGCTTGGGGTTTCATCTCGTTTCCGGTGGGTTCATAGGCTTCGCCGCTTTTAAGTACGATAACGCCATCAATTAAATCTGCCGAGAATCCAACTTTTGTATCCATGAAAGTAAAGGCGACATCGGCAATCTTGAAGAAGTTTGAGCCGTTAATGTTGTATGCGTCAAACGCTACTTCTTCATCGTTGACAAAGATTTTCCAAGCGGTGGGAACTACGGCGAGAGCCGCCGCGTCATCGGATTCGTCTGTGGCATCTGCATCGTCAGCAGAATCATCAGCCGCGTCATCGGAAGCATCGTCAGAAGTGTCTTCAACGGGTTCGGGTTCTGCGGGAGCAGCCGCTTCACCGACTATAAACGTGATTTCCAATGATGTAAACGGAGCCATTTTGATAAGACCGTATGTGTCTTGAGCCGGCTCTCCCCACTGGCGGGCTATGTCGATTGTAAGGAAGCCTTTATCGTCTTGGTCGATAAGAGGTAAAGCCTTTGAGCCAAGCTCTTTACCGTCAACCTTGAACGAGGTAATCTTTGCGCCGCTTGCGGCCGCGTCATCAGCTCCTTTGACCGGGAAATTAGTGGCGATTCCGGTCCAGTTGCCCGTGAACTTAATGGGTTCATCGAACGTCATGGAAATAGTTGCCTCTACGCCTAACGTGAACTTGACCGTTGCACTGGGAATATTTTCAATACCCCATTGATCCACAGAATCGCTGACGGATGTGTCGAGTTCTCCCTTCAGTGTCGCTTTGTACTCGGTGGCTGCCGATGCCGGAACAACCAGTGCGGCCACCATCATCGCCGCCAAGAGAATTGAGAAAAATTTCTTCTTCATTGCAGTTACGCTCCTTAAATATTTTATTCCTCCCCCATAGGTTGGAACACTTAACTAAATATTAGCACTATTTCTACAAAAAGTCAAGCTAAATTAACTATTGAATTTCCCCGGGTGCGCTTCCCGTTAAAAACACTTGTATTTCTTGCCGAATCGTGATAATATCATAGTGCAAGAGGGTGTTGGTGCCGTCTACGCCGCCGTTCTAACTTCCCCGCAACTTAGCGGAGGAAGGAGGTGGTTGCTTATGGGAAAACGCGGGAAACAGGTATTGCGCGTCATCATTTGTTTGATGATTGTGATTATTATATCCTGCTTGAACGTGCCAAAAGCAATGTAGCCGCCATCCCCTACCAAAGAGAAGCGGCTACATAGCTTAATTTCATGGTGGCGTGTCGGTTGCCGACACGCTCTTGCATTCTTAGTATACCATACTTAGCTATAATGTCAAGTGTTGACCCGTATAATTTCCGCCAAAACAAAACATCCTAAGTATCAGGAGGCGATACTGTGGATGATTTATTTTTAATGTCCGAACACGGGCGTTTTCCAGTCAGCGAACCTATGCGCCGAAAATACGGCTTGCACAAAGGTATGCAATCCCCATTCTCAGGCTTCGTGATAGCCGACAGAGACGGGGACAGCACGGCGGATTTGCGTGTCAGAAAGCCCCGCGAGGAATTTATTGAGAATAATCAGTTATACTCGACCGCGGAGATGATAGACATATCCCTTGGCGTTGACTCCTACGCGCAGAACGATGAGTTTGAAGCGGCGCAGGAAATTTAAGGCTTTACCACGTTGTGGTGTCCGGGTCGTGTGAATAGCCAACGCAGCCTTTCAAGTCCGCGATCAGCTGAACATCAGACGCTTCAAGCTCAAAATCGAACACATCCGCGTTTTCCCTTATCCGCTCGGGCTTCACCGACTTAGGCAGCGGCAGATAACCCCTCTGCAAGCTCCACCTTATGCAGATTTGCGAGACAGTCTTCCCGTACTTCTCCGCCAGCGGTTTCATTTCGGGTACGCCGAAAATCTTCCCGTCACCGAACGGGCTGTAAGCCTGAAGCACCATATTCAGTTTGCGGCTGTGTTCCGCCGTCTCGTCCTGCGTGTCACCGGGACAGAGACGTATCTGGTTAACCATCGGCGTTATTTCCGCCGTCTTCATCAGCTCGTCCATATGATGCGGGCGGAAATTGCTTATGCCGATAGAGCGTATGCGCCCCGCGCGGTACAGTTCCTCGAACGCTTTCCACGATCCGGAGGTAACTTCCTGCCAGTTGTCGCGGAAATCGACCGGATTCGGCCAATGAATGAGGTAGAGGTCAACGTAATCCATATTCAACCTTTTCATCGAACCTTCAAACGCTTTCAGAGTGTTCTCATAACCTTGACAGCTAGGTTTCAGCTTCGTTGTGACAAACAGCTCTTTCCTGTCAACACCGCATTTCTTAACGGCTATACCAACGCTCTCCTCATTTCCATATGCCTGTGCCGTGTCGATATGGCGGTATCCCGCCTCAATCGCGCTGAGTGTCGCGGCAACGGTGTCTTCGCCGTCATGTGCTTTGAATGTGCCGAAGCCTATGCAGGGTATCTCAACCCCGTTAGACAACTTGTAGCAATCCTTTACTGATTTCATAAACGCGCCTCCTTTTGTAACCATTTTAACACATATTTCAAATAATACAAGTAGGGCGCGGTGTCTTCACCGCGCCGTGTAGGGACGGTCGCCCTCGACCGTCCGCGCCCTCCTGTAGGGTGCGCCCTCTGGTCGCACCGTGTGTAATAAAACGGTACGTTATAAATCCAACGGGACGACCAAGGGCGTCCCCTACCTAAAACGTCAACCTCTCAATCAACCTAAAAGTGTTATAGTCATACGCCCTGATACCTTCGTTATAAACAAAGTACAGCGTATCGCCGATATAGCACAGACGGCTGTTGTATAGATACGCCCCGTCCGCGTTCAGGTTCGCGGCGACTGAAATACGCCTGCCGTCAACTTGAATCAATACCGCCGATGAGCCGTAATTCTTCTCGTTCCAGTTCTCTGTCGTAAAGCCGTACAGCCCTCTTGCCGGGTCACTCATCAGGGCGCGGGGATTGTGCGAAACCTCAGCCCAGCCCTCACCCAACTCGAGAACGTCAATTTCCTTGGGGTCATACGGGTCACTCACGTCAAACAGCGAGACTTTCATGCCTATATCGCGGAAACCTACTACAGTCTCGACCCCGTTTTTATCCTTGGTATACAACTCCGTTGTATCCCGCCCAATGCCGAGCAGAAGCCCGTTTCCAACCGGGTGCAGATACTGTGAAAATCCCGGTATTTTCAGCTCGCCCAACACCTTGGGATTGTACGGGTCGGTCAAGTCAACGGTAAACAGCGGGTCAACATTCTCAAAGGTGACGACATAGCCCATGTTCCCCATAAAGCGCATGGATTGCATCCATTCACCCGGCGCGAGATAATCCGTCTGTCCGGCGATTTTCATGCCGCCGTCAAGCACTGTTACCATCGTGCCTTTCTCCCACTGCGTTGTGGCAACTCTAAAGAAACCGTTAAATTCGTCCATGCTGTATTGATTTATAGGCATACCGGCAACCGTTCCCATGCCGGAGTATTTAACCGATTCCTCACTGATGGTAAAGCGCAGAATATCAGTCTTCTCACTGCCGCCTTTTCCGTCTTTCGCTTCTTCCCAGCGCGTTGTGCCGACATAGAGCGCGTTAAGGCTCATGTAAACTTGATTACCCGCGCCCAGATACGCGGTCGGTTCAAACGGCTCATTGCCGTTTACATCGAGTGCGCCGATAATCAAATAACTGCTGTCCCTGCTGTCGGGTACATAGTAAACCCTGTCAAGGTCAAACGGCTCAAACGCCTCTCCGCCCGTCTCCGTATCGCGGAAACCCGGCAGGATAACATCGCTGTCCGCTCTTACATACGGTGCCCACACATATTTATTCGTAACGAGATATACCGTGTCGCCGATAACCCTTGTCGAAATGCCGTAACCGTCCATCTCAACGCGGCGGCTCTCGACCGGATTCGCTCGGTCGGTTATATCGTAGACAGCAAGCACGGTGCAGTTTCTGCCCATCGTATAGCCATACGCAACATCCGCAACGATTTTTTCCGTTTCGTTCTCCACGACAAGCGGCGTAATCGGGATATATTTCTGCCCCACAACTGCGAGTTTATCTCCCATCAAGTAAAATTCCGCGCTCCACATATTTTCAAATGTTATGACCGCAACCTCTTTCATGTCAGAGCCTTCAACGCGGACAATCCGCAACCTATCACCTGATAGGGTATAGATATACTTTCCATCGGTCTTTACGATGTCGCCCTCATTTACCCCGGCGACTTGCTCGTTTGTCGCGGAATGATTGCCGCCCGCCGTTGCCGCCCCGGTGTCCATCGCCGCCATTTCTCCGCCAATGGCGGCTTCCGTTGAAGGCACAGGCGCGGCGGCGTTTGAATCTTCGCGAACTATACCGTCATATTGATAATTCAGGGATTCGTCATAGAGTGCGCCGCGCTCATTGAGCAGTTTGAGCAACGCTTCAATACTGCCAACGGCGGGGAGCGACTGCTCCGTAATGTCGTCTTCTGTTTGCACGGCATTGATTTGACTAATCTGATACGCCTTGCCATCGCTGATAATGTCGCCGCTCTGCGGGATAGGGGTGACGTTGGTGTCGATGTTTGAAGTGTAATTCACGATAGCGGGCGTACACGCGGTCAACGCGACTAACAGTGCCAAGATACAGCTTATTTTTTTCATTTCTATTCCCTCCAGTCACACTGTTAGACGGCAGGTTATATTATTCGTTCCATATATTAAAAAAACAATCTGCAACAATTTGCGGCGCGCCGGGGGCGTCGCGCCCTACAATGTAGCGTTCAAACATTCC
This sequence comes from Oscillospiraceae bacterium, assembly GCA_009782385.1. Lineage (GTDB taxonomy): Bacteria > Bacillota > Clostridia > Oscillospirales > UBA929 > WRMG01. Next base: position 12,598 of record WRJE01000031.1, on the reverse strand, counting down.
ACAGCCGCGCGTTCTATCGGCAGTCCGGCGTTATAACGCTCCATGAAAGCGTTAAAACCGCGTGTATCTCCGATGTTCGGCGCGATACTCTCACTCTTCGCGTTTGAGAACACGCGCTTAGACAAAAATTCCTCTAATGTTCCGTCTTTTTCAGCCATATACGCCGCCAACAGGGCAATGCCCCACGCGCCGCCCTCTCCCGCCGTCTCCATAACGGCAACGGTGACGTTCAACGCCGCCGCCATCAGCCTTTGAGCCACGCCCTTTGTCTTGAACAGTCCGCCATGTCCCACTAACTGCTCGATTCTAACGCCCTCTTGCTCTGTCAGAATATCCATACCCAGTTTTAGGGTCGTCATAGCCGCGTATAGTTGGGCTCTCATGAAGTTCGCGAGCGTTAAGCGGCTGTCGGGATTGCGGACGAACAGAGGCCGCCCCTCGTTCATGTTTACGACCGTCTCTCCCGCGTAGAAGTTATAACTGAGCAGACCGCCGCAGTCCGTGTCGCCCTCCAGAGCTTTATTGTACAGTGTGTAATACAAATCGGACTTATCCGCCTTTGTTCCCATTGTCTCCAAAACTTCGCCGAATAACCCGACCCAAGCGTCCAAATCCGTGGTGCAGGTGCTTGCGTGAGCCATTGCCACGGGCTTTCCCGCCGGGGTCGCCATAAGGTCTATCTCCATATGCCGCTTTGAGAGCGGCTTTTCCAAAATGAGCATTGCAAACGATGATGTTCCCGCCGATACACTGCCCGTGCGTTCGGCGATACTGTTCGTGGCAACCATGCCCGTCCCCGCATCGCCCTCGGGGGGACACATCGGTATACCCGCCTTGAGCCTGCCCGTTGGGTCGAGGAGCTTCGCGCCCTCGGCGGTGAGAACACCGCCGCTACCGCCCGCCGGAATCGCCTTGGGCAGAACGTCCTGCAATTTGAAGCAATTAAAACCTTCTAACAGCTCATTAAACCGCGCTATGAGCTTAGGGTCATAATCTCCGTTATCAACGGGGAAAACACCCGATGCCTCATTCAGTCCCAACACATTTTGACCCGTGAGTTTCCAATGGATACATCCCGCCAACGTGGTTATAAACGCTATGTCCTTAACGTGCGGCTCATTGTTCAGAATCGCCTGATACAGGTGCGCTATGCTGAACCGCTGAGGGATGTTGAAGTTAAATGTATCCGACAGCACTTCGGCCGCTTTCTCCGTCACGGTGTTGCGCCACGAGCGGAACGGCACAAGCTGTTCGCAGTTCTTGCCGAACGGCAGATAGCCGTGCATCATGGCTGAAACGCCCATACCGTCAATATCTGTCAGAGGTTCGCCGAAGCTGCTCTGATAATCCGCGCTCAGTTTCGCGAAACTGTCCCGTATGCCCGCCCAAGCGTCCTCAAGGCGGTATGTCCATATGCCGTCTTCAAGGCGGTTCTCCCAGTCGTGCGCCCCTGAGGCTATAGGCACGAAATTCTCGCCGATAAGCACGGCTTTAATGCGGGTCGAACCCAGCTCGATACCTAAATATTTCTTCATTTCAATCTCCACAATAATTCATTCATCATCAGTTCCCGTTTAAGGTTGTGAATCTTTGTATCACTGTTGATATGCACGCACTCTATACCGACTATCTCCGCCCAGTCAATCATTTCTTCGGCGGTGACATTGTAGGAGAATACCGTATGGTGCGCTCCTCCCGCCAGTATCCATGCCTCGCATCCGGTGTAAAAGTCCGGTTCGGGCTTCCACATAACACGGGCAACGGGCAGCTTCGGCATATCGCGCGGTGTGTCCACAGCGTTTACGTCAAGGATGATAAGGCGCATTCTGCCGCCCATGTCAATCAGCGAAACGCAGATTGCCTTACCCTTGTGTCCGTCAAAAACCATACGCGCGGGCGGATTTTTGCCGCCGATACCCAACGGGTGAACCTCGATTTTCGGCTTCGTACCCGCGACCGTGGGGCAGACCTCAAGCATATGCGCCCCCAGAATCGCCTCAGAACCTGATTCGAGGTGATATGTGTAGTCTTCCATCAGCGATGTTCCCTTGTTGCCCGATATGAGCTTCATCGTGCGGAGCATTGCCGACACTTTCCAATCGCCCTCCGGTCCGAAGCCGTATCCCTGCTCCATCAACCGCTGTGACGCGAGACCGGGGAGCTGTTCCAAACCGTGCAAGTCCTCAAAGGTATTAGTGTATGCCGAACAGCCGTGTTCGTCCAGCAGGGCTTTCAGCGCGAGCTCCAATTTCGCCTGATAGCGCACCGACTCCATATCTTTAGTGTTCACCGTATATTTCGCCTGATACTCCTCAACCAACGCGTCAATCCGCGAAACGGTGACGGCGTTCATCTTTTCCACAAGGTCGCCCACGCCGCGATAATTTACCTGCCAACCGAATTTTATCTGCGCTTCGACCTTGTCGCCCTCGGTGACGGCGACCTCGCGCATATTGTCGCCGATACGCATAACCTTCAAATCCTTACCCTGAACGGAAGCGGCGGCAACCCGCATCCACGGCGCGATTCTTTCCGCAACACTTTTATCCTTCCAGTGTCCCGCAACGACTTTCCTGTTTATGCCCATGCGCGTGAAAATAAAGCCGTGTTCACGGTCACCGTGCGCGGATTGATTGGTGTTCATAAAATCCATGTCAATGCTGTCCCACTGTATATCCCTGTTGTACTGGGTGTGCAGGTGCAGTACGGGCTTTGACAGTATTTTCAATCCGTTTATCCACATTTTTGACGGACTGAACGTGTGCATCCACGTAATCACGCCCGCGCAGGAAGCGTCCGCGCTCGCGGAGGACAGCACATCAAAAATCTCGTCCGGACTTGTGACAACGGGTTTATATATCACTTGATAGGGTAAGATACCCGACAGGTATTCCGCGATTTCTTTAGAGTGAACGGCGACTTCTTTCAGCGTCTCCTCGCCGTACAGATTTTGACTGCCTGTTACGAAATAAAAAACCGATTTAGCCATGCCTTGACCTCCTGTAATTTTCGGATATTGTTGTTTCTTTCAAGATGGGGGCATTATAACACATAATAATAAAAAATTCAAGTAAAACAGAAGTAAACACATAGAAAAAGAGCCCGAAAACGGACTCTTTTTCTGCCGGGGAGTTTCACCCCTATCAGATATATAAAGTCGGGGAGTTCCACCCCAATCTTTAATTCCAACATTATCGTACCATATCAGAAGCGAGATGTCAATATGATTTTGAAAAAGTTTTTGAAAAGCAATCTTTTTGCTAAAACCTTAACATCATCATCAACATTCATAATAATCTCCTTATATGGCACATGGTTCATTATGTCCAAAATTTCTTTTTTCAACTTAACAATTACTTCTTTGTCCTTGTTCGATTTGATTTGACGTAATAGCCTATACAGCAAGTTATTGAGCAATTCAACAGAAGATGCCATATGCAAATTTTTGAACACATCATTTCTCGTCCGTTCGTCAGTGTTATATGTTATATCACTAATAACGGAGCGTAAAGACAACCGGAAGTCCGCATTATCTAATTTTGGTGCTATTGCATTACCACCGTCAAAGACAGGAGAAAAACGAGAACAATTCACTGTGCGAATAGAATTGACTACCGCATATGTCTTGTGAGACTGCAAATTCATCGGTAAACATATTAACGTACCAAGTTCTATTTTTCCATTGCCTAAACCTTTACCGGAACTTGTTAACGGCAAAACAATCAATGTATTGTTATCATTATTCTTTCTCAAAACTAAGGCTAAATGCTTGCCGTTAAACTCACACTTTTTGTGCGGATCGAAATCAACATAATATATACAGCCAACTTTAATGTCACTATGCCGCAAAACCACACCCCTCCTATCCGGCAACAGTATAGCAGATGATGTCGAATTTTGCAAATAAAAATTACCCAATCATTTCCTTAATTTCATTGACCGTTGACAGAGCTTCGTCAAAATCGAAACTCTCTATTTGCTCGACCAGCAAATCGTGTTTTTCGCCCACACTCATAAGGGTTAAATCTATTTCGCCTATCATTTCCATGCTTTCCGGGTTTGACGTTTTAAGAAGCAACGTAAGTTTATCCAAAAGAGCGATGGCATCGTCTCTGTTCAGTTCCTCTGTTTGAACGGCTTCTCCGGATGTCTCACAAATTGGGCGCAAAATGTCAAAAACCTCATTTATAGAGTATTCCAGCCCCGGTATCTGTTGTGTAAGTCTTAGAAAATCTCCCGTTGAAACTGATTCCTCAACGCTCTTTGCAATCGCCGAGAGCTTTTCCGCGCCTAAGAGACCGGCTTCGCTCTTCAGTGTATGTACGGTTCTGTGCAGGAGTTTCATGTCGCTGTTGATTAAAGCATTGTTTATAACATCAATGGCATCTTGATTATACTTGTAGAATTTAGATTGAATGCGCCTGTACAGTTCCACATCGCCGTCGGCTTTCTCCAATCCCTTTGATTCGTTAAGAATTTCGTCTTCCTCTACCCTTACTCCGAGATTAGTTATCTCTGTAAGTTGTATATAATCAATCGGTTTAAGGTGTCTTTCCAAGCACGTCCAAAGCAGTTCCGCCGTAAACGGCTTGCTTATGTAATCCGACATACCTGTTTTCAGAAAAATTTCTCTGTCTGTAGACATTGCATCGGCGGTAAGGGCTATAATAGGTACTTTCACGCCCATTTCCAGCAATTTCGCCGTAGTTTCGATACCGTCCATAACCGGCATATGTATATCCATAAGTATAAGGTCAAAAAACTCGCCGGAACTCATACGTTTACGCGCCGCTCTAACTCCCGCTTTCCCGTTCTCGGCAATAGTCGCCTTTAGTCCCAGTTTTTCCAAGTGCTTGGTTATGACTTCTTGATTTATCGGGTTATCCTCACAGACCAAAACCTCACCGCTGAATATAGGTTTTCTGCGGGCGGCAGGGAAGTCAGTTTTCCGGAAGTGATTGGCGGACAATTCCGATACCGTGTCAAACGTCAGTGTAAAGTTGAATCTGCTGCCTTTCCCCGGAGAGCTTTCCACATACAGAATCCCGCCGATTATTTCTAAAAGGTTTCGCGCTATGGACAGACCCAACCCCGTTCCGCCGTATTTTCTGGTGGTGCTGTCGTCCGCCTGTACGAACGGGTCAAATATATGAACTATCTGCTCGTTTGTCATGCCGATTCCGGTGTCAACGACCTCGAAATAAATTTTTGCCGAAGCCTCTGTTTGCTCTAATACTATGGCGGATATTGAGACTGTACCCTCGTTTGTAAACTTAATCGCGTTTGACAAGAGATTCATAAATACCTGAAGCAGTTTTGTCGGGTCGCCGACAAGATTCAAGCCCTTAACCGACTCTGTTTGAATGATTAGCTCTATTCCCTTTTTCTCCGCCTCGTATCTGTTTATAGAATCGCAAGCCTCAATGATGTCATCGAGCGCAAACGGAACGCTCTCAAGCTCCATAGCGTCTGCCTCGATTTTTGATATATCCAAAATATCATTTATTATAGATAGAAGTGTATCCGCGCTCGACTTGATTTTTTGCAAATAGTTTCGCGTGTTGTCTGTCAGCCCGTCATCGTCAAGCGCAAGCTCCGCGAACCCAACGACCCCGTTCATAGGCGTTCGGATTTCGTGGCTCATTTTCGCTAAAAACATGGACTTGGATTTCGATGCCTCCTCCGCGACAGTGACGGCCTTTATCATTAACTCTTCCATGTGTTTCTTTTCAGTTATATCTTGGAAAATTACGATTTTACCGTCATATTCACCGTTTTCGTCAAAAATGGGCGTGTAAGTAGTCGAGCAGTCGATAAGCTGCCCGTCTCTGTGTATGCGGACAGTCTCCGCGTGAATGGATTGCTCGCCTTTTTTCAGGCGTTCACTTATTCTTGCGCGGGCGGCAAGTTTACTTTCGGGGACAAGCACATCCGTAGGTTTTCCTATAATCTCACTGGCTTTGTACCCAAGTATGTTTTCCGCGCCGTGATTCCACTCCAATATTCTGCCTTCGGCATCTTCAATCAAAATTCCGGCATCCGCCGCGGATATAACAGCCGCCATCCTTTCGGATTTTCTTAAAGCAAGTTTTTCATTTGTGACATCATGGAAAATCGTTAGAGAACCGATAACCTTGTTGTTGTCGTCAATAATCGGCGTATATGAGGCGGAGCAGTCAACTAGCCGCCCGTCATAATGTCTGCACAAAATATCCGAATGGGAAATATGCTCTCCCATAAGCAGATGCTCGTCAATATCGTCAAATATCGCTACACTCTCATCGGGGGTGTAACGCCTTCTGCTATGCCCGATAATTTCTTCGGCTTTGAAGCCGAGAATAGCTTCCGCCCCCGCGTTCCAGTCCGTTATTATTCCGTGCGCGTCTTTTATAACAATGCCCGCGTCAATGGATTTTGCCACCGCTCTGAAATAGCGCACGTTGTCCTCAACGTCAATGCGGTCGAGCAGGGAGTGAAACATGAACCGCAGCGACATGGCAAGCGATCCTATTTCACCCGGGCTTGTGTATTCAAGGTGCGCTTCAAAATCCCCTCTCGCGACTTGCTTTGCGAACTGATCGCACATATCAATAGGGGTGACTACAAATTTAATAGCTAAAATCAAAAAAGTGCCGAACAGCGATATAGAAGTACCGAAAAAAACCCACACAACGACCATCGCGCGTTCGTAATTACCGGATTCGTTTAATATCGCGTTGTTCAAGCTGACGAGTGCGTAGATAAATACCGCCGTTACAATAACGAGCAGTAACGCGCAAACTTTAACCGCTTTCCTTATCGTCATAACACACCTTGTTCCTTCCCGTCGCCTTGGCGGTATAGAGATTTCTGTCCGCTCGCTTTATAAAGCCGGAAGTATCGCTGTTTATGCCGGGAGCTTCGGACGATACTCCGATGCTTGCCGTTATTTTTATTTCAGATGGATTTTCCTCGTAACCGTCCGTATTATGAATCATAATGCTTTCAAAATTCTTGCGAATACTCTCGGCTACCATCGCCGCTCCCCTTAGGTCTGTACCCGGCAGCAGTACGGCAAACTCATCGCCGCCCCAACGCGCCGCAAGGTCGGTCGAGCGGTTTATCGAGGATGTCAGCACATCGGCAAAATTCATGAGTACCGTGTCGCCGAATTGATGACCGTATGTATCGTTATAAGTCTTGAATTTATCAATATCCATCAGCAGCAGACTGATATTATTCTGCTCGCGGATAGCGCGCCCCCACTCCATGAATATCTGATTCTCAAAACCTCTTCTGTTTGTAATGCCCGTCAATGAGTCGATTAACCCGAGCCGTTCTATTGTCAGCATTTGCTCAACGATACGCAGGTGTGTCTTTACCCTTGCGCGAACGACCGCGCCGTCAAACGGCTTGGTTATATAATCGACCGCGCCCAACGCGAACCCTTTCGTCTCCTCGTGCACACTGCTGAGACCCGTGATAATAATAACGGGAATAGAGCGCGTTTCATCGTTCTTTTTTAATATGGCGAGCAAATCAAAGCCGCTCATACCCGGCATGATTACGTCAAGCAGTATGAGATCGGGTTTATTTGCCTTGATTTTATCGAGTGCCGCCTCACCGGTTTTAGCAACGGACAGCGAGTAATTTTGGTGAATCGAATCCGGCTCGCCCGGTTTCAAGATTTTAATGAGAACCTCTAAATTTAAGCGGTCATCGTCAACAATCAGTATTTTCAGCTGTTTGGCTTCCATAATATCTCTCCTAGTTGTATTTTATTCTTCTTCGCGTAATTCTTTAGCCCAACCGGATAAACCGTTCCGCATAATCAGTTCCGGCGGAACATTATTGATTTTTGCATATTCACAAAAAGTAACCCAATCCTCTTTGGTGATTGCAATTTCGACTTTAGTCATTAGCTTGTCAAAATGAGGATTTCTAACAGCGCGTTCAAAGTCTTTTTCGGTCAATTCTCTAATCACTTGTTATTTCCCCTCTCGTAAAGCTCAATTTCATTCTTTGTTGCCCGTCTTGCGGAGAATATTCTAATTACATCGCCGCCGTTTCTATAGCAATGACATACCATAAGTTCCCTTGTTTTGCTGCTTATTCCTATGATTATATATCTATCCTCATTATCGGAATGTTCGCCGTCAAATAATTCAAGAGCCATTTCATCCTGAAACACAGTCTCGGCTTCATTGAAGTCTACACCATGCTTTTTTATATTGCTCTTATTTTTATCAGGATTCCATTCAAATCTCAATATAATCTCTCCTATAGTATGTCAAAATTTACTTATGGGCGGGGTTTCATCCCCGCCCGTTATAGTAGTTAAACAAAAGCTACTTTAGAATATGTTTGTCGATGGTTGCGACAAGGTTGCCTATTTCGGGTTTCGAGAGCTGCGCGGTCGCGCCCAACCTCTCACCTTTATCGCGCATCGCGTCATCAATAAGCGACGAGAAAATAAGAATGGGAAGCCCTCTAAGCACCCTATGGTCGCGGCACAGCTTGAGAAGTCTGTGTCCGTCCATCTTAGGCATCTCGATGTCGGTAATCATCAGCGCGACATGGTCTTTCAGAACTTCAACACTGCCATACTGCTCGGCAAGCTCGTTTATGTGATCCCACGCGTCCTGCCCGTTTGTGAAAGAAGTAATATTTGTGTAGCCCGCCTCATGAAGGGCTTCGAGAATCATTTTTTTAAGGAGCGCGGAATCTTCGGCGATAATCAAGGGTCTTGTGCTTCTCTCGCGCGGTCCCAAGTCGCTGATTTCCTGCATTTGGATACCTGTCAGCGGCGAGATATCGAACACGATTTTCTCAAAGTCAACAATCGTTATCAATTTGTCGCCTATCTTTGCGATTCCGGTCGCCAGCCCCTCCTGACCGCCATAGATGGTATTATCAGGCTTCTCTATCATATCCCAAGTGATACGGTGTATAGCCTCGACCGTGTGAACATGGAACGCGGCGTTCATCTTGTTAAAGTTGGTTATAATGAACATATCGCGTTCATCATTTTCAGAAGACGGCAACCCCATATAGCCGGGCAAATTAATAACGGTAATGATTTGATCGCGCGGCTTGAACACGCCCTCAATGTTCGGGTGTGAGTTAGGCATTGGATTAACTTCTGAATACTTCATAATTTCGGTTACTTTAGCGACGTTTATGCCGAAAATGTTGCCGTCTATGGTAAACTCCATTATCTCAAGTTCATTAGTGCCGCTCTCTAACAAAATATCAGTCTTAACTCCATCAACGCTTGATTTGACTTGCTTTGCCATATCTACGCCTCCTTAATCATAGCTGTACTAGTTAACATTATAAACTATATTTTTTGTTTTGTACAGTGTTTTAATAAACTTTTTTACATATCATTTGATAAAGCCGAAAATCCGCCGTTATTGTACAAGAATCAGCTCGCGGATTTCACCCGTTAAGCTGACCGCCCCGTTTTCCGTCACCAGATATGTGTTCTCGCCGCCGACCATGCCAACGCCTTTAATGCCCATCTTGGGTTCGACCGCGATAACCATACCGGCCTCGAGCGGCTCGTTGAAGCTCCCCGCGATAACGGGATACTCGTCCACATACAGTCCCGTTCCGTGTCCTATGAACGGCACGGTGTCTCCCGGCAATCCCATAAAGCGTTCGCGCAGTTCCGACCTTACCGCGCCGCAAACCGCTTTGTAAATATCCGATGGCCTTGTCCCCGCGCAGAGCATAGACGCGGCGTATTTTTGAAGTTCAAGGCAGTGATTGTGCGCGTCTTCGATCTCGGGAGACTGTCTCTTTTTATAACTGTATATCAGCGTCTTGTCTGTGTTATATCCCTCAAGCCCGAAACATACGTCAATATAAACTAAATCGCCCTCTCTAAGTCTTATATCCCTGCTGCCCAGAAGCGGCGCGGCGGGACACAGCCCGACCGTACCGGACGCGCCGTTGAAAACCGATGGACACAGCGGGCTTTCGCCGAACCCGATATGCCCCATTATGACATCCGTGTTCCTCATGGAAAATCTGCTCAGTCCGTGATAACCGTTTTCTATGAACAGCGAAAACATCTCCGCGCCCAGTTCGGCCTCGGTCATGCCCTCACGCAGAAGTTTCGGCAAATCCTCTGTCAGCAGGCGGTTTACAATGCCGCCCGCCCGCGTCAATATGTCTATCTCATACGGTGTTTTTACGGCTCGCGCGTTCAGCATGACCCTATCAACTGATAGGGTATTATTAAAGCTCATGTGCTTGCTTAAAAGTCCGTACCATTCAAGCGTTGCTTCCGCCGTGTCGAGATAGAGCGTCTCGGGCAGTTTGCCAAGAGAAGCCGCCGCGTCACGGAAAGAACGCATCGGTCTGACATCCTCAAACGCCGATTCCATGACGGCTCGCTCATAGCTTCTTCGCGCCCACAGCACCGGAGCTTCACCGCGCCGTATAATCAGCATTCCATCGCAAATCGTGCCGGACAGCCAATACATATTAACGCCGCCGACAATCGCGCACAGTTCCCACTCGGGGTACGCCCTGTCCATCAGCGACACAAACCGCTCCATCCGCGTTTTCAGTTCAGTTATGGGAATTTTTGATATGTTCATTTGTTTTCAGCCTCAGTATAATTTTTCTGTGTAGGGGCGGTCATTTGTCCGCCCGGGGTTTCGCCATTTGTCCGCCGCGTATTTCCTCCGTGCAGCATTTGACATTTTCGACAAATTATGCTACAATGCGCTCCAAAAGCAATGTAGCCGTCCCACCCTGCCAAGTTGACGGCTACATAGCTTCATAATTATTGGCGGCGTGTCGGTTTCCGGCACGCTCTTGTTATTTGTATTCTAACACGACCGCGAAATTTTGTCAATAAAAATTTTCATCAACGCGCCGCCGTTTTGTATAGCGGAACGCCGAGGGCGGCGTTCCCTACGGGGAAACGCGGCGCGATGTGGACATCGCGCCCTACGGGGTTATGCCGGGCGGATTGGGGTAGGGGCGGCCATTTGTCCGCCCGGGGTTATTCGCCGCACGGCGATTTAGTTTTGTAACTTGTAGGGGCGCGCATCACTTGCGTACAGTTATGACAAGTGATATAATAATGTCATAATGGTAACGATAAGATATTGGGAAGAAATTGAAAAGTATCTGCCCGAGGGTTGGGAAGCCAAAAGCCGTGAGTTAGGGGCATTTGCTCGAGGCAGAGAAATCAAAACGCCATCGGACTTGTTAATGGTGAATCTGTTGCATATGACTGCGGGAGAGTCATATCAAGCCACATCATCCATGTTGCGGCTGACGGCAGGAATGAGCCTAAACAAGAACGCGGTGTACGAACGGATACTGAAAAGCGGGGAATGGCTGCAATGGCTGGCGAGAGAGGTATGCGTATCAAGCGGCTATATGGCAGAGAAGCCGGAATGGCTTGGAGAGAAGCGAGTGATGCTAGTAGATGCAAGTGATGTTGCTCTGAAAGGCAGCAAGACAAGCGACTACAGGATGCACTATGTGTTCGACTTATTCGGATTCACGTGTGAAACATTTGAGATAACAACGATAAAAGAAGGAGAGAAACTGACACGGTATAGTTTTTCTGAAAATGATATTGTGGTAGCAGACAGGATATACGGCACGATACAGGGAATAGAACATATGAATCAAACAAGGAGCGATTTCGTTTTGCGCTTCAAGTCGAAAGCATTCATATTATATGACAGCAATGGTGAAAAGATAGATTTGCTCGAACGCATACGACATTTGAAAGAATGGGAGAGTGCAGATGTTGATTGTTATTACAAGGTGAATGGACAACTGAGACCGATAAGGATTTGCGCGATGAAGAAAAACAAGAGAGCGATTGAGCAGTCAAGGCGCAGAGTTGAGAAGAAGGCAAGCCGCAAACAGGAAAAGGAAGTAACAAAAGAGACGTTGGAGTTAAATGAATATATTGTTCTTGCGACTTCACTTGATTATGACTGTTCACAAATATTTGAGCTGTACCGGGCAAGATGGCAGATTGAGATGGTGTTTTACAGGCTCAAATCCCTCTTTGGATTCGGGGATGTTCCGTCAAAAAAACCGGAGAGCGTAAAGGCTTGGTTTTTCGGAAAACTATTTCTTGCCGCATTGTGTGAAGCAATAGAAAAGGATAGTCATTTTTCCCCTGTGGCGAAAACAGAAGAGTTGCCGTTTCCTCTATGAACGCGCCAGTATTTGGAATGAGCTTGTGCTTATACTTTGGTTTTTAACTTGTGCTGTCCTTATGAAAATCAAACTCTTTGATGCCCTTCATCATTTGGAACATATACCTATACTATGCGCTAACTCACCTAGAAACAGACAATATACCTTACGCAGAATCGCTTAACTGTACGCAAGTGGGCGGATGGCAATCCGCCCGCATTTTAACGTGCCTGTATATAAAACGGGACGATTGCCATCGTCCCCTACAAATAACACAAAACGCGGCGCGATGTGGACATCGCGCCCTACATATGTCATTTGCCAAAAATATAACAATAAAACCTTGTGATAACCGTCATAATGCACAAAGATAAATGTCTCGCAAGAATTGAATAGCTTTTCCGACTGCTATATGATAAAATATCCCATAAATGTT
>WRJE01000030.1 GCA_009782385.1 Oscillospiraceae bacterium | reverse complement strand
GTTGGGTAGGGGCGGCCTTTAGTCCGCCTACCCACACCCCTTTCATAACACACATCATTTCCCCCGGCGCGACCAAAGGGCGCGCCCTACACAAATTTCGCACCCCTGCCGAAAAAAACTGTTGCAAAACTTGTCCGCCTTATGTATAATACATTGAATCTACAAAAAAGGGGTGAAAACTATGTGGCTGTTTCTTGAGGCTGTACCCGAGCCGGGCGGTCTTGGGTCATTGCTCGGAACACTCTTGCTGCCGATAGCAATGATAGGCGTTTTGTATTTCTTGATGATTAGACCCGAGAGCAAACGCAAAAAGAAAGCCGCTCAAATGCGTAACGATTTGATTGTCGGGGACAGTGTTACAACTATTGGCGGCGTTACCGGAAAAGTCGTTAACATAAAAGACGACCAGATTACCGTTGAAACAGGAGCCGACAAAGTACGCATTAAATTTATGCGTTGGGCAATTTCTTCAAAAGGCGAGCAGATTTCGGAATAATGTAATACGAGCCTGACAAGTATCATATCATTTACAAAGCGCGTACCGCGCCCTTATAATAAGGAGTGATATGATATGAAAGAGCAGCCCCGCACTACTAAAATAAAGCCGTTGGTTGTTTCGTCCTGCGCCGGACTGTCGGCATCTCTGCTGATACTATTTATCGCCGCATGGGCGGTATCGGCAGGGCGCATGACCGACACAAATGTGTCTGTCATTACAGCCATGTTTGTCGGTTCACTGATAACCGCACTCGGCGCGACGGCATACTTTAAGAACAGGCGGCTTGTCGTTGGACTTACCGCGGCTCTGTCGTTTTTCCTGTTGATTTTTCTGCTCGGCGGACTTTTGTATTTCAGGCTCATACCGACATCGTCCGTAGTCGCCATGCTGCTAGCATCGCTTGCCGCAGGGGTGACCGCCGGACTGTTACCGCAAAAGAAAAAAAAGAGAAGGGGATAAAACTAATGACACATATCAAAACCATCGCCAAACCGATTCTAAAGCAGACCGCGCACACAGGCGGCTGCGGCGAATGCCAAACCTCCTGCCAGTCCGCGTGTAAAACCTCATGCACGGTCGGCAACCAAGTCTGTGAAAAGTAAAGTACATCTATTCACACAGCTTAACAAGCATTTTGCGCTGGATGTCGGAAGCGGGGCGATACACCTCGTTACCCCTCCGGCGTTTCGCTTGTTAAGCCTTATTATTGCGGCGGGGGAAACATCGCTTTCCCAAACCATCCCTCCGCGCATATTACAAGAAGTAATCACCATTAACGGCATACACGAAGCGTGGAACGAGCTATACGCATTGTATAACGAAGGTATGCTGTTCTCGCCGGACAACTCAGAAAACCTTGAGTTACCAACGAAAACGCCGCTGAAAGCGTTGTGCGTCCATATTGCCCACGATTGCAATCTGCGGTGCGGATATTGCTTCGCGGATACCGGAAGTTTCAGTTCCGAGCGCGGCTGTATGGACATACATACGGCAAAGAAAGCCGTTGATTTCCTCATAGAACGCTCCGGAAACCGCCGCAACTTGGAGATAGATTTCTTCGGCGGCGAACCCCTGCTTGCGTTCGATGTCATAAAGCAAGCCGTGGAATATGCGCGCAAGCTCGAAAAAATACATAATAAACAGTTTAGATTCACGCTCACTACGAACGGTCTGCTGCTCAACGATGATGTCATCTCACATATTAACAGTGAAATGAAAAATGTTGTATTGTCTTTGGATGGGCGGAACGAGGTTAACGATACACACAGAACCACAATCGGGGGTAAAGGCAGTTATGATGTAATTGTGCCTAAGTTCCAAAAGGTCGCAAGCACCCGCAAGGGAGATTACTTTATACGCGGCACATTCACCTCAAAAAATCTTGATTTTACAGAAGATATACTGCATATAGCTGACTTGGGGTTCAATAATATTTCCATCGAGCCTGTTGTCCTTGAGAAAGGGCATGATTTGGAAATACGCGAGGAACACTTGCCCGAAATATTTGCCGAATATGACAGGCTGACAGAAATACTTGCCGCAAGGGATGATATTAACTTCTTCCATTTCAACATCGACCTTGAGGGCGGTCCATGCGTCTACAAACGTTTACGCGGATGCGGCGCGGGAGGGGAGTACGCCGCCGTCACACCTAGCGGCAGTCTGTATCCATGCCACCAATTCGCCGGACGCGCCGAATATAAGATGGGTAGTGTCCTTGACGGCAGTTTCACGCCGAACACCGAGCTGACCGTTAACCACATTAAGATACGCAAAGGGTGTTCAGACTGTTGGGCGAAATATTTCTGCGGCGGCGGCTGTGCCGCCGCGAATCTAAACATTAACGAAGATATTAATATTCCATACCATATTGGGTGCGAAATGCAGAAGATGCGGATAGAGTGCGCTATCGCTCTAAAAGCGTCCACAATATAATGTATTTTTGTGCAAAATCACAATGATTTCTTAGTATAATAGATTTACAAATAATTAACAACAACACAGTTACACTAACTGTGTTGTTGTTATATCTATATTTAGCATTATGTCAAAATGACCAATGCCATATATTGATTCGGTTGTGTTAGTTGACATAATATAGTTAACATAATCTTCGGCATAATTGCCGAAAATGTTGTTTTTTTCGTTTCAGTCTTGCATTTCCCGCCGTAATAAGATATAGTTAACATCGTTGAGAGCGGAGGAGGTCAGATTTTGCACAAGTTGGGAGTTATCGGATTAGGTCGAATGGGGTCTAGTATCATAAACGCGGTAATCGATCAAAAATTATTGAAACCCGGTGATATTATTGCCTTTGACCCAAATGTCCAACACTGCGGAATCGTCTCTGAAAGAGGCGTTAGTATCGCGCAGTCCAACTCCAAAGTTGTTCTGGAAGCCTCGTTAGTCCTCTTGGCAGTAAAGCCTCAGAAGATTAATGATGTGCTGCTCGAGATACAGGCATATTCGGCTGACACTTGCTTCATTTCGATTCTCGCGGGAATACCATCGGGTTACATAAAATCCCGATTGCTAAACACATCATATGTAGTTTCGGTCATGCCGAACACACCACTCATTGTAGGTAAGGCGGCAACGGTCATCTCAAAGCCGGTTGACGTACCGCACGACTTCTACCGCGCGATAGTTTCGATTTTCTCAGCCGTGGGCGATGTCGTCTTTCTTGACGAAGAAAAAATAAATGTCAGTATCCCGTTGGGAGGTTCCGCTCCGGCATTCTTTTACAGAATGGCAAACGAGATGCTGAAATACGCCGAAGAATCCGATTTAGATGTCACGGTCGCTATGAAGCTCATCACTCAGTCGATGGAAGGCGCGGCGGTAATGCTGCGAGAGAGCGGAAAAACCCCATCAGAGTTAATCAACCAAGTTACCTCTCCGGGGGGAACAACCTTGGCGGCACTTACGCAGATGGACATCCACGGCTTCGATGATGCTCTGCGCCACGCATTCATCTCATGCAGTTTACGCGCAGAGGAACTTAGCCGGAAACTGTAAGACATAACGAGACAACCCCAAGCATAAAGTTAACCGATAGGTTAATAGAGGGGGTTGACGGTGTGAAATTCAATTTTTCGCTTATTCTAATCGCCGTGTGTTTTCTGGCAGGTATAATCTTAGGCAGTGTTTTCGCTATGACAATCGCAAACGGTGGCGACTTGGAAGTGTTCTTCAGCGAGATGGTAAGCGGCGCGAAAGACGGGGTTTTACAAAATTCATTTTGGCGCGTACTGTTGCCGAACATGATATGGCCGATGCTAATCATATTATTCAGTTTTTCCTCAATAGGTCTCGCGGGCATACCTGCCTGTATTCTAATAAAAAGTTTCCTTATATCATATTCGGTATCCGCAATATACAGGTCGTTTGGGGTTAACGGTATATGGCTCGCGCTGACATCAATAGGAATCCCCAACGCGCTGTATATCCCGTTACTGGTGATTGTGTCAATGCTGGGATTAAAGGCGGCGGGCGGCGCGCAGGTTAAGAAGTTTTCACCCGCGTTTCACGCTCCGATGGCAGGTATTTTCATAGGAATAGCGGCATTTCAAGCGTTTCTGCAACCGAAAATTGTAACATGGTTGTTAAAATAAACATACAAAAGAGAGAGTGGCAAGTATGCAGGATTTTGTTATTGACTTTGAGAGGTATCTCCGTGATGAAATGAAACGTTCGGACAACACATTGCTGTCTTACATACGCGATATCAGGCAGTTCGAGAGATACTTTAACCGCCCGCTTGCGGAAGCCGAAGGGTCGGCGATTGAAGCGTATCTGGGATACCTCACCTCGGCGGGTAAATCTCAGGCGACTATTATGCGAACGGTAGCATCGTTAAGATGCTTCTATCAATTCCTATACGAGCAAGGCGTTAAGTCATATAACCCAATCCGCGACATAAAACCCAAAAAAGCCGAGCGAAAACTTCCCCAAGTGCTGACAAGCAAAGAGGTGGATGTGCTGTTAGGGCAGCCCAAATGCACCGACCTAAAGGGTTACCGCGACAGAGCGATGCTTGAGCTGTTATATGCCACCGGTATCCGCGTGTCGGAGCTTGTGGGCTTGAATTTGAATGATGTGAATCTCTCGGCTAGTTTTATCCGCTGCCGCAACGGCGTGAAGGAGCGGATTGTGCCGCTGTATCCCGCGGCTGTGCGTTCGCTGTCGGATTATATCCTGCTTGCTCGCGGCAAGATGATTAGCGTTGAGCGCGAGTCTGCGTTATTCGTCAACCTCAGCGGCGAGAGAATGTCACGCCAAGGTTTTTGGAAAATTATAAAACACTATCAGCAGGCGAGCAATATACATAAACAAATAACGCCGCACACACTGCGGCATTCGTTCGCGGCGCACCTGTTGGAAAACGGCGCGGATTTGCGGTCTATTCAAGAAATGATGGGTCATTCGGACATCTCATCCACACAGATGTATGTCGGCTTAGTTAATAAAAAACTCAAGGATGTATATAATCGCGCACATCCTAGAGCGTAAGTCAATTAGTGTTAAGTGTTAAGTGCTAAGTGTTAAGTGCTAAGATAGGACGATTCTTCACTTATAACTTAACACTTAGCACTTATAACTTTCCTAGCGGGTTCGCTTTCGCGGCCTCTCTCAGTTGCGTATCCTCAATATGTGTGTAAATCTGCGTTGTGTTCAGGTGTTCATGTCCCAACATTTCCTGTAACGTCCTGACATCAACGCCGTTTTGCAGCATAAGCGTTGCGGCTGAATGCCTTAATTTGTGCGATGAATAGCGCGTATGGTCAAGCCCCGCCTCGCTCAAATGTTTCTTCACCAGATTATGTACTGTCCTGCGGTCAATGCGCCCGCGTCTCTGCGACAGGAACAACGCCTTTTCGTTCAGCGGCTGTAAACGCTCCCGTTCGGGAATATATGCCTTAATCGCGTTCAAACAGGCATCGTTCAGATAGACTACGCGCTCCTTGCTCCCCTTGCCCAGTACCCGCAGGCTGTCGTCTTTAATGTCGGTAGTATCAATGCCGCAAATTTCAGAAACACGCAGCCCGCAGTTCAAAAAAATCGTAAGAATACAATAATCACGCGCCTTGAAACGCCCGGAAACATTGCTCAATAGTTGTACGCACTCATCGAGCTTCAGATAACGCGGGAGCGTTTTTTTCAGTTTAGGCGAATCCAACTCCGCAACGGGATTATTTTCAAGCAGATGCACCTTTTGCGTAAGGAACTTAAAAAACGAGCGAATAGCCGCAACTTCCCGCGCCCTCGCGGCTTGCTTTAGGTTTCTTTCACGGCTCAGAAACGATAAATAAGCATATATGTCGTCCAGTGTTATATCCTTTATAAACTGCAAATCAATATCGTCAACGCGAATCTCGTCAAACTTGCCGCCGGCAAGCCCCTTGTGACGTTTCATGAACCTTAAAAACATCCGCAAATCATAATAATAACCATTCACAGTCAGCTTGGAATGATTTTTAATCGTCTCATGATAAGTAAGAAATTGAACTATGATTTCAGGTACATCATTAATCATAAAGGAGACCTCGTTTATGTATTTATACAAAAGCCCGATAGGGGACTTGTTCATAAAAACAGACAGTGAAGCCTTAGTTTATTTAGGGTTTGCTGATGACGACACTCCAAATCGCAACGCCGCGCTGACCGAACGGGTCGTATCCCAACTCGATGAATATTTCGCCGGAAAGCGGCGCGAATTTGACATACCGATTAAACTATACGGCACAATGTTTCAAATGGCGGTGTGGGCGGGACTTATGCAAATCCCATACGGCAAAACCGTGTCATACGCGCAGCTCGCGGCAATGATTGGAAAACCAAAGGCGGCGCGCGCCGTGGGCGGCGCAAACCATGTCAATCTCGTCAGTATTATCGTGCCGTGCCATAGGGTTATCGGCGCGAACGGAAAACTGGTCGGTTACGGCGGCGGATTGGATAAAAAGGAATTTTTACTGGAATTAGAAAATTCATAGTAGACTGTGTTCGTCCGCATTACTCTGTGCGGCGCAACTCCATACCGCGCCGATAACCGCAATCAGCATTATAACCGAAGC
Source organism: Oscillospiraceae bacterium (assembly GCA_009782385.1). Lineage (GTDB taxonomy): Bacteria > Bacillota > Clostridia > Oscillospirales > UBA929 > WRMG01. Next base: position 21,512 of record WRJE01000030.1, on the reverse strand, counting down.
GAGCCACAGATTGTCCGACAGTTTCCCCAACACTAAATAGGCGTGATAACCCGCCAGTGAGCCGAACAATGTCAGCGCGGCGAGATACCATCGCTTAGGGTTAAGCACCGCAAACAATATAGCAAACATTTCGGCTAAGTAGAAATATCTCTCGTGCATTGACGGCAGAAACCACACAACACCTATACATATGGAGAACGCGAACGCGGCAAATAGCTTTCCGTCAAAGTGTTCGCGCTGAAAGAACGCCAAAACGAGCATTAAGACAACATAAATACCCGCCGTTACTATTCCGATAAGGAAGAACGGGTCTTTCGGCACGCCCGTAAATATTGCGAATACCGAAGGCGCGTTGAGTGTCAAGTAACCGCTGTACAACCCCATCTGTTCCGTATAAATACCGATGATACGCGATAAGGGTAATCCCATTAACAGGGCGGGAATCGAAGTTAAGATAAACGGAATCGGAAACAGCAGCGCGTGCCGTATTTTTATTTTTTTGGCTATCCACAGAACACCCAAGAACGGCAGGAAAAATACCGACTGCAGCTTAAACGCGAACGCTATCCCCGCGTATATGACCGAACGCATCGGTCTGCCTTTCAAAGCGGCGGAATACGCCAGCAGGCAGAACGCGGCGTAAATTGAATCGCACTGCGCCCAATAAGCCGAATTGAGCCAAAACGTAGGCCAAAACAACACAAGCGCAAGCACGAATATTTCGTATAATCCGGAATCCGACCTTTTTCTGTCTCCCCGTACCATTCCCGATAATGTAAAAGCAATAACAAAATCGAAAAGAATACTCAATAGTTTTATTAGGTAAAGGTCTTTAACAGGAAAATACGAAAACAGCGCGAGGATATACAAATAGGAGAGGGGATAGTTACTCGTGGAATTTTTAATAGCCAAAAAGCCGCCCCTGCGGAACTCTTCCATCCAAGGCGACAAAAACTGATTGTAGTCGGGCGATGTATTTTCAAACATCGCCAAACGCAATGCTAAAGCGGCGAAAATGACTAAAAACGCCGCTATTTCATGTGTGTAGTTTGTCCGCTTTTTTTCCAGCATTTATAACACATACTCCTGTAGCTCTCATTACCGCCGATAAATACCTGCTCACCCTCGCGGGCTATTTCACCCGCGACAAACCTCGCGTTGACATTCGCCTTGTTGCCGCAGTCACATATACTCTTCATTTCCGAAATACTGTCCGCAAGCTCAAACAATCTCAAACTGCCGGGAAATACACGAGTTCTGAAATCCGTGCGTAGTCCGAAACAAAACACAGGAACATTTTTATCATCGACTATATCGCGCAGCTGCTCGATATGCTCCGACCCGGCAAACTGCGCCTCGTCAACAATAACGCAGTCACACGGGTTTTGCTCATATATTTTATAGAGGTCATCGTTACCGCCGAACAAAGTCGCCGGAGCAGACAATCCCACGCGGGAGGTGACATTTGTTTCGCGCGTATCAACGGCGGGTTTCAGCAAAAGCACCGTCAGCCCGCGCTCGATATAGTTAAACCTTGTCATAAGCGCGTTGGCGGACTTCGAGCAGTTCATCGTTCCATAGCGGAAATATAACTTACTCATCCTCGTCCTCGTCTTCGTCGTCCGCGAAATCATCCTTGGTAACAAGTCTAATCGGACGCTGTACCACCGGGCGCACGACATTTCCGCTGTTTATTTCCTCGCCGGAAATTTCGGAAATCTGCTCTATGAAATCACCCAGAAATGAAAGCTGCTCACCCAGAGCCTCTATATCATCGGATATGCTCTCAATTTCACCTATTTCATCAGACAAATCCTGCAAATCATCGCCTAAATCGTCAATATCAAACTTTATCTGGTCAATTTCATTAGATAATGCCTCAAGCATATCTATAATCGCCAAAAGCAGCTTTGACTCGGGCGAATTTGCCTCGTAAGACAAGCCGTTCAGCAGTCCTCTGATAAAACCTATCTGCCGTTTATAATTTGTTTTTGCCATTTCAGCTTTAACCTTTAGCCCTTTCAAGATACTCGCCGGTACGCGTATCAACTCTTATAAAGTCCCCGGTATTTATGAACAGCGGCACTCTTACAACAGCCCCGGTATCCAATGTAGCAGGCTTCAATACATTTGTCGCGGTATCACCGCGCACGCCCGGCTCGGTCTCCGTCACTTCCATATCGACAAATGTAGGCGGTTCAAGCCCGAACACACTGCCTTTGTAAGACAAGACTTTGCAGGTCATGTTCTCCTTGACAAAACGGAACGCATCGGAGAGCAGAGCCTTATCGATAGGGGTCTGTTCGTATGTCTCATTGTCCATGAAATAATAAAGATCGCCGTCGCTGTAAAGATATTCCATATCGCGGCGTTCGATGTACGCGTTCTCGAATTTATCCGAGGGATTGAACGTGCGTTCGGTGACACCGCCGTTGATGACATTTTTCATCTTGACGCGCACAAACGCCGCGCCTTTCCCCGGCTTTACGTGCTGAAACTCAACGACCTGATAGACCTGCCCGTCCATCTCAAAAGTAACTCCGTTTCTAAAATCGCTGGCTGATACCATTGCGGCAACCTCTCTTTTCTATTGTATAACGTATTTTCTCACACATTATATATTGTGGTTTGGTGATTGTCAAGCCTTGCTTAAATCTCCCACACTCTGCACTCATACGGCTTCATGACATCGCCGATACCATCGTAATTACCCAACAGGAACTTCGCGCTTTTCGGTCCGATAGGTGCTCTGACAGAGTTCGCGGTGATGTTCATCTCGATATAGACGCGCTGTTTGTCCAGATAGCGGTAAAAACAGAATATATCCTTTCGCATCAGTTCATTTTGATACTCAAAGTGTCCTAATCTCAATGCCGCGTAGCGTCTGCGAAGCTCTATGGCGTTCTTTGTAAAATTCAGCACGGAGTATGGGTCGGCGGCTTGCGCCTCCGCCTCGTTCCAGTCAATCGGCATTCTGGCGTGATCGCGCGATGAGCATTGCACTGCCGCAAGCGCGGCGGCATGGTCGCCGGTTTCCTCCAACTTTACCTTATATGTGTTCTTCGCCTCAATATCCATTATGTCGTCATATGAGTTAAAGACCGTGTTGGGCGTTCCCAACTCCTGCCCCTGATATATATACGGTGTGCCGCGCAGGGTCAAAATCCATAGATTTAGGAGCTTCGCAAGCGGCTTGTGGAGTTTCGTGTTTGAAGTCACTTTAGAAATCATGCGTGGGTTGTCGTGGTTTTCCCAAAAAAGCGTATACCAAATGCCCGTATCCTTCATCCATGACAGCATCATCTCACGCGCGTAATAGAGATTATATTCATAATCGTCGAGTTTGCTCTTGCCGGGGTTATCTATCGCGTCAAAACAGAAAATCTGGCTCAGTTCATTGCGACCGGGGGCGGAAATAAGATGATTTACGCCGCGTCCCAGTCCGGGAGTTTCACCCACGGCATACGCGCCGCCCAAGCCATTTTCGCGGAACTCTTTCATGAACTCATGCAGTCTAGGACCGTGGAAATAATGCTCGAAACCCATCCATCCCGCGATTTTTGCAATATCCGCGTTTCCGTCTTTAAGCTCCGTAAACTTTGAAACGAAGCTGATAACATCAAGCCTGAACCCGTCAGCTCCCTTTTCGCGCCAGAACCTTGTAATATCATACAGTTCCTCGCGTACTTTCGGATTTTCCCAGTTCAAATCCGGCTGACCCTTTGCGAACAGGTGCAAGTACCACGCCCCGCGCCGATTGTCATACTCCCACGCCGAACCGCCGAATATAGAAGTCCAGTTGTTCGGCGGACTGTCGGGAGAACCCTCGCGCCATATATAGTAGTATCTATAAGGTGAATCGGGGTCGCTCGCCGATGACTTGAACCATTCGTGTTCGCTCGATGTATGATTGAACACCAAATCGAGAATAACTTTAATTCCGCGTTTATGCGCCTCCGCGATAAGCGTTTCCATGTCTTGCATTGAGCCGTACTGACTGTCAATGGCGCGGTAATCGCGTACATCATAACCATTGTCCTCCTGCGGAGAGTCGAAAACAGGACTCATCCAAACAGCGTCAACGCCTAAATCTTTCAAATAGTCTAAACGTGATATTATCCCGTTCAAATCCCCGATACCGCCGTCCGTGCCTTTGAAGCTGAGGGGATATATCTGATATATTACGGCATCGCGCCACCACGCGATAGGCGGGTCGCAGTCGGGGATAGTGACATCCCCGGCGGAATTAACTATATCAAGTATAGCCTGCATGATTTTACCTCTGCCAAGGCTGTCAAGCAGCGCGTCAACGGCAGCTATACGCATAAAACTTGTCATTGGATTTAATACAAGCCCCGTGTTCACTCCGGCGCACGCCTTATCAAATAAATCACGCGCGACCGGATGGCGCATTAAGTCCCCGAGATTGGATTCCATTGTATATTTCATTCAATCGCCCCCTATATATGGAATTTTAATATATTTTCGTTTGTATGTCAATATGTTTGTAGGGGCGGTCATTGGCCGCCCGCCGTTTTGGAAATACATCCGTATTGTAGGGGCGACCTTTGGTCGTCCGCGGGCGATGTGTACTCACGGGCGGACTAAAGGCCGCCCCTACACAAATTGTCTAGATGAGATACCTTGACAGGCGAGGTATATTGTGTTAGCATATACTCACCTAGGGAAAATAAATAGCGAGGTGAGATACATTGGCTATAGCATCAGATTTGATTAGGGGGCATACGGATACCATAATCCTAGCGCATTTATACGGCAGCGAAAGCTACGGATACGAGGTCAACAAATCCATCTATGACAAGAGCAACGGTGTGTTTGAGCTAAAGGAGGCGACGCTTTACGGCGCGTTCCGAAGATTGGAGGAAACCGGATGTATCACGTCATTCTGGGGCGATGAAGCGACAGGCGCGAGGCGGCGGTATTACCGAATAACCGAAAAAGGCAGAAAACAGCTCAATGACAGCTCCGCCGAATGGCAGGACGCGAAAAAATTGATTGATATCCTTATTAAGTACGAGGAGGGAGAAGGACAATGAACGATCGCATAAAGGAATATGTTGAAAAATTGTTTCTCGGTACACCGCATACAAGACAGGCGGCTGATGTTAAAGAAGAACTGCTGGCTAACTTACAGGCGAAATACGAAGATATGCTCAACAGCGGCAAAAGTGAGGACGAGGCGTATACAAGCGTTATATCGGGCATAGGCGACATACGCTCGCTGTTGGGCGAAACTCCGGTATACAACACGGAAGCTGTCAGCTCAAAGCGTCACACTAGCAGTGTATTAAGAGCTGTCGCGATAATGGTTCTTATTTTCTCAATAGTTCCGCTAATCGTATTAGACGCGTTGTTTAGCGGTACATGGCTGACATTTATAATTCCCATCTCATTTTTATCGGTATTGGCGGTCGGTGTGGGGCTTCTGGTGCTGAGTTTCTCGTTGGGACCCAAAAAATATGTTAAAGGAGACGATACATTCGTGGAAGAATACAAAGAAAAGGTAAGCGGTAACGACCGTAACGCAAGGCTCTGGAGTGCAATATCATCAACTCTGTGGATTACTGTAATCGCGTTGTACTTGCTGATTGGTTTGACAACAAATATCTGGCATCCCACATGGTTAATTTTCATTGTCGGCGCGTTGGTTCAAAATATGCTCAGATTCTTGCTCAAAGACCCCAAAGGGTATAAAAAACTGGTTAATTCAACAATATGGTTAACCGCCGCAATATTTTACCTATGGTTCAGTTTTGCGACCTTAGCGTGGCACTGGTCGTGGATAATATTCATAATCGCGGCACTTGTACAGCAAGTAATTAAGTTGATTGATATATGGAGGGAAGAGGAATGAGAAAGATAATCGCGGGTATTTGCATTCTGATTTCTATCTTAATGGTCGGTTTGCTTGTGACGGTAATGGTTTCAGGCATGAGAGGAAACAGCTTCGGTTTTTTCAATAGAGGGAGGAGTAGTGTGAGTTTTTTCGAGTTCGGCGGTACGTCAGAGTTGGTTAAAGAAGACAGCGTTTCTATGGACGGCGTAAGAAAACTTGAATTGAGTGCGCGTTCACACGCGATATATGTACGCAGCGTTAACAGCAACACGCTGACCGTGCGCCAGTACGGACCGAATAATTTGAGTGACAGAGATTACTTCGACCTAAGAAAGAACGGCGACTATGTAACCGTTGACGCGAGAAGTGAAGTCAGAAGCCGGATAGTGTTCTTCGGTTGGACTGTCGATGAGCGCATTGAGATTGACGTACCCTCAGATTGGATAGGCGATGTTGACATCGACACTTCATCGGGCGGCCTCAAGATACAGGACACCTTCGAGTGGGGCGACATCAGCATTAAATGTACATCCGGCGGCATAACCGTTGAGCGTAAGCTCACCGGAAACAAGGTTGACATAAGGGTATCCTCAGGCGGTATAAGGCTCAATGATTCTGTTATAGCCGACAGCGTTTATATAAAATCCACCTCCGGCGGTATTAGAACCGATTACATTGAGGCTCGAACCGTGGAAGCCGATTGCAGCTCCGGCGGCATTACATTCGGCAATACTGTTAAAGCGGACGATGTAAACATGAGAACCACCTCCGGCTCGCTGAAAGCGGAAACACTGGACGCGGGTAACTTTAATATAAGCTCCAGCTCCGGCGGAGTGAGAATTACGGAACTGATTGGACAGGGTTATGTCAAATGTTCATCCGGAGGTATAAACATAGCTTTCTTAAATCCGACAGGGAATGTGGAACTCAGAACAACCTCGGGCGGCATTAGGACAGAAGTTCCGCGTGACTTAAAACATTTGGTTTCCACTCACGCCTCATCGGGCGGTGTGACTGTTGACGAACGGTAGGGGACGATGGCAATCGGATTTATAGGGTGCGGCTTCCATGCCGCACCGTTTTTTTATGTTTACCGCACGCTAATATTATATAATTTTCAAAAAAACTGTTGACAAAAATAAAAATACGGAATATACTGATAACAGTTGAACAATTACTCAATTATATGGAGATATACATATGAACCGCCAATCAATGTGCGACTGTGACATGATTCACGAAGAAACGGTCAGCCGTGTACGCGCCGCAATGCCGGACAGTAAGGATTTCTATGACTTGGCAAACTTATATAAAATGTTTGCCGACAACACCCGCGTCCGCATACTGTGGGCTCTATCCTGCGAGGAGATGTGCGTGTGCGACCTTGCCGTGCTTTTAGGTATGACAAAATCGGCTATATCGCACCAACTCAAATCCCTGCGCCTGTCTAACCTTGTAAAATATTACAAGCAAGGCAAGGTCGTGTACTACTCACTGGCGGACGACCACATCAAAGACATCTTTGAAAAAGGCTTTGAACACATACACGAATAACGGCGCGTCAAGGATGCCGCGCCCCACAAAGGGTATTTCACCCCAACACGGTTGAATAACTGAACAACTATTATAAGGAGGATACATACTATGACAAGAACGGAAACAGGCTGCGGGTGTACGTCCGACACTTGTGAAAGCGGCGGCAATTATGAGATAATCAAGCTGATTGCGGGCGGCGCAATGTTTGCGGCGGGTATAATCTTGAATATTATCGGCGTGAACTATTTAATCTCATTGGCGGTATATATCGTCAGCTACCTCATACTCGGCGGCGGTATTATTCTCCGCGCCCTCAAAAATATCACACGCGGACAAGTATTTGATGAGAATTTTCTAATGAGTGTCGCCACAATCGGGGCGTTTGCCATCGGCGAATACCCCGAAGCCGTTGCGGTCATGCTGTTTTATAATGTCGGTGAATATTTTCAGGAACTGGCGGTGCGCCGCTCCAAAAAATCCATCACCGATTTAATGGACATACGCCCCGACTATGCCAATCTGCTGAAAAACGGCGAAATAATCCGCGTTTCACCTCAGACCGTGAATATCGGCGATGTTATTACAGTGAAACCCGGCGAGAAAATTCCGTTGGACGGCATTGTCGCCGAGGGCAAATCCATGATAGATACATCCGCGCTGACAGGGGAGTCCGTCCCGCGAAGAGCGAGAGTATCCGATGCCGTACTGTCCGGGAGCATTAACATAAACGGCGTACTGACGGTTGAGGTCACTAAAACATTCGGCGAGTCAACGGTGTCGAAAATAATTGACCTAGTAGAAAATGCAAGCGGGAAAAAAGCTCCGACTGAGAGCTTTATAACTAAATTCGCGCGTTACTACACCCCCGCAGTCGTAGGATTGGCGGCACTGATTGCCGTCATACCGCCGCTGTTTTTCAGCGGCATATGGGTCGACTGGATACATAGGGGTCTGATTTTCCTAGTCATTTCCTGTCCGTGCGCGCTTGTCGTGTCAATCCCTCTCAGTTTTTTCGGCGGTATAGGCGGCGCGTCAAGGAGAGGTGTACTGATAAAGGGAGGCAACTATTTAGAAGCCTTGAACAATCTCGACATCGTTGTGTTCGATAAGACAGGCACACTGACAAAAGGAGTGTTCAAAGTCACAAATATTCAGCCGTCCGGCGGCTATACGGAGAGTGAAGTGTTAGAGCTTGCGGCGAAAGCCGAAGCCTTCTCAAATCACCCAATCGCTCTGTCTATAAATGACGCATTCGGCGGAGAAACGGATAAGTCACAGTTAACGGATTACAATGAAATAGCCGGGCATGGAATCAGCGTCAGGTCGGGCGGTCAGACCACCATACTTGCGGGGAATTATAAACTAATGCAAATGTATAACATACCATGCGAGGAATCGCAAAGTATCGGCACGAAGGTTTATATCGCGGTTGATGATGTTTTTGCGGGCTGTATAGAAATTTCCGATGAAATAAAACACGGAAGTCATGGAGCAATCGCCGCGCTGAAAGCAAAAGGTGTTCGCAAAACGGTCATGCTGACGGGCGATAATCGGCAAATCGCGGAAGCCGTTGCCGCCGAACTCAAAATAGATGATGTATACGGCAATCTTCTACCGCATGAAAAAGTCGGAATGGCAGAAAAACTTAACGAAGATAAACAGGGGAAACTCGCGTTTGTTGGCGATGGTATTAACGATGCGCCCGTGCTTGCCTGTGCCGACATAGGAATCGCTATGGGAGGGCTCGGCTCTGATGCCGCCATCGAAGCCGCCGACATCGTTCTGATGACAGACGACCCATCGGCTCTTGTAACCGCAATAGATATAGCCCGTTTTACAAAACGTATTGTACGGCAGAATATAATCCTTGCTCTGGGGATAAAGGCGGTCGTTCTTCTGCTCGGGGCGTTGGGAATAGCTACGATGTGGGAAGCCGTGTTTGCCGATGTCGGCGCGTCACTGATTGCCGTCCTTAACGCAACCAGAATACTGAGAAACAGTTAATTTTCTCGTTTATGTATAAACACTTCCAATATTGCCTAAAATATACTCAACATATGAGAGCGAGGTGAGAGTTGTGGCCAAAGACAAGAAGAAACCCCAAAATTCAAACAATAACAACGGCAATCCAAGCGCGAACAACAACCGCGGCGATATGAAGAATAACGACAACACGGCAAGATAACAGATAATGGCACACCCGAGAGGGTGTGCCATTATCTGTTATAATCATCCCATATGCTTGAATCCTTTGCCCAACACCTCATTGGCGTTCAGCATAATCACGAACGATGAACTGTCCTGTTCGCGTACAATGCGCTTCAAAGCCCCAAGTTCGTGGCGGCGTATGGCAGCCATAAGCACCGTCTTGTCATCGTTTGTGTACATACCTCTGCCCATAAGACCCGTAACCCCACGTTTCATCTCGTTGTTTATAACCTCCGACATCTTCTGCGGGTCGGATGTGATAATCAACGCCATACTCGCGTTATCGACACCGTGCAAAATAGCGTCCATCACCGATGACGACACATATTGCACCACCATGGCAAACAGCGCGGACTCAATGCTTCTGAACACCACCGCCGCGACCAGTATGATAACAACATTCAGAATGAGGTTTATGCGCCCGAACGACATATGCTCCATACGCCTTCGCATGAGCTTTATAACAATATCCGTGCCGCCTGTCGTCGCGCCGTGCCAGTAGACGAGAGCCAACCCCGTCCCGCACAGAACGCCGCCGTAAAGCGCGGAGAGCAGGGGATTGTCGGTCAGCGGCGGTATCCTGTCGTCTAATAAGTCTATCAATACCGATGACAGCACCATACCGTACAGCGACCCGGCGATAAAACGCGAACCCAACTCGCGGAAGCTGATTAAAAACAGCGGGATATTCAAAATGATTATCAGCAATCCCATGGGCCAGCCAAAGATATGGCTTATCATTTGAGCGATACCCGAAACGCCGCCAATAGGCGCGTTTATCGGGCGGATAAAAGCCGCGACCGCAAAAGCGAACAGTGCCGCGCCCACGGCGATAATGAATATAGATATTAAACTGTTAAGAGCTTTTTTCATGCAGCACCTCGAACAATTCCGATAACCGTTCCGTCTGACCGGATAAGTATAGATACCCCCACACGGCTTCCAAGCCTGTGGCGGCCATGTATTCCTCGCGTGTTGAAGCGGAGGGGATGTTTCCGGGTTCAGCGTTGCGACCGCGTCTGAAAACCGCCGCTTCTTCCGGGCTGAACAACGGCATGAGAACACTTGCCGCGCGGCTTTGCGCGGCGGCGTTAACTAAAGCGACACGCGCTTTGTGCAGTTTTTTCGCGGTCGGCTGCGAAAGACACAGCATAGTGCGTGTCATCAGCTCGTATACCGCATCGCCCACCTGTGCCAACGCGAGAATACTGATGTTGTTTATATCTTGCCCCGAAATCTCAGGAAATAATGATTTCATCTCTTACAATCCAACCGCTTTCGCAATTCGCTTCAAGCTCTCCTCTTTTCCCAATAGCGCGCACAGTTCCGTGCCTCCGGCGGGCGTACTCTCCTTGCCCGATACCGCGACACGCAACGGAAAAAGCACCTGCCCGTTTTTCAAACCCAACTCCGCGACAAGCGCGGTCATTGAAGTATGCACGCTCTCCGCTGTCCACTCGTCAAGCGCGGACAGCGCGTCATATATATGTCTCAACGTGCCGATAGATGATTCAACATCGGTTTTCATTTTCTTATGAATGAACAGTTCCTTACTGTACTCGGGCAGTTTGTCAATAAAATCCGTCAGTTCCCGAATATCCGTCAGCCGCCCGCAGCGGCTCTGCACCATCAGCGCGACCTCGCGCGAATCGACCTCCCGTTTTATATATCGCTTGATATACGGCAGAGCTAATTCATAAAACCTATCAGATGATAGGGCGCGGATATACTCTCCGTTGAGCCATGTCAGCTTCTCCATGTCAAAAATAGCGGGGGACTTCGACAGCCCGCTCACATTAAATGTCTCCTCCAGTTCTTTCAAAGAGAATATCTCCCGCTCGCCGCCCGGACTCCATCCGAGCAGCGCGACATAATTGAGAACCGCCTCCTTTAGATACCCCATATCAAGCAAATCCTCATAAGTTGGGTCTCCGTTGCGTTTCGACAGTTTCTGCGCCGCGTTTTTCATAACGGGGGAGACATGGATATAAATCGGAATATCCCATCCGAAAGCCTCATACAAAAGATTATACTTGGGCGTACTTGTCAGATATTCCGTCCCACGCACGATATGTGTGATACCCATTAGGTGGTCATCAATGACATTCGCAAAATTATAGGTCGGCATTCCGTCAGATTTTATTAAAACGCCCTCGTCAAGCTCTGAATTGCTGATGGTAACCTCACCGAAAAGCGTATCCGTGAATGAGGTCGAGCCGTCAGCCGGAATCTTCTGGCGGACAACGCCCGGTTCATCGTCTCTGATATACGCGCCGCCCAACTCGATAAGCCGTTCGGCATACTTGTGATAAATCTCACGCCGCTCGGATTGTGTATACGGGCCGACCGACCCGCCCTTGTCCGGACCTTCATCGTAAACAAGCCCCGCGTCAAGCAAAGTCTTATATATTATCTCTGTCGCGCCCTCGACATAACGCCCTTGGTCGGTGTCTTCGATACGCAGAATGAACTGCCCTCCGTCCATTTTTGCGATGAGGTACGCGTACAGCGCGGTACGCAAGCCCCCAACGTGCATATAGCCCGTGGGACTGGGCGCGAAACGTGTTCTTGTGCGTCCCTTGGGTATGCGTTTTTCCATTTCAATAAAATAATCCATATTAACCTGCCGTTTCATCATATAATGTCTGTAATTATATCCCTCTTAATTCTAAGTGTCAATATTGAAAAAACAGCGTTCTTTGCGCCTTTGCCGATTTTTATTGAATACGAAAAAATTTTAAGGTATAATGGCATTGATGATTTTCAGTTTGGGGGTAAATTTAAGTGGACGATAGTAAAATTCAGCTCTTCGAGGATAAACGCATACGCACTGCATGGGACGCTGAAAACGAGGAATGGTTGTTTTCCATAGTCGATGTGGTCGGCGTACTGTCAGAACAACCAACACAGCGCGGCGCGACATTGTATTGGGGCAAGTTAAAACAGCGTATTATAGAGGAAGGTTCTGAGTTGTTGACAAATTGTCAACAACTGAAAATGAAAGCCGCAGACGGCAAACGTTACAATACCGATGTTGCCAACGCTGAACAGCTTTTGCGTATAATCCAGTCCATACCATCGCCAAAAGCCGAACCGTTCAAGATGTGGTTAGCGCATATCGGAAGTGAGCGGATTAACGAAACCATTGACCCTGAATTGACGATTGAACGCGCTCTCGAAACATATCTCAAAAAGGGATATTCCCGCGAATGGATTAATCAACGTTTACAGGCAATTCAAGTACGCAAGGAATTGACGGACGAATGGGATAATCGCGGCGTTCAAAAAGGCGTTGAATATGCTATACTTACCGATGAAATATCCAAAGCGTGGTCGGGTATGACTACGCGGCAGTATAAAACCCTCAAAGGCTTAAAAAAAGAAAACCTCCGCGATAATATGTCTACTCTTGAATTGGTGCTTAATATGTTAGCCGAGGCCACAACAACGGCAATTTCAAGAAAAGAACTCCCAAAAACTTTTGCTCAAAACAAGGCTGTTGCCCGTGCCGGCGGTGAAGCCGCGGGCGAAGCCCGTGCCGCTGTTGAAAAACGTACAGGCGAACCCGTCATCACATCCCAAGATGCCGTTGATTTTAGTCGATTAATCTCAAATGTGATTGAGGATTCCATTGATAAGCCCGGCAAATAACTTGTAGAAAAAACAGTTGCATAATAACAATATGTAGTGTATAATGATTTCAGCGAGGAAACATAGAGGTGTTTGCGATTTGGACAGCAACTATAAAAATGCCATATGCACTCACTGCGACGCTGAGATTAAGCTGGATATAGCCAAGGATCAGAGCTTCTGTTCCGCTTGCGGCTCTAAAATCGATGCGGAAGAAGCGGTGCTGAAATTTGCAATGCTTTTTCCCGGCCGCACCGATGACAAAGAGAGTACGGTTGAAGTCGGCGCGGATTTTGACGCGCCGTTTTTTAATGTTGAACCCATAGATACAAATACGCCGCCTGAAGACGATGAGGATTCTCTGCCAAGGTATTACGCGGAAGCAAAAAAAGCACTTGACGCGCGTGATTACCACAAAGCCGCCGATATATATAAAATGATAATAAATGATATAAGCCCGGACGAACACGCGGCGTATTGGGGTTTATTCATGGTAGACGAACGCAATTTTAATGTAGAGGAAAAACTCTTGCAGTGTTTCTCGTGTTTCCCTTTCCGCACGGGCGCGGATTCAATACGCAGCGAAGTTCTCGGTAACTATAATCTCGAGAAAGCCCTCGGTATTGCCTCTCCCGAAGAGTGCGAGCAATATAAAGAAGCGGCGAAAAAACACGCCGATAATATTTATGAGATTTTCAAAGAGGGGATTGATAACCTCGAGACAGTCATAGAACGCTCGTTCACTATTCTGAGCGGAACGTTTGAAACAGTGGGTATCACGTCTCTGGTATCGCGTATAGGCTATCCCGCGGGTGTGGGCATAAAGTACATGACCGATAAATATTATTTCCGTTTCCAAACGAACAAAACGAATCTGCTGTATCTGGATGTGCTTTCTATTATCGGGAATCCCTTGCCCGAATATGAACTGTGGCATTACAAGCACTCCATCATGAACCCCGAAAGCGGTGTGTTGGGATGGTTGGAGTTTCGTGTTTTCAGAAACTGCGCCATGGATAACGAAATCAACGGCGAGCTGAACTCTTTTCACAAGGCTAGCTTCGTTCTGCTCGGATTATGGCAGGATAAGATGATAATCCGAAAAGCGAACAAGGTGTTCTTCTGTGCCGCCCGCACACAGCCCGAAGAAATACAAACTATTTTTCAGCGTTGTTACGATACCGTTTGCACGCCGTTGGTCGAAGACCCGAACTCCATGAACACCGGATACAAGTCGAGCGAGTATTATCAAGTGCCGCCCATAAACGTGAGCTTTGAATCAAATAAAAAATCCCGTTGGCTGCGAAAAAAAGCCGCCGGGGCGTGCTATATAGCGACCGCCGTATACGGCGGTTACGACAAGCCCGAAGTCATGGTTTTAAGGCGTTTCCGCGATGATGTGCTTATGAAATCCGCGCTCGGACGCGCCTTTGTCCGCGCTTATTACGCGATAAGTCCGCCTTTGGCAAAGAGACTGAAGGCAGGCTCGGCAATTACACGCTTTATACGAAAATTACTTGATAAAATTGTTTCTTTTATATATGCGAGGGGTTGAAAGGGTGAAAAAGGTTGCTGTGCTGATTTACGACAAGTTTTGCAATTTTGAGTTTAGCGTAGCACTTGAAATGCTGGCTATGGCTGAAAAGCAAATCACTGTATTCGCGAAAACGCTGACACCCGTTTGCAGTGAGGAGAGACTTGTTGTTGTTGCGGAAAAAACGATTTATGAGTTGGATATAGAGGAATACGATGCCTTGTTGCTAACCGGCAGTTCAGACCTAAGAGAAGCGGCAGAGGATGACGATATCATATCCTTTGTAAAGAGATTTAACAAAGACGACATTATAATCGGAGCGATTTCCATAGCACCTGTTCTCCTGCTCAAAGCGGGAATGTTGAAAGGTAAAAGATTTATGGTTGGTGTGAACAGAAAGGATCTCCTTGAAGAGGGTTTCACACAAGAAGATATAGCGTTTATGGTAGGCTGGGATGATAACATAGAAAAACCCATTACTGAAGGTTATATTAAGGATGGAAATATCATTACATCAGTATCTTATGGATTTGTGAAATGGGCTATGGCATTTGGACGTGCGCTTGGGCTTGAAGTATATCCAAAATCGTTTGAGTATGATACATAAAGGGGCGGCAATGACCGCCCCTACGAAACACTGACAGACCTGCCGCCCATGGAAATCAACGCCGATTCCGCCGTATCCGACTGTGTGTCGTCAACGGCAATGCTTATTACAACCTCATCGCTCACCGCGTCACGCGGCACATCTTCTCCTCCTCCTGCATAAACCGCAACGCCGAACGGGGCGGCTGCGATTCCCATATTTAATGCACCGCCCGCCATCATCATCGGACCGGGCGCGCCCCCGGCGGCAGGTATAATACCTAACCCTCCGCGTTCGCCGCGTTCCAAGCGTTCACACCTATATGCCATTATGCTGATGCCCTGCCGTCTTAAACCCGCGACCGCGTTATCGGCGGAGTCCATACTGTCAAATATTGCCTGAATAGTTTTAGGCATAAAAACACACACCTTCCTTTTCGGATAGTGTGTGTTATTTCTTGTAAATTATGCCACGGCGCAGACAAGCCTGACCGCATTCATAGCGTCTACAATCTCTTCGGAAGCGGTAACAGTGCTGTTTAGTCCCAACTGGCAGGCGCGGCAAGGGTTCTTTTGCTTCGGGGTATCACTGTTATCTGTTAGCAATGCCGGATTTGCTTTCAGATGGCGTGATAGTTCCTTCTCGTGCCTGATATGGGCGCGGTGACTGCCAATCCAGTCTCTCTTATGCGCCGCGCAGGAATAGTCGGCGGCATAGTGGGCAAGCATCCCCAAAAGGAATGAATCCCACATATGTATTTTCATTGAGTTCTTTCGGCGGCGGTTCATAATCTTATTGTGTGTGCGGTCAAAAAATCTGTGCGAGTTCAATTTTCTGTGTTTGGGTATGTGCGGGATGAGCAAATCAGGAAACACGTTCCCGAATATAAATGATTTGCGTCCTACTCTTAGATTCGCCGACCGCATTTCATTTGCAGCCGCTTTCGCCATGCGTATATGAACATTAAAAACCATAATCGTCTCCATACCGTGTAATATTTGCGGGTACATTATATATCGTATGCCCGCCGTTATTATTATAGCGGAAATATCTGTAAATGACTATTGTAAAAATTTTCATGCAAAAAAGGAATATTTTTCTCCCAACGGTAGAAACTAACCGCAAAACCATAAGGAGGAACTATAATGAAGAAGCAACTATCACTACTTTGCGCTATACTGCTGTTGACCTCCGCAATGTTGACGGGACTTGCGGCGGAGGATTACGATTACCAACCCGTCATGCAGGCGTTTTCCAAAACCTCGCCGTCAAACGGTGAGATACAGTTCACTCTCGGCGATTTCCAAACAGATTATACGCTTATGGGAATCGTCATCGCGACACTGCCGGACAGCAGCTGCGGCACACTGAAATTCGGAACGCGCGATTTGCTTGCCGGAGAGGCAGTTCCGGCGGCGGCAATCGACTCAATCCGCTTTGTACCGTCCACCGTTAAGGCCGCAGGCACACATTTCAATATAATGCCTGTGTACGAGGAGGATTTGCCGTTTGAAAACGTAACGGTTGCAATCAATCTTCTGGGCAAGGAGAACCGCCCGCCCATTGCCGAAGAATTTGACATCAAAACGTGTAAGAATGTCGCTATCACTGCGGGATTCAGGGGCAGCGACCCCGACAACGACCCGCTGACCTATAAAATAGTCGGCAAACCCAAACGCGGTGAGGTTGAAGTGTTGGGCGACGGCACGTTTAAGTACAAACCCTATGAGAAGAAAACCGGAAAAGACTCCATGACCTATATCGCCACGGACGCTTACGGCAATGTGTCTAACGAGGCGAAGATTTCAATAAGAATCGAAAAATCTCCCACAAAATTAACTTATGCCGATATGAACGACAGTCCCGCGCTGTATCACGCGCTAAAACTGGCGGGGAAGGGAGTTTATGTCGGAGAGAAACTGGGCGACAGTCATTATTTTAATCCCAATGCCGAGATGTCACGCGGCGAGTTCATGGTAATGCTGATGACCGCCCTAGGACTTGACCCATCGGGCAGCACTTCGCGCACAGGCTTTGCCGATGATGCCGAAATACCCGAGTGGATGCGTCCCTATGCCACGCTCGCGCTCAAAAACGGCATTGTCAACGGTGAGAATACCGCCGATGGACGCAAAGCGTTGATGGCAATGCGCGATATTACACGCGCCGAGGCGGCGGTGCTGATTAACAACGCGGGCAGCATTGAAAACGCGGGCGTTATGCCGGTGTTTGCCGATACGGGCGAAATGCCCGCTTGGGCGGCACAGGCAGTCTCGAACCTTGACGCGGTCGGGATAATGAATGCGTATCCCGATGGGTCGATACGACTGGGAGAGACTATCACACGCGAACAGGCGGCGATTTTAGTCTACAACGCCGTTGAGTATCAGGAGCAATCGAAAAAGGGGCTTCTAAGCCGCGCGTTCGGATAGTAATGATAAGGGCGGTTAATTGCCGCCCCTACATAGCGGTATTTGTAGGGTTGGGCTTCCATGCCCGACCTTCTCATTTATAGTAGAAAAATTTTCCTTTCTGTGTTATAGTGTGCGTGGGGGGATGAAATTTTGATTATATTTTATATGGTTTTAATAGTTGCGGGGTTGATTTTAGGCTTTAGAAAAGATATAAAATTGGCGCGTGTCGGCAAAAGCATTGAGTGCTTTGCGTTCTTACTTCTTAACTTTGAACTCTTTTATACTGACGCATATGAACGCATGAACTATTGGGGGAACACTACTATTGTCTGGAAGTGGATTCCGTTTGTAATTAGCATTGGAATACTTGCAATATGTTTACTTATAATCTGGAAACCGTTCGATGATAAAGAATTGTGGGTATCCGTGCTTTGTTTGTCGGGTGCAATGGTGGTTCTGATTGTTGTTACAGCATTTGTCGGAACATACAACAAATCGTTCTTTGAAGATTTATTGAGTTTTGTGCTATGGCCTATACACCTTGCATTGGCAATCTTTGCGTTTATCGTATATTTATGTTTTAGGAAAAACAAAATTGCGGCGCGTATTGGTATAAGCATTATATTTGCCTGCATTTCATTTTTTGCTGCTGTTATTGTTTCAATAAATTTAATACCGCCGCAACGTGCGTGGATATACTTTGACGATGTGGGGGGATGGCTGACAGTTGCTATCTTTTTAGCGTTATTTGGAATATGTATTTTTTATATTTGGGACTTGTTCAGCGTCAAAGTGCGAAAAATAATCGCGTTCTGTTTGGTAACTCCTCTTGTTATAGCGTTTATTTCAGTCGTGGGATATAACTCCTATGAAAAAAGCATCCTCGAAATTCAAGGGACATCGGAAGAAATCAATTTATACTTATATGAACCGTTCCGTAAAAATACACTTGCAAAAAATCTTGACGAACCATCCGCTCTCAAACTACAAGGTAACCTGCCGCGCCTTGACGGCGCAACGGCATTGTACCCGCTCTATGCCGCCTTTGCCCGCGCAACATATGCCGAAGCCGAGTACAACGCTTATTTGGAACGCAAAGAACATCTTGTCCTTTGCTCACGTACAGCTCAGGCGTTTGACAATCTGATTGAAAACAATTCAGACCTCATATTTTTAATGGGGGTATCGGAGGAGCAACATGAACAGGCGCGGGAACTCGGATTGGAATTAAAACTTACGCCAATCGGAAAAGAAGCGTTTATTTTCTTTGTAAACAGACGGAATCCTGCCTTCGACCTATCAGTTGATAGCATTAAAGACATTTATTCCGGTCAGGCAACCAACTGGCGGCAAGTCGGCAGAGGCAATAGAGAGATAATAGTCTATCAGCGACCCAACACTTCAGGCAGCCAAGTTATGCTTAAAGAAATCATGGGTGACATTCCGATTATCAATCCGCCGGAAGAATTTATATATGACGAAATGAAAGGTATGTATAATGCCGTGGCTTACAAAAACTACAGAAACTCCCTCGGCTATTCATTTCTCTACTACATAAGGGATATGATTGCGGAAGATAAAGTAAAATTTCTTTCAATAAATGGCATTGAGCCGACATCTGAAAATATTGCTAACGACACATATCCATTTGCTAATGATTTTTATGCAATCACAATAGTGCGTGAAACGGAAACGGAAGAAGACGCTGAACGGATGATGAACACAGAAAAACTTATTGATTGGATACTCTCTCCGCAGGGTCAAAGTCTTGTTGAAAAAACGGGATATGTACCTCTGTTAGAGCATCCCTAATTTCGCCCCACGGTTGAATTTTTATCACCTAACGCGATATGGAAATTTAGCGCGCTTGCGGTTATAATAACCTCAAGCGCGCTAATACTTTTTTGGAGCGTGACTTTCAAACTTCATTCCTATTGCCGTTTCAAATACTTAGTATTCCTTGCCGTGCCGACCTTCTTAACCACGCCGCTTTTCACCATTGACGAGATTACCGCTTCGACAGTCGTCGGACTAACGTCCGGCAAGATGTAGCAAATCTCGCTTTTACTAATTGGCAGCAGACTGTTTAATACAGTTGCTTCAATACGCTTGCGTTTGGTGATTTTCGCGCTGTTAATTACCGCAAACCGTTTATCAAGTTCCTTATAACAATGCAGCAATGTTGACATGAAGTTTGTGATGAATGGGAAATAGCTGTTTTGATTTTCGTGCCAATTTTCCGAACTGTCTTTTAATGTCCGGTAGTAGGATGTTTTGTTGCGGTTAATTTGTTCTTCAAATGAAATGTACCGTCCCGCATCAAAACCGTTTTTATATAACAACAGTAACGAAAGCAGACGCGATATTCTTCCGTTTCCGTCCGCGAACGGATGAATACAGAGAAAATCAAGCACAAAACATGGTATCAGCAACAATCGGTTTATAGCGTAATTGTCACGCGCTTCCATATACGCGAGTATTAACTGCTCCATAGTTTCGGCGGTTTCAAGGGCGGGTGTTGGCGTAAAGCGAACACGCCGCTCTCCGCTCGCGCCAACTTCCATAATCACGTTGTCACTGTCTTTGTAGCGTCCGCCGCCAACAGGCGCGTAAGACAGCATAATCTCATGCAGCCGGAGTATGTCGCGCTCCCGCGCGTCAAGCACCGCGAAGTTTTCATGAATAAGCGTGAGAGCGTCACGATACCCGGCAATTTCCATTTCATTATGATTCAGCGGCGCGGAGTTTTGATTGACAATCTCGTTAACACGATGTTCACTGGTGACAATGCCCTCAATCTCGTTAGACCCCTTGACGCTCTGCACCTTTGCGATACTCTCCAATCGAGTGAAAACATCGGGGTAGTTGTCTTTTAATGAGTTTTCACGCTCCCGCAGTTCTGCTATCGCGCCGACCATATTCACCAATCCGGCAGGAAGCAAACCATGTTCAAGAAATGAATAGTCGAAATGTTTCATATGCACATCTCCTTGCTTTATCTGCATATAGTATAGCATATAATATGCAGATTATCAAGGATTATGTGCAGATTTATTTATAGTGGAACGATTTTTCTTTTTGTGTTATAATGGAAAAAAGAATATTTCGAGGTGAGCCATGAACATTTTCAAAGTGCTTGCGTCCGGCAAAAAACCGATGTATGAGGAACAAATGTCATCCATATTGGCGTGGCTTTTGCATCCGCAAATGGAGCATGGGTTAGGGCATGAATTGCTCAGTAGATTTATCGCGTCAATCTCCAACGACTGCGGTAAACTTACCAAGACAGCCGACAACCTACGCAATAGGCTGCGCGGTGAAGCTGTGAGCGACTTTGGAATGGAACTTGAAGAAAATGTCACCACGGCTTTTATTGATATACTTATATCCATTGATAACTGGAAAATTGCCGTTGAAAACAAGTTGTATTCCGGCTCTACAATGGAAAACCAATTAAATAAAGAATATAACGGGATTATTTCAAAATATAACGATAAGCCTTGCGTTCTTATTTATCTTGTACCGACAGATGATTTCGGTGAATTGCATAGAAAGGTTCAGCGTGAATATAATTCTTTCGATAAAACCCGACTTCGCTCCGGCGATTTCTTGAAACTGATGACTTGGCAAGAGAATAATATTGGCTGTCCGTCTGTTGTTTCGCTCTTGGAGAATTTATTAAAAGATGAATCTATCGGAAAAACTGAACCTATAAGCGATTACGCTCGGCATACACTTAAAGCACTA